>JAFEFW010000049.1 GCA_018240405.1 Pseudomonadota bacterium
TACGAAGCGCCCTGAATTCAGTTCACGCGGTAGATGTCGATTTCATTGCGGCAGTCGTCGGTCAGCATCCAGGGGCCGTCCGGCAGCCAGGAATAGCCGACGCCATAGAAATGCGCGTAGCGTGCGGTGCAGAACAGGTCCGGCAATCCGGTAGACTTGCGATCGGTGCGAACCAGCGTCATTGGTTGCAGATGGAACCGGTTCTCAGTGAACAGCGCGCGCGGTGTCAGGTCGTCGCTGCTCGTAACCAGGTAATCACCGGGTTGCATCAGCGATTTGTCGATGTTTACAGGGACCATGCCGGCGCCGTGGGCATACCACTGCCAGCCCCAGCCGCCATAGAACCAGATGCGTGAGCCGGCCGGCAGGCTCGCTACGACGGACCGCGCCTCATCACGGAAGAACGCCGCGAAGCGCCAGTCGGCCCAGCCGACCATGAATGTGACTGCAACGGTCAGCCCCAACCCGACCGCGGCGTCGATACGCGGTAGGCTGACCGGCCACAGCATCGCGCATAGCAGAAGCAAGGCGGGTAGCACCAACAGCACGTGGCGCGAGGCCATAAACGGCGCGAACAGGCTGTAGAATGCGATGTGCCCGGCCACCCATAGCAGCAGGACCAGCAGCCGCACGTTGCCCGGTGTCGCGATAAACAACGGAGCGCTGCCGAACAGGCGCCGGGACACAACGACACACACGCCAAGCAGGATCAGGGCACCGTTGATCAAGAAGCAAAGGCGCAGCGCTAGGTCGACGGCTCCTTCCGCAACGCCGGCCAGCGCCACGACCGCCATCCCTATCAGTGCGCCAATGCCGACGGCGTAGACCAACGGTACGTAGCGCTTGCACCACGGCAGCAGGTGAGCGGCCACCAGCAATCCCAGTGGCGTCAGGCCGCCAAGCGTCACCACGACACTGATGAAGCGCATTACCGGCAGCGCCCAGCTTTTCCGCGCAATGCCCATTGGTCGTTGCAGCATGTGGATATGACGGTATTCGATCAGGTTGAACAACGACCAGGCTGCCAGGGCTGCGACCGGCACGCCGGCAATCCACAGCAGGCGCCAGCGCCGCTCGACGACCAGTACGGCACCCAGGACCGGCAGCAGCACCAGGCTGCTGTATTTTACCAGCACCGCGGCCGACGCGGCGCCAGCGGCAATCAGGAACCGCCGCCGCTGAAATTGTTCCTCGCTGTCCGCGCCGACGATCAGCGCGTCGAAGAACAGCAGCCACAGCGCCAGCAGCGGGACGTCGACCATCAGGTTCTGGTTGACGATAAACGCCGGTCCGAGGGCCATCATGCCCGTCAGCCACAGCGCGTGGAGCGGAGTCAGAACGGATGCGATCCGGTAGAACAGGATGATTGCTGCGCCGGCAAACAACGCGCCAAACGCATGCGTCGCGGGCTCCGAATAGCCGAAAACGCTGGCCCACAGGCCCAGCAGGTAAAAATACAGGGGCGGCTGGTTATGGTGCCAGATCGGTTCCGGTGCGCCACCCAGGTTCAGCGTGCTGGTCATGGGGTGCAGCGGATGCGCCATGAAGGTCTGCGCGAACTGCAGGTGCGCGGAATCGTCGATGTGGTAGGGCTTGTACAGGTTGTACGCCGTCGCAACTGCCCAGAACAGAAAGAGCCAGACGTAGTCCGACATCTCCCGGCGGCTGGCGGCAGTCACGACCTAGCCGCCGTCCGCTGCCAGCGCCACCAAGGCACAGATCTGCGCCTCGACGCGCGAGAGGACCCAGCCGTCAAGCGTAACCACGTCGCCCTGTGCAAAGTCGCGCACAACGCAGTTATGGAAGCGCTGCGGCATCGCCTGCTCGGGGCCAGCATCTAGAACCGCCGATACTTGCCGCCATAAATCGGACGATCCGTAGGCCGCCAGATAGGCTCTGCCGATCACAACCGCCGATTCGGAATCCGGAACGAGCGTGGCGAACCCCACCGCGGGCCTGGCGGCAACGATCCGTGGCAGTGCGATGGCCAGTCCCGCCAGCACTCGCAGACATGCCCGACGCCCTGTCGTCACTGCTCCGCTCCCATCATGCAATCTGCCGCCGCAATTCGTCCGCCAGACGCAGCGACATCGCTACGATCGTCAGCGTCGGATTGGCAAATGTCGATGTCGGAAACACGGAACTGCCGGCCATGTAGAGGTTGCTGATGCCATGCACCCGGCAATTTCCGTCCACCACGCCGGTCTTCGGATCGTCCGACATCCGGGTCGTACCGATATGATGGTTGGCACCCAGCAGATCGTCGGGCCAGCCGCGCTCCGGCAACGGCTTGATCTTGACGCGACCCAGGCCCAGGCGGCCGAACTCCAGCGCGGCCATTTCCAAGGCGTGCCGGTAGGTGCGCCGCTCGACGTCAGTGAACTGCCAGTTCAGCGCCAGCCGTTGCTGCCCCAGAGCGTCCTTCATTCCGGAGAGCGTCACGCGGCTGTCCGGATTGGGCACCTGTTCCAGCAGCACATCCAGTGAGGCAGCGTGCGGCACGGTGACCTTATCGCCGGAGAGGAACCAGCTGCTCCGCGTACGCGCAATGGTGCGATAGGCGTTATCGGCGATGGCATCGCGGTCGCGGATGATATTGCCGATGTGCTCCCACAAATTGTCCGGGGTGGACAGGTGGGCGAAGGATGAAGCGACCGTCTTCAGTGAATCCACGCCTGTAATGATGCGGCCGATGCCCTGGACCAGCACCTGAAAGCCGGCGGTTCCCTCCGGACGTGCGGTGGCCGCCAGGGTCGCGAAAGCGGGTACAACCGGTTCCTTCATGCCCAGGATCATCAGCGGCAGTGGCGGATCAGGTTCGCTGAATACGACGAAGCCGCCTCCCAGAAAATACGGATGGTCCATGAAGTAACGACCGACGATGTCGTAGGTGTTTCCCAAACCAGCCGGCTGCACGCCGCGCGACAGCAACAGGATGCGCGGATTTTCAAGACCACCCGCCGCTAGAACGAACAGCCGTGCGGATATGGTGAAGGATGGACCACCCAGCGTGGCGACCTTGATGCGCTCGACCGTGGACGCAGTTGCGTTGGCCTGCACGTCGACGGCATTGGCGTTTAAATAGACCGTAACATTGTCTGCCGACTTCAGATCCTCCCGGTAGACTTCGCCGAACCGGGTCGGCGGACTGATCTGGAAAACCGTCGGCTGCAGGCGGGCCGGATCGAAAGCGGCTGGCGGCCGCCCCGCTTTGTGCATCCAGAACGCAGCGTCGTAATCGAACGGGCCGAGTTGGCAGATGTCCTGCGCCTGACGGTAGTAAGGCAGTAGTGCGTCGCGGCGGAGCGGCCACCCGCTGAGGGGGATGGATGGCTGCTGCTCGAAATCCGAAGCCTCAAACGGACGGCTGGTGCCGGACCAGTGGTTCGTTGTTCCGCCGAAATACCGCAGCCGGGAGACGTCGGTCGGGTAGTTGCGCAGCCCGATCATCTGACCGGTTTCAAGTTCCTGCGTCGCCGAATCGAACTCCAGGCCGCCGCTTTCCAGCAGCGCTACAGGGATGCGGCTGTCGCGCAACGCCCGCGCCAAGGTGATGCCGGCCGCGCCGCCACCGACAATGCAAATGCCGGTTTGGATGATGGCGCCTGACGCGACGGTCCGCGCGTCCACGAACATGAAGAGCTCCGTCGCGTTCCATAGCGGCAGAACGTAGGGGGAGCGTACGGGGATATCGGCCGTTAAGCCTTGGACCGCCGCTCACCGCCGGGCCGCTTGCGGGCCTCTAAAGCCATAAGACCCCGTACAATGTCAAAGATAATGATGATAGCGCGACGGCTACAGGTATTCGTCGGCGAGTGCCACGTCCCGGATCACGTCGACCGGCCCGCTTCGGCGTACTTCGCCGCCACGCATGACATAGCCTCGGGTAGCAAGTTTCAGCGCCGGGCGCGCCATCTGCTCCGTCATCAGCACCGTCGTGCCGCGCGCACGCAGCTGCGTGATGGCGTCGGAGATCTGGCGGATCCACACCGGCGCAAGACCCAGGAACGGTTCATCCATTAGCAACAGTTTCGGGAACGAGGCCATTGCCCTGCTGAGCGCGACGATCTGCTGCTGCCCGCCCGAGAGTTGGCCCGCGGGCTGCGTCGCCCGTTCCACCAGCAGGGGAAAAACCGAACGCAACCAGTCCAGTGCCTCCATCTGGCGCCGGCGACCCAGGCCGAAAGCTCCGGCCAGCACATTATCGGTGACTGACATCGTGGGAAAAACCCGCCTTCCCTCCGGCGAGTAGCCGATCCCCATCCGCGCCCTGCGTTCGCAGGGGATGCGCGTCAGGTCGGTGCCGTCGAAGACAATGCGGCCGTCGGCAGCCGGAACCAGGCCGATGATCGCGTTGATGGTGCTGGACTTCCCTGCACCATTGGCGCCGACCAGCAGCACGGTTTCGCCCTGCGGCACATCAATGGAGATGCCGGACAGCGCGGTGATGCCGCCGTAGCGGACCCATAGATTCTCGATGCGCAACAGCATCAGGCCGCCTCCTCACCCAGATAGGCGGCAATGACATCGGGCCGCGCCAGCACCTCGGCCGGCGGACCGTCCGCCAGCAAGGCGCCGGCGTCCAGCACGAGAATCCGCGGGCACAGGCGGCGGATCAGATCCATGTCATGTTCGACGATTAATACGCTAGCCCCGGCCTGCCGCACGCGCTGGACGAAACTGTCGACAATCTGGCGTTCATTGCGCTCCAACCCCGCAGCAGGTTCGTCCAGCAGCAAGATCCGCGGCGAAGTGGCAAAAGACATCACCAGGCCGAGGATTTTCTGCAGGCCGTAGGGCAGTTTGTCGGCGATCTCGTTCTGGCGGGACATCAGTCCGAAGTCGGTCAACATCGACGCCAGGCCGGGCGGCGCACCTCGGCTGCCGAAACGGATGGCCCTCGCAATGTTCTCGCCGACGCTGACACTCTTGAACGTGTTGGTCTGCTGGAAGCTGCGCGCAAGACCAAGGCGGCTGACCGCATAGGCGGGCTGGTTGGTGATGTCGCGTCCGTCCAGTATCACACGGCCGGCAGTCGCCGGTTGGCGGCCGGAAATGACGTTGATCAACGTCGTCTTGCCAGCGCCGTTCGGGCCGATAACACCCAACAATCCGCCGGCCGGCAGATCGAAGGAGATGTCCTGAAACACCCGCAATCCGCCAAATCGCTTTGACAGGGATTCGACGCGCAGATCGGTCATCGCCGTGCCCCCCGCAGGCGGTTGAACAGCAGGCCGACAGTGCCGACGATGCCGCCGCGCGCCACCAGCATAACGATCAGGATCAGGATGCCATACAGGCCCTGGGCATACTGGCCGTGCGTGCCGAACAGGTTGGTCGCGTAGACCAGGGCACCGGTGCCGAACAGCGGCCCCAGGATCGAGGTCGGCCCGCCAATGATCGTATAGGCAATGAAATCGACGGCGATGGCGGCGGCAAAGGAGCTGGGATGCGCGGTAAGCAGCATGCTCACCAGGGCGAAGCCGGCCAACCCGGCGATGCCGGCGGCCACGACGAAGCCGAGCGCCTTATAGCGCCAGACGACCAGGCCGAGGCTCTCGGCGAGGATCTCATTCTCCTCAATGGCAGCGAAATGCTGGCGGAAATAGCGGGTCAGCCCGCCGGTGACCACCGTCGCCAGGACCGCGATCCCACAACAGAACTGCAGCACCTGCCGGTTGGTCGCCATGTCAGTGCCCAGCAGCGTCACCGGCGGCACCCCGGAAATCCCATCCGAACCGCCGGTCAGGCTCGGCGTCTCGAAGATCAGAAGCTGGACAATCTCGGACAGCACAAAGGTGACCAGGACAAAATAAGTGCCACGCAGCCGCAGGACCAGCGCGCCGAGCGGGACGGCGACCAATGCCGGCACGAGGAACGCGCCAGCCGTCACAACGAAGGCGTTGGTGATTTCGTATCGGCCGGCGATGGCGACCGTATAGCCGCCAAGCGCCATGAAGGCTGGTGTCGCGAACGACAGCAGGTTCATCCGCAACATGATCCAGACGCTCTGCGCCGCGACGACGCCGATGAAAACCTGGTTCAGCACCGAATAGATCAGCACGCTGCGCGTGAACATCGGCACGAAGAAGCCGCAGGATAGCAGCAGAACGGCGATCAGTTCCGGCCAACCGAACAGGGAAATCCGATTGCGCACGATCAGGCGCCGCGCACGGTGCGGCCCAGCAGGCCGGTGGGACGAAAGACGAGCAACAGCAGCACCAGGACGAAAAGGATCAGTGCGCCGATCGAGCCGCCGAAATAGACGCTGCAGAAAGCCTCCACCAGACCGACGGCGAAGGCTGCCAGCGCCGCCCCCTGCAGTGATCCCAGTCCGCCCAGGATGACCGTCAGGAACGACGTCGCCAGCACGGGATCGCCGACGCCAGGCGACAGAGCGAGAATCGGCGTGACCAGTGCACCCGTCAGGCCGGCGAGACCCGTGGCCAGCGCGAAGGCCATCGGGAACAACAGTTTCGGTCGCAGACCCTGCGCCATTGCCACCGCCCGATCGTCCGCCAGCGCACGCAGGCCGCGGCCAAGATCGGTGCGATACAGCACCACCCACAGCGCGACGATCGCGGCCAGGCAGATGGCCAGGACAATCAGGTTCTCCTGCGGCACATAAACCGGGCCCAGGCGGATCGCGCCGCTGACCGGAAAGCGGAATTCCATAGCCAGCGGGCCAAACGTTTGCAGCAGGCCGTTCGACAGGATCAGGTACAGGCCCAGCGTCAGCATCAGCGTGGCGAGGTGGTCGTCGACCAGTCGTTCCAGCAGGAACAACTCGAACACCCAACCCAGCGCCGCCGTTGCCGCGACTGCAATCAGCACAGCCAGCGGATAGGGCACGCCCAGCAGCGCAACGCAGCTATAGGCGACGTAGCCGCCCAACATATAGAACCCGCCATGGGCGAAGTTGACCACGCCCAGAATGCCAAAGATGAGCGTGAAGCCCAGGGCGAGCAACGCGTATTGCGCGCCAAGACTCAATCCGATGATGGCGGCTTGCAGAAACTGAGCCAAAATGAAGTGTTCCGGGTTGATTGCAGCCGACAGGGCCGGCGGCGGCAGACATCCGCCGCCGGTAACAGGCAGCCGGGACTATTCCGGCGTCACTTCCTGCCGCTCCACGCCCAGGTTCTTGCCATCCTTGATGATGCCGACGCCGAATGGGAACTGCAGTTCCTGCGCAATGCCGAACTGCTTCTTGCCGCCCCAATAGCCCTTACCGAGATTTGGGTCATCGACGGGCAGAGCACGTAGCGCGGCAGCCACTTTCTGCGCCTCGTCCGTCCCAGCGGCGGCGATCGCCTTCAGCGTCAGGCGCGCGGCGGGCAGATCGGCCCACACGGAGGTGCCGCCAACCGGATCCTTGCCCAGCAGCTTGCGGTACTGGTCATCGATCGCCTTCACCTTCGGATCGTCGGTCGGCACGGTCTCGAACCAGTAGAAATTCTGCAGCACGTCGATGCCGCCGGATACACGGATGATTTCATCCGTCCCAGGGCCGCCCAGGCGGCCGATCGGCCCCTTGAAGCCGGCCAGGCGCAACTGCTTCACGATCACCCCGGCATCGCCCGGCGGCGAGGACGCCGTGTCGACCACGTCCGGATTGGTGGCCAGGACGCGCGTGACGATCGGGGCAAAATTCGTCGTGCCGCGCTGGTAATACTCCTCCGTCGTCTGCACGCCGTTGGCCTTGTAGGCGGCGGCGTCCACCGTCGCGATGTCCGTGCCACCCTGGTCGTTCGGCGCAATGATCGCCACCGACTTCATCGGGAACACCTTCATCGCCCGCTTGATGACCGTATCCGCCCAGGCCGCCGGGCCGGGGGCAATATGGAACATCAACGGATATTTCGTCTCCAGCGCGTTCTTGGCATAGGCCGCGTTCCAGGCGATCTGCTCGTTTCGCGCGGCTACCGGCTTGATGCCCGTCGCTTCCGGCGAGCCAACCGGCCCGATGATCACGTGGATGTCCTGGGCAGCGAAGGCGTTCGATCCGGCCGCCGCGCCATCCGCAGTGTATTTGCTGTCGTAGGGAACAACGGTAACTTTGCAGCTCTTGCCACCCATCTTCAGGCCACCCTGCGCGTTCACCTCGGCGGCGGCGAGTTCGGTTGCGCTCAGCATCGCCAAGCCCCACTGCGCCGCGCCACCCGACATCGGGCCCATGGCGCCGATCTTCACCTCGCAGGATTGCGCAAGAGCCGCCGCCGGCAGGGCAAGCGCACCCGCCACGAAAAGCGCGAGCTTCATGGTCCGTAACCTCCAGTTGTTGCCGACCGGCATACTGCCGCATCGGATTGCAATGTTTGGGTCACCGTGCTGCGACACGCCAATGGCGTCAAGAGCGGCAGGTGCACGACAGATGTATAGGCGGTGCGACGGTCAGGCCGGGCGCATCGGCGGCAATGCCTGGGCGGGGTCGAGGCCGAGTTCGTGCAGACCCATGCTCCACAGGCAAAAATCGGACGGCGGCGGCTGGATCTCGGCCAGAGCGCCGTCCCGAAACAGTTGTTCCAGCCTCGAGCCTTTAAAGATGCCATGGGCGCCGCCCAGGGTCAGGGCAACGCGGGTGATCCTGCTGCAGGCCTGACCCACGACGTACTTGGCGCGATACATTGCCGTGGTCGCTTCAGGCGTCGCGCCTTCGGTGTCGCTCAGCCAGGCAGAGCGGTAGGTAATGAGCTGGGCGGCCTCCAGATCGGCACTGAGTTCGGCGACGTGGCGACGCACGTCCGGGTGCCAGGCTAATGGCTGAGCATAGCCGGCGGGTTGGCGCGTCTTTACCGTGCGGCGCAGTTCATCATAGGCCGCGACGGCAACGCCCAGGTAGACCGCGGTGTAGGACGCCCAGAACCAGTTCAGGTTCTCGTACCGAAACTTCCGCATGTCGTCGCCACGGAACAAGACGTTCTCGTGCGGGACGAAACAATCCTGCAGCGTCAGGGAGTCGCTGCGCGTGGCCCGCATGCCCAGTACGTCCCAGTTCGCGGCGACACTGCGGCCAGGGGCACCGCGTGGGATCAGCAGAAGGGCACCGGCATGGGGACTGGTGGAATCCTCGGGATAGGCCAGCACCATGACGAAGTCCGCCGCCTCGATCATCGAGGCAAACATCTTGCGCCCGCTGACCTTGTAGCCGCCTGGCACCGGAACGGCGCGCACGGACAAGGGGCGTTCGCCGATCAGCGAGGTGGTGCCAGGTTCCGAAAAATTGCCGCCGATCATCTTGTTCTGGCCGACGACAAGATCGACGATTTTCCGCTTTGCCTCGGGCGCGACCTGATCGCTGTCCAGTAGCGGCATCACAACGGAAGCGTGCATGTTGAAGGCCAGCGCGGTAGCAGGGCAGCCTTGCGCCAACGTTTCGAAAGCCAGGGAATGCGTCAGCAACCGGTGCCCGCCGCCACCGAGTTCACGCGGAATATTCAGCGCCAGGAAGCCCTCGCGGCGGAGGATGTCGTAGTTTTCAATCGGATGTGAGGAGTCGCGGTCGTGATCGGCGGACCTGATGGCGAAATCGTCGGCCAGTTCGCGGCAGCGGCGCCGCAGGGCCAATTGTTCCGATGTCCAGCCGAATTCCACGCAGCCCCTCCTACCAGCGTCAAGCGACCGATCATTATCTTGTCGTCATGGGCCAGCTCGTCCAGGCCATGACAAACTGACAATGGAATGCGCCGCGAGCAATATCACCCCGACCTGCCGATCACCGCGGCACAGGCTTCCACTTGTTCCGCGTGGTTCGCAACCGGATTCAGCAACAGATGGTTTGCGCCCATGGCGATGAACTCCTCCAGCCGAGCGGCAACCTGTTCAGGGGTGCCGTAGAGTCCGGAGGTCTCGGTGCCATCCGGGTTATGGTAGACTTCGGTGTACCAACGGTGCAGGTCAGCGCGCGCTTTGGCCGGGTTGTCGTCGACCGCCATGAAGATTCGTTTTGATATGGGATATTTCGCGGGATCCCGGCCGGCTTTCTCCAGCGCCTGCTTCAGAATCGGCACCGATCGCCGGAAATCGTCCGTGGTGGAGCCGCCGGCGCCCATCCAGCCATCGGCGAGCGCCGCCGACCGGCGCACCGCGTCGGGATGCCCAACGCCCATCCAGATCGGCAACGGATGCTGCACCGGGCGGACGCCCAGCCGGGCATTGTCCAGGTGGTAGAAGCGGCCGTCATGGGTCACCTTCTCCTGCGACCACAAGGCACGGATCAGCGACACCTGCTCGCGAAACCGGCCGACGCGTCCTTCCGGCGACACCTCAAACTCAGTGTAATGAAAAGGCCGGCCGATGCCGACGCCCATCACCGCCCTGCCTCCGCTCAGCGCGTCCAGCGACGCCCATTGATGTGCTACCATCCGCGGGTCGTGCACCGGCAGCACCAGCACGGACGCACCCAGGCGGATGCGGCTCGTCACCGCCGCCGCATAGGTCAGCACCGTGAGCGGATCGAAGGACGTCACGTGATCCAGCGTGTTCTCGGTCACCCAAAGGTCGCGGAAGCCCAGCGCCTCCGCGCGCTGGGCGACGTTGCGCACGATGTCGGGGGCAATGCGGTCAGGCGACCGGTGCGGCAATGACATGCCGAAGGGAATCCTGTCCGCGAGTGCCATGACCTATGCCTTTTCAATGATTTCCATCTGCGAGCCGTCCGGGCCTTCAACAAAGGCAACACGATTGCCACTGCCGCCCTTCAGCTCCTCCAACACGCGCACCCCGTTGCCGCGCAGCTTCTGCATCGTTGCGGGATAGTCGTCGGTCACCACGGCCATGTGCTCGATGCCGTAGCTTTGCGCGTGGTTCTGCTCCGCGACGATGCCGGTGATGTTGATCTGGGTGCCCAGCATGTCGAGCTGAAAGCCGCGTCCGGCCATCTCGCCCTTCACCGTAGCGCCGAAATTGTCGATATAATACTGCATCGTTTTCTTGACGTCGCGCGTCTTCACGTGGACGTGCTGGAAGCTCAGAGCCATTTTCGTTTCCCCTTTCAAGCCGAGGCCGGGATGGTGGCGGGTTCCCGGCCGGACGGCAACCCGTTCACGTGGCGGTTCCCGTGGCCGGCGCCTTGGCCACGCGCTTGACCGCAGCCCCGGCACGGGCCACGGATTCCCGCAACGCCTTCGCGGCGATGAAAGGGAAACGCCATGACCGTCGACACGCGCAAGACCAAGTTCGGCCGCATCTTTCCGCCACGGGAGGATTGGCTGGCCAAGGCACCGGCCGAACCGATCATCGATCCGGCACTGCCGATCATCGACACGCACCATCACCTCTGGCACCGCGTCGACACCGGCGCCGGCGAGTCGTGGGAAGTGCCATCCTTCCGCTACCTGCTGCACGAATTCCTCGCCGACTGCGCCACCGGCCACAATGTCGTCGGCAGCGTTTTCCTGCAGTGCCACTCGATGTACCGCAAGGATGGTCCGGGGCAGATGCGCCCCGTCGGTGAAACGGAATTTGTGGCCGGGATCGCGGCGATGAGCGACTCCGGTGGCTACGGCAAGACCAAGGTGGCAGCGGGCATCGTTGGCTACGCCGACCTCACCGCCGGCGATTGGGTGACGCCGGTGCTGGAAGCACATATCCGCGCCGGTGGCGGACGTTTCCGCGGCGTGCGCCATTCGGCGGGCTATGATGAAGACCCGATCATCGGCAACAGCGCGCCCGATATGAAGCCGGGCCTGTACCTGCGCGATGATTTCCGCACCGGGCTGAAACGGTTGTCGGCGCTCGGGCTGTCACTGGATGCCTGGGGCTTCCACCCACAGATCCCAGACATCACGGCCCTCGCCCGCGCCTTCCCCGGCACCAGCATCATCGTCGGCCATTGCGGCGGTCCGCTCGGCTATGGCCGCTACACCGGCAAGAACGATGAGGTCTTCGCCGACTGGAAGCGGTCTGTTACCGAACTGGCCAAGTGCGAGAACGTGACGATGAAGCTGGGCGGCATGATGATGCGGCTGGCGGCGTACGACTATATGGGATTGGATGCCCCACCCTCCTCGGAACAGCTGGCGGCGCATTGGCGGCCGTATGTGGAAACGTGCATCGAACTGTTCGGCGCCGATCGCTGCATCGCCGAAAGCAACTTCCCGGTCGAGAAGATGGGTATTGGCTTCGCCGCCCTGTTCAACGCGCTGAAGCGGATCGCCGCGGGCTGTTCGGCCGACGAAAAGTCCGCAATCTTCGCCGGCACCGCGCGGCGGGTCTACCGGCTGGATTGCTGATCCTCGATGCGCGGCGGGTCGTCGCTTTCGATCCACGCCATCAGCAGCGTATAGGCCACGGCCAGCACCGTCGGCCCAATGAAAATCCCCAGCAGGCCGGCGGTCATCAGGCCGCCGAGCACGCCGGCCAGAATGAGCAGCAGGGGTAACGGCGCGCCTTTGCGGATCAGCATCGGCCGGATGACATTATCCATGCCGATTGCCACGACCGAGAACACCACCATGATGCTGCCGCGGACAGGGGCGCCGGACCAGTAAAGCCAGGCAACAGCCGGCACCAGCACCAGCGTCGGGCCGACCTGTGCCAGGCACAGAATGAACATCAGCGCCGTCAGCAGCGCGGCGAACGGCACACCGACGACGGCAAGGCCAATGCCCCCCAGCGCGCTCTGCGCCAGCGCTGTGACCACCACACCCAGCGCCACGCCACGCACCGCACCTCCGGCAAGACGCACCGCCGACTCACCGCGTGGGCCACCCAGCCGGCGGCCGAAGCGCAAGGCCGTGCGGGCGGCATACTCGCCGTTGGCATAAAGCACCGCGGCGATGGCGACCGTCAGCAGGAACTGGATCAGCATGCCGCCAATGCTCCCCAGGGACGCCACGAACCAATGCGTCACGGTTCCGGCGTAGGGGGTCAGGCGCGGCGCCAGTTCCTCCATGCCCATGGTCGAAAGCTGGTTCCAGGCGGTCACCGCCTGCTCCCCGATCAATGGGAGTTCGCCCACCCAGGCGGGCGGTGGCGGCAACTCGAACGACAGGGCTTTGTTGACAAAACCGCCGATGACGTCGGTGTTCTTGACGATCTTCTCGATGGCGAGGGAGAGCGGCGCGACCAGCACCAGCAGCAGGCCCAGGGTCATGATGGTCACCGCGACGCCGCGCCGGCCACCGGTGTATTTCTGCACGATCAGCATCAGCGGCCATGTCGCCTGGACCAGCGTAACGGCCCAGATGATCGCCGGGATGAACGGCTGCATGATCCAGAAGCTGCCGATGATCAGGCCGCCGACCGACATCACGCCCAGGGTGATCGTCGTCAGGTCCTTGCGGTGATCGGTCATGCTCCCTCGGTGCGTCAGCGTGACGGCACCGTATCGCATATGGAAGCGGCAAGGCCAGCGACCGGACAACGGGCAAGCCGGGAAGCGAATTCAGGCGGCGGCGCACCAGACCGCTCGATCGGCGGGCTGGCGGTTATCGGTTGCCGGCCTGGCTCCTGCAGCAACGGGGGGCCGTGCCGTCAACCACGACCAGCGCCACCCTGTCAGTCGCTATCCGGACGGACCGATCCGTCGCTGGACCGCGCGTCAACGCATGAACGGGTCAGCAGCTCGTTCCAGTCGCTCATCTTGACGGATCCAGGCCTCGGCGTCCGCCTTGGTCTCGAAGCCAAGAATTGTCTGATTAACCCCATCACGACCTACAATCCTAACCTCAAACCCAGGTTCGCCGGTTCGCGGGACGGTGGTGTATTTTGACATTCTGTTCATGTAGTGCGATCGGCGCCCGCACAACGTTCGCTTTGCAAGCACATCAGCGTGATCGGCTGTGCGGCGTCAGCCCGCTATCGCGCTGACGTCAGCCGCGTGGCCGCTGCAGGCAACCGGCTGGCAGAACCATGTTCAAACCGATGCTGACAATTTGCTGGACAGAAGTTCTGTACGGTGGCTTGTCATGCACCCCCGGAAGCAGCCCTGCGTGCGCGAGGAACTTTGCCGTGCACGCTTGAGACAGAGCGGGCCAGACGCCATTTCCAGACAGCGCGCTGTGCAGCAGGCTGTGTGTCGACCCGCAACAATCTACGGCAGCGCCGTCGTGCCATCACTCGGTTCAACGCCACCACGAGGCTTAGCATGAAAATTCGCATCGGTTACGAACTGGTCTACGAGTGTCCGCAACCGACGCCGATGGTGCTGATGTTGACCGTCCATCACAGCCGGGCAGCCGATATCATCGTGCCGGATCCGGTCACGACGGACCCGATGGTGCCGCTGACGGCTTATTTTGATAGCTTCGGCAATTGGTGCACCCGGCTGGTGGCGCCCGCGGGGACGACGCGGATCGCCACTTCAGGACTGGTCCGCGACAGCGGTGAGCTTGATCCGGTGCACCCGGAGGCACGCCAGCACCTGGTGCAGGACCTGCCCTCCGACGTGCTGATGTACCTCCTCGGCAGCCGCTACTGCGAAACCGACAGGCTGTCGGACACGGCTTGGCAAATGTTCGCCAACACGCCGAGCGGATGGGCGCGGGTGCAGGCGATATGTGACTTCGTGCATCAGCATATCGTCTTCAATTACGGTCACGCCCGTGCCACGCGCACCGCGTTCGAAGCGTTCCAAGAGCGCCGCGGCGTTTGCCGCGACTACGCCCATCTGGCCATTACGCTCTGCCGCTGCATGAACATTCCGGCGCGATACTGCACCGGGTACCTCGGCGACATTGGTGTGCCCCGGGCGGACGATCCGATGGACTTCTCGGCATGGTTCGAAGCCTACCTGGACGGCGCCTGGCATGCGTTTGACCCCCGCAACCACGTCCGCCGGATTGGCCGCATCCTGATCGCGCGCGGCCGTGACGCGGTCGACGTGCCAATCAGCAATTCGTTCGGTCCAAACACGCTGAAGCATTTTGCCGTCATTACAGATGAGGTATTGGAGCCTCATTCCGCATAGGCAGCACGCGCCGGAGCGGCGGCTCGTCCCGGCGCGCGCGTTGTGTCGAAGCTGTGTTCAAGCCCCCTTGGCGGGTTGAAGCTTATCCTGCGTCCGTAACTCAAAATCGGACGCATCGTGCCGCTCGTGCAATTGCGCTGCCGGATCGCCCTGCAAGCGGTTGACGATGCGGCCGCGCTTTACGGCCGGACGCTGGCCGATCTGATCGGCCCAGCGATTGACGTTCTTGTACTCGTGCACCGCCAGGAACTCGGCGGACCCATACAGCAGCCCTTTCGCCAGGCCACCGTACCACGGCCAGACCGCCATATCAGCAATGGTGTAGTCGCTGCCGGCCAGATACTCGGTTTCGGCCAAGCGGCGATCGAGTACATCCAGCTGCCGCTTCGTTTCCATCGCAAACCGGTCAATTGCGTATTCGATCTTGGTTGGCGCGTAGGCGTAGAAGTGG
The DNA here is from genome assembly GCA_018240405.1 of Pseudomonadota bacterium. Lineage (GTDB taxonomy): Bacteria > Pseudomonadota > Alphaproteobacteria > Acetobacterales > Acetobacteraceae > Rhodopila. The sequence continues at coordinate 15,363 of JAFEFW010000049.1, forward strand.
CCGAAACCACCGCCCAGATATGGCGCGCTGCCCATCTGCCAGAACAGCCAGTTCATCGTCTCCGCTCGGCCTACACCGGACTTCGGCAGGAACTCACCGAACTTCTCGGCGAGGTGGAACAGGATCGAGCCGGATTCGAACAGGCGGATCGGCTCTGGCCCACTGCGATCGACCATGGCAGGAATCTTGGAATTGGGGTTGATGGCGACGAATCCGCTGCCGAACTGGTCGCCGTCGCCGATTTTGATCAGCCAGGCATCGTACTCGGCGCCGCTATGGCCACGGGCCAGCAGCTCCTCTAGCATGATCGTCACCTTCTGGCCGTTCGGCGTGCCAAGCGAATAGAGCTGCAGCGGGTGCTTGCCTATCGGCAGCTCCTTGTCATGGGTCGGGCCGGCGATTGGCCGGTTGATGTTGGCGAAGCGGCCGCCGCTCGCCTTGTTCCAGGTCCAAACCTTGGGCGGGACATACTCGTCGGTCATCTGCACAGCTCCTGGCGGTTGGGATGGCCCGGACGACGGGCGTACCTTATGGGTATACCAGATCGGAGACGTTGGCGAATGGCCCGGCCCAGGGGGCGTTCCAATTGCTTGACCGCTAGATAGACGACCCAAGCAGGACGCATGAGAGCGTTTGATCCGCTGTCGCCCTATACTATTCGATGGCGGGGGCAAGGACTGTGCAGGTCTTTGATCCCAGCGCACGGCGGCCTGCCAGCCATGCAGCCATCCAACTGTTTCGACTTGAACGCGCTCGCCGCGCGTGATCATTGCGTCGGCTTGTTCACAAGCTCGTGATCAGCGGTTGCAGCCTGCAACGCAGCGGCGGAAATTCTTGAACCGGGTGATCAACCTGCGCATCAATTCCGGCTATGGCAAAGGTCGTTTCATCTGGAAACGAGAACGCAGCCACGGCCGACCGCGTACTGGCCCGGCTGCGCCTGGCGGCAATTGTGGAATCGTCCCTGGATGCCATCGTTGCCAAGGACCTTAACGGTATCGTTACCGACTGGAACGCAGCTGCTGAGGCGATGCTTGGTTACAAAGCCGAGGAAATCATTGGCCGCCCGATTACCACCATTATCCCTCCGGAGCGGCACGACGAAGAGGCGACGATCCTTGACCGGGTCCGCCGCGGGGAGCGACTGGTCGTTTTCGAGACAATCCGCCGGCACAAGAACGGCCGTATCGTTCCGGTCGCTTTGACGATATCGCCAATTCGTGACGATGCAGGCCGCATCATCGGCGTCTCCAAGATCGGCCGTGACCTGACAGAACACCGGGAGCAACAGCGGCAACTGGCGGAGTTGCAGGCGGAATTGATCCACGTCTCCCGCATCAACGACATGGCGCACATGGTCTCGGCGCTCGCCCATGAGATCAACCAGCCGCTGACCGCCATCACCAACTATGCCAACGGCTTACGCCGCATGCTGTCCGCTGGCCGGACTCAGGGGGTGGAGCAGGCACTGGAACGCGTTGCCGAACAGGCCACGCGCGCTCGGGAGATCATCCAGCGGCTACGCAACCTGATGCAGAAGGGTAAGACAGAGCAGCGCCCTGAGGACATGCGCGAGACAATTGAGGAAGCTGCCGCATTGTCGCGTGCCGCAGCGCCGGCGAGCGAGCCGCCGGCGCTGCAGGTTCAGGTTGATGATGATGCCGCAACTGGCGTGATCGACCGGATCCAGATCCAGCAGGTACTGCTGAATCTGATGCGCAATGCGGCCGAGGCGATGCAGGACGTATCCGCCCCGCGCCTGTCGGTGCGGGCGCAGCGGGACGGCGATATGATCCGCGTCAGCGTCGTGGATACTGGACCAGGTCTTCCCGAAGATGTCAGAGCCAGACTGTTCCAGCCTTTCGTCACCACCAAGGCCACCGGGATGGGCGTCGGGCTGTCAGTCTGCCGCACCATCATTGAGGCGCATGGCGGTGAAATCGGCGCCGAGGATGCCAGCGGCGGCGGAACCGTCTTCCGGTTCACGGTGCCGGCCGCGGATGCATCGCAGCATCCTCGCTGCTGACGAAACTTTACCATCCTCCGCCCACTCCATGTGATCGAAGTCAAGGTGGGTGCCGGCCGCGTGGGTTACGGAACCAGCGCTGCACACTGCTTTTTCGAGCCGCATTTTCTGGAGTAGCCTTCCTAATGGAGCGTGCCCGCCACAATGTCGTGGCAATTATCGACGACGACCCGGCCGTACTGGACTCCCTGCAATTCCTGCTGATCGCCGCGGGCTACGAAGTCTTGGCATTTGGCTCTGCCGAGGCTTTCCTGCGGGCCGACCCGCCCCATGTCGCCTGCCTGGTAGTCGACCAGCAAATGCCGGACATGACCGGCCTGGAACTTATCGAGCGTCGGCAGGACGGAGTCCAGGCGACGCCGGCTTTGCTGGTCAGCAGCGCACTGACGCGCACTGTCAGCGAGCGTGCCGCGGCACTAGGAGCGTCCACGCTGGCCAAGCCGCTGGATGAGGACGATTTGCTACGTTTTGTTGCGGAGCATGCAGCGCCGGCACCCTCCACCTGACGTGGGCCGATCCGCATCCGCGGTGTAGGCAGATGCCGTCTGCCCCACTTGAAGCGTTACCCGGCGTTGTTTCGAGCACGGTGCTCGGCCTGGCCGACTGTGGTCCCGCTGTTGGGGCAGCAACATCGGATTGCCCATCGCTCGTGAGCGCACGCCACTGGTTCCGCGCCTACTCCAAACGCTCTGCGCCTAAGGGAGCTAATCCGCCTGTGCCACGCCGTGCGCAGCGCCCGAATCATGCACATGGACCGGATGGAACGCCGCGAAGCGGGCAAGGAAGAACAGGATGCCGGCGACTGCCAGATAGGAGATGGCGACGGCTGGCGAACTGGCGAAGCCGATACCCTCGGGCCCATGAATAAAGCCGAAGAAGGTCAGCACCGCGCCGGCCAGAGCAAAGGCCGACGCCCGCTCAAACTTCTGGTC
>JAFEFW010000004.1 GCA_018240405.1 Pseudomonadota bacterium
GCGAACCCCGCCTCGGCCACCATCGCCTGGATCACTTCAGCCAATTGCGCCTGATCCGGCGTGTTCGGCACCATCATGGTGACCGGCACCGGCGTCGCCACGCCGGCCTGCTTCACCAGCGCCTTGGCCTTGGCCAAGTCCCGTCCGGGCGGCGGCAGGTCCTTCAGATAGAACGGCGAGGACGACGACACCGCCTGCACCGTCGGCGCATACATGCCGCTGAACACCACCTCGATTAGCGCCTTACGGTCCAGCGCCGCATCGAACGCCTGCCTCAGCAGCGCATTCTGGCCCAACGGGTTCTTCGCCGTCTCGCCATTGCCGACGTTGAACGTGATGCCGAGATAGCCGAGCGACGGCGAAGTGACGATGCGAAGCTTGGGATCGGCCTTTACCTCGGCCACGTCGGTCGGCAGCACCCGCTCCGCAATGTCAATCGAGCCGGTGCGGAGGTTCGCCGTCTGCACCGCGGTGTCGGTCATCGGCTGATAGATCACCTTGTCGAAATGAATATCCTTGGCATTCCAGTAACCGGGAAAGCGTTCCAGCACGATGCGGTCCTGCGCCACCCGTTCGCTGAACCGGAACGGTCCGTTGCACACCGGCTTCAGGCCAAAATCCTTGCCCGCCGCCTCGGCGGCCTTGGGTGCCACGATCATCCCCGCCCGGTCGGTGAACTGCGCCAGCAGCGGCGCCGAGGGCGATTTCAGCACGATCCGCACGGTCAGCGGGTCCACAACCTCGACATGGTCGATGGAACTGATCTCGCTGCGGCGGAAACTGCCCTGCATCGTCAGGTGGCGCTCGAGCCCGTATTTCACGGCCGCCGCGTCGAACGCCTCGCCATCGTGGAACGTGACGTTCGGTCGTAGTTTCAGCACCAGCGTAACCGGGTCCGCCCATTCGTATGACGTCGCCAGTTGCGGCACGATCTGCAGTTTCTCATCGATGTCGAACAGCTTGTCGCACAGCCCGGCAAAAACGATCCGCCCCACATAGCTGCGCGCCAGGGTCGGATCCATGATGTCGGCGTCCTGCCGCAGCGCGATGCGGAGCGTCTGCGCCTGTGCGCCCACGCAGGAAATGGCAAACACGGCCAAGCCGGCCAACAGGCAGAGAAGACGCATCAGGCTCCGTCCCAGGAACTGCAACATCGGGGAGCATGGCGGACAGTGCTGCGCCGCCGCAAGGCCCGATCGTGACCGGCCGCAACGCCTTAGGACATCGTTGGCATCAGCGCAGCCACGGCGCGATGATGGCGGCTGCGTTGCAACCGGCCGAGGGACCAGGGTCATGAATGGGACGGACAAGAATGCGGACGCGGGAAAATCCCCTTCGGACCTGATCGACGCTCGTATTGCGGAACTATGCGACTGGCGCGGGGATATGCTCGCCCGCCTGCGGCAGTTGATCCGCGAAGCCGATCCGGAGGTGGTCGAGGAATGGAAATGGCGCGGCGTCCCTGTCTGGTCGCACGACGGAATCGTCTGCACAGGCGAGACCTACAAATCGGTCGTCAAGATGACCTTTGCCAAGGGCGCGAGCCTGCCGGACCCGGCGGGCCTGTTCAACGCCAGCCTGGACGGCAACACGCGGCGTGCCATCGATCTCCGCGAGGGCGAAAAGATCAATGAGGCTGCCCTGAAGGCCCTGATCCAGGCCGCTGTAGCCCTGAACGGGTCGAAGCGGCGGCGCTGATCTCCGACACTCCGTACCGAGCGCCGGTGCTCACGACTGTGCTGGGTAAACGTGACGGACGCGGTTCGGCTGTTTATCCTGACCGGCGCGTGAACAGGAGGATGCGGATGGCGTTGCGGCAGGCGGACGCGCTGGAAATCCAGGTGCTGGTCGATAACGTCACCGACTCGCTGTCGTCGACGCCGGTCTTTGTTACGCGGGAATGGGTACAGTTGCAGAAGCGCGGCATGCGACGCACGTCCGGCGCGGCGCTGTGCTGCGCCAATCACGGCTTGTCGCTGGTAATCACCGCGCATGGCCCGAGCGGCCCGCGCACGCTGCTGTTCGATGGCGGTCCGGTCGATTACGCCGTTGAGCGGAACGGCACCCGCCTGGGCGTCGACTTTGGTGCGATCGAGGCGGCCATGCTGTCGCACGGCCACTGGGACCACGCCGGCGGCATCCCGCGTGCGTTGAGCATGATCAACGCCGCCAACGGGTCCAAGCCGATCCCGCTGTATCTGCATCCCGGCATGTTCCATGAGCGCGGCCAGCGCCAACCGGACGGCGGCGTCTTCCCAATGGATAACGTTCCGGTCCCGGCGCTGTGGCGCGAATACGGGGCGGAGCCGGTGGTGACCGATCAGCCTGATACGTGCCTTGACGATTTGTTCTGGATCAGCGGCGAAATTCCTCGCCTGACGGCCTACGAGAAAGGCCTGGTCAACCAGGTGCGCCGCATCGCCTGGGACGAGCCGTGGGAGCCGGATCCTCTGCTGATGGATGAGCGGTTCCTGGCGGTGAACGTAAAAGACAAGGGCCTGGTGGTCTTCAGTGCCTGCTCCCACGCCGGCATCGTCAACGTCCTGCACGAGGCGCGGGCGCGCTTTCCTGGCGTGAAGCTCTACGCCGCGATGGGCGGCTTCCACCTGTCCGGCCCGACCGAGGCGGCGATCCCGGAGACGGTCCACGACCTGGCGCAGTTCGGGCTGGACCTGGTCATTCCCGCGCATTGCACCGGGTGGCGCGCCGTCAATGCGTTGGTGCAGGCGTTCGGCGAGCAGGTCGTGTTGCCAGCGGCGGTCGGGAAACGCTTCACGCTGTGACGCCCACACTTCCAGCGATGTCAACGGAACTGGTGTCCGCGGCCGTGGTCTTTGTCCTGCTGTCCGGCAGCGCGGCCGGATCATTCTTGATTCGTCGTGTTCTGCCGGAACAGCATCGCAGCCGTGAAACCACGGAGCTGATGCAAATTACGATAAGCCTGCTGGCGACGTTCGCGGCCATCGTCCTTGGCCTTCTTACAGCATCGGTGAAGCAGAACTACGACAAGGCAGCGCATGACTGGGGTGCCTATGGCTTTGAGTTGGCCGCACTCGACCGGTGCCTGAGCAATTACGGTCCGCAGGCTGACGCCGCCCGAACGGCCCTGCATCGCTATGTCGCCGCTGCCATCGCCACGAACTGGCCGGCCGAACCAAACCCCGCCGGACTCAACTATCCTGACACAAGCGGCATGGCGCGCATCGACGCTACGCCCGTCCTGACCGGGCTGATGGAGGCGATCGGCAATGCGATTCTGTCGCTGACACCTTCCCCCGGGCCGCAAGCCGAACGCGCGGCGACGTGCCGGTCGCGGTTTGGCGTCGTCCGGGATACCCGCCTGGGTCTGCTGGGGGACGAGGAGCGCGGCTTGTTCAACCCATTCTACCAGATCCTGCTGCTGTGGCTGATGATCATTTTTGCCTGCTTCGGCCTGGTAGCGCCGCCGAATGGCGTGGCGGTACTAACGGTCGTTTTGTGCGCCTTCTCGCTGAGCAGTGTGATCTTTCTCATCCTCGATCTCGGCCAGCCATTTGGCGGTTTGTTCGGCATCTCCAGCACCAGCATGCGAGCCGTCCTGGCCACCATGCTGACACCGGCGCAGTAGCCGGCAACCCGACCATGCTATCCCCGGAATTGCTCTCCGCGCTCATTGCCTTCGTGCTGCTGCTGAGCAGCGCGGGTCTCGGCACGTTCGTCCGCCATCGCCTGCCGGAGCATCACCGGAGCCGCGAAACGACCGAATTGTTGCAGGTCGCAATCAATCTGCTGGTCACGTTCGCTGCGCTGGTACTCGGACTGCTGACCGCGTCGGTGAAGCAGAATTTCGACCGCACCGCGCATGATTGGGAGGGATACACACTGCAGCTCTCGATCCTCGATGACTGCCTGCGTAGCTACGGCGGCGAAACATCAGATATCCGGAACGACCTGCATGCCTACGTCGCCGGCGTGATCGCCAGCACCTGGCAGGACACGCCATTACCGCCGGCTTTGGCATCATTAGCGACGGCTAAGCCACGCGATCCGCATAGGCTTGGCGCTTTCATCAACCAGATTGGAACCGGGTTGAATCAGCTGGTGCCGGCGACGCCGTTTCAGCACCGCCAGTTCGCCATGTGCCTCGACCGCTACAAGGACGTTCTGGCCGCCCGCCTGCGGGTACTGGAGGATTCCCGCGCTGGCCTGTTTCAGCCGTTTTACGCCATTCTGCTATTCTGGCTGATGATCATGTTCGCCTGCTTCGGATTCGTGACGCCGATCAACCGGGTCACTGCGGTTACGACCGTGCTGTGCGCAATCTCGCTTAGCAGCGTGATCTTTGTCATTGTCGACCTGAGCACGCCATACACCGGCCTGTTCGCCATTTCCAGCGATGGCGCGCGCGACGCATTGATGATGATGCTGACGCCGTAACCGGCGCTGGCTGACCGGCTCGGGCCGGCAGCGAAGACTCCGGCGCAGCAACGGAAATGGGACGCCGCGCGACGCGATCCAGCGGCGCCCGCAGTGCGCCGCTGTTCCGGCGCTACGCCCGCACCTGCCGGTGATATTCCTTGTTCGGCATCATGTCCGTCGCCGACGCCATCCGGTTCGACAGATTGAAAAACGCTGTCGTCTCGGACAGATCGAAGATGTCCTCCTGGGTCAGTCCCACCTTACGCAGCCCGTCGCGGTCGGCGTCATCCACCAGATTCGGCGTCGTCGTCAGCTTCCAGGCAAAATCCAGCATCGCCCGCTGCCGCGCATCCAGCTTCGCCACCCGGTAGTTCAGTGCCATCATCTCACCGAGTTCCGGATCGCCCGACAACTGGCGTACTGCGGCGCCATGCGCCACCAGGCAGTAATAGCACCGGTTCGCCGAGGAAACGACAACGGCGACCATCTCCCGCTCCAGCTTCGACAGGCCGGATTTCGACAGCATGATCTCGTTGTACATCGCCATGAAATTGCGCAGGCGCTGCGGCTTCAGGCTGTATGTGCTGAAGACGTTGGGCACGAAGCCCAACTTCTCCACGCATTTCGCCCAGATCACTTTCAGATCGTCCTCCAGCCCCGCAGGGTCGGGAACGCCGAGGGCTGAGATATGGTCAGGCTGTGGCATGCCCTACTCCGCCGCCCGCGCCGTCACGGCATCTGTCTTCCAGGAATGCAGCACGGGCAACACCTCCTTCGCATAAAGTTTCAGCCCATCTTCCGCTAACTTGAACGGCGTGCCGCCGAATCGGAAGGAGGTGGCAAGCTCAAACTCACCGACAATGGCGCGGCGTTCCTCGAACATCTTCAGAATGTGTTCCGGTGTGCCCCAGACCGCTGCCTGCAGGAAGGCCGAGACGATGCCGTCCATGCCGATTTCCTTCGCCAGCGCGATCTTCTGCGCGTAGGCGTCGTAGCCCTTCACCTGGCTGAAATGCTCGCCGAGCAATTCGTAGTGGTAGAAGTTGGATTCGACGAACTTACCCATGTATTTGCGAGCGAGCTCCTCCGCGCCGTCCATGGTCGGCGTGCAGATGCAGAAATCTGCCAGCAGTGGCGCGAGTGGCGGCGTGCCGTGCAGTTCCTTGATCAACTGCCGGTGCTTCTCGATCATCGGCATGCGCATTGGCCACGGCCGATCGGCGAACATCACCATCCGTGCGTTCAGCTTGGCCGCCGACACCACCGAGTCCTCGGACGAGGCCACAGCGTAGACGCGCCCGTCGATCGGCTTGTAGGGACGTGGTCGCAACTCCGTGCGCGGCTGCTTGTAGAACGGACCGTCGCCCTCGATAAAGCCGGTCTGCAGCGCCTTGACGATCATCGCCGCCGCCTCATCGAAGCGGCCGCGCGACTCGTCCATGGTGCCACGAAACGCGTGGAACTCGCGGCGGGCCAGGCCACGACCCATGCCCAGGCGCAGCCGGCCCTTCGACAGCATATCCACCACGATGGCCCGCTCCGCGACGCGCAGCGGGTCGTTCCACGGCAGGATCACGGCCGCCGTTCCCAGATCGATGTTGGGACAAACCGCGGCCAGGTACGCCATCAGTTGCAGATTGTCCGGGCAGAATGAGTAATCGTTGAAGTGATGCTCGACCGACCACAAAACGTCGAAGCCTGAGTCGGCCGCCAAACGGGCCAGCGCCAGTTCCTCATCCCATGCCTGCTGGTCCGAGACATTGTCCCAGCCATAGGTGGCAAACACCATCTGCAAGCCGACGTCCATCGCGATCTCCCGTACGTTTCCGAGCACCATGCTCCCACGACGGAGCGCGTGCCGCAACCGCCGGATCAAGCAGCCGGACCAGGACGAACGCGGTCCGGACAGTGCTGTGAAGCATTTCAGTGGGCCATTGCAATGTTGTTGTCATGGTCCATTGGCGTGAATGACTGGCATGGACTAGGGCCTATGTGATTTTACTTGAAACAGGGATTGAGAGTGTACAATGCGACCTGCCGTACTGGCACCGCACGGCGTTTGGCTGCCGCTCGCCGTTATGGCCGTCTGCACCGCCCTGCCCTCGCTCGGGCATCTTGCTTTAAAGACGATCCCGGTGTGGGCAGTGGTCATTGCATTCTTCAGCGCCATGGCGATGCCAGCCGGCCATGCCACACGCGCGGAAGGCGCCCACGCCGCTGCCATCGTTGTCGCCATTGCAACGCTGTCACCGCTGCTGGCGACACTGCTCGCGCGCGCCCTGGATGTTGACGCCGAAACAGGCGCACTGATGGCACTGACCGCCTGTGCACCGATCACCCCCGCCGTGGGCTCGGTGGCTGCACTCTTGCGCCTGCCGGGACGCGCGCCAATGATGGCTGCCTTGCTGGCCGCGCTGATCAGCCCGGCCGTCCTATGGGCGGTCAGCGGCCTGCTGACCGGCAACGCTCTACCGGTTTCGGCCGCCACCGTGGCTATCCGGATGGGACTGGTGGTGATGCTGCCCACCATCCTCGCATTCGGCCTGCGCCACCTCTACCCAGCCCGGAGCATGGCGTGGTGCTTCGAGTTCCGGGGCATGGTCGTCGTCGGGCTGTCCATGGTCGCGGCCGCTCGTGGCGAGGGGCTTGCGTTCAGCCTGCGCCACCCGCTTCTCGGGATAAAACTGGCGGGCCTGGCCTTTGCAGTGACCGGTTGTGCCATGCTCGCCGGCTGGGCGATGTCGAGGGCGTTCGGGCGCGACGCAGCCCTGTCCGGCACCATGGCTGCCGGGATGCGCAGCACGCCTTCCGCCTGGGCTGCCATCGGTACCAGTCTCGGTGAGCTTGGCACCACCTACATGACGCTGACGGTGCTGCCATTCTACCTTGTGCCCTTGATCCTGCGTGCCGTCCTAAGCCTCCGCCGGGCTCCCGTTGTCACCGCCACCAAAGTGGCCTGACCTGTTCCCCAGGGGCCGCCGGCTCTCGACCTCTGCGTTTCCTGCGCTACAGTCACCGGTATCGACTGGAGGAAACACGCTATGCCGCTGAAACGCATGGTGCTGGAAATCGGCATGGGCACCGATATCCGCGGCGCCGATCCCACCAAGGCCGCAGTCCGCGCGCTGCGCGACGCGCTCTGGCACAATTCCCTCTCGATCGCCAACGCGCTCGGCCAGGACACCGACGCAATGCAGGTGGAAGTCACGATCGGCGTGCCGCATCCGGAGCGCGTCAACAAGGAGGAGGTGCTCGCCGTCCTGCCGCACGGCACCGGCACGGTCACCTGCGTCGAGGGTGGGTTGGAGATCCCCAACGACGAAGGCACCAACTCCACCCTAATTGCCAGCGCCGCCGCGGTGGTCTGGCTCGACATTCCTTAAGGAGGCCGATCGACATGCCCCGGAAACGCGTGATCCTGGAACTCGGCACCGGCAACGACCTGCATGGCGGCGACTATACGAAGGCGGCGCTGCGCGCGGTGCAGGACGCCCTGCATCACTCCTCCCTGGCGATGCTGCGCTCGCTGGGCGTCGACCCGAAGACAGGAATGTTCGTCGAGGTGACAATCGGCGTGCAGCAACCCGAGAAGGTAGACATCGAGGCGGTGCGGAAAAGCCTGCCCTACGGCGTCGTCACCGCGAAGGCGGTAAAAGGCGGCCTGGACGTCATCGATCGCGAACGCGGAGACAACGCGGTGATTGCCAACGCTGCCGTCGCGGTGCGGCTGGAACTACCGTAGCGCGCGCACCGGGACGCGCCGGCTTCCTCATAGTCGCCGCAACGCAGCGGACCGGCGCTGCCACTTTCGATAATCGGTCCCCGGAGCAAGCCGGAAGCATGTTCCGGCATGCCATGGCGACAGTGGCTGCCGCCGGCGGAGGCTGGGCTTGCTACAGGGCGAAGGGCAGCCGGCCCTCGTGATAGCCGTTCTCGTCGAAATGCTGCTGGCCATTTTCCAGCATGCCACGCCGCACATAGTCAGCGATGCCGGGATGCTGTGTCAGGTAGTAGCGCTCATCCACCTTGATCTCGAAGGGCATCCGGCCCTCAAAGTACCCGTCGTCCACAAAATGCTTCTGCGGCGACGCCACCAGCCCCTGGTCGATCGCTTCCGCGATGTCGGGATAGCGGGTCCGGTACCATGCGGCATCGACTTCGATGCCAGCGATCATACGGCGGATCATCTCCACGAAGTTTTCATACGTACAGGTCGCCATCAGCTCGCCATTGACGGTTTCGAGCGTCATGTAGGCTTTCAGGACCTCGAACGGCGGCAGGTACTTCATGCGCTTCCACGTGCTGTGCGGCGCAAATATCCATGCAGGTCGGCCCGAAACGCAACCTCATTTTTCAGCCACAATAGGTGCGGGAACGGTAGCAGACCGACGCATCCCCTACGGGGGTCGCGCACCGGCTCGCGGGCCATCGGTCGGCATGCGGCCGCTCGCTTCCCCTGGCACTACCGCCCCCGCCAGATGGGCTTGCGCTTCTCGACGTAGGCCCGCACACCTTCTACCCGGTCCTCACTTGTGTATGGGCTGATTCCCTCGTTCAGGCGCAGCGCCACCGGCACCGGCAAGCCGTTGGCTCTGACAGCCGTTTCCTTCATCCGGCGCAGCGTCACCGGCGCGTTTTCGCAGATGGCCTCCGCCATCTTCAGCGCCTCATTCAGCGCTTCGCCGCGCGGCACGACCCGGTTCACCAGGCCCCACTGCCGAGCGTCCTGGGCGGTGATGTATTCGCCCAGGTAGAGCATCTCGAAGGCGATGCCTGGCGGGATCGTCCGTGGCAGAATGACGTTGGCAAAATGCGCGCCCTTGCCGCGCTTGGCCTCGGGCAGGCCAAGGGTAACGTGTTCGGCTGCCACACGAATGTCACAGGCGAGCGCGAGCTCCATACCCCCGGCAATGGCGGGGCCGTTCAGCGCGGCAATGGTCGGCTTGATGGTTTCGTACACGACCTCGAACAGGTAGCGCTGCACGCGGGACAGCAGCGGCTGGAATGGCTTGCCTGCGGCGTCCTCCTGCGCCCGCGCCTTCAGATCGGCGCCGGCGCAGAAGGCGCGCTCGCCCACCGCGGTCAGCACGATCACCCGAATGTCGGGATCGGCGCCGGCATCGACGAAGGCCTCGATCAGCGCATCCGACATCTCCGGCGACAACGAGTTCATCCGCTCCGGCCGATTGATGGTCAGCAACCGGATATGGCCGCGCGTTTCGGCCAGCAGGATCGGAGCCGTTTCGGACATGGTGGTTCCTCCATGGGTTCACGGCAGACTCGCCCGACATGGACAGCGCGGCAAGCCCTCGACATGATGCGCGCCCCCTAGGGACATGAACGCCCGGGGACATGAACGCCCGGAGCCGCCGCCTGATGACCGTCCGTCCGACGAAACACGATGCCCTGCACGCGCTGTTCCATCCACGGGCCGTTGCCGTCATCGGCGCGTCGGACGACACCACCAAGCACGGCTATATCGTGCTGACCAACATCCGCAACACCGGCTTCACGGGCGGCGTCTACGGCATCAGCCGCCGCCTGACGGACATCGAGGGCATTCCCTGCCTGCCCGACATCGGTGCCGCGCCGGAACCGATCGACACCGCCTTCCTGGCGATCCCCGCCGAGGCCGCGGTACAGGCGGTTCGCGACTGTGCGCAGGCCGGATTGAAGGCGGTGATCGTCGGATCGGCCGGGTATGCCGAGAGCCTCGACGCTGGTGGGGCGGAACGTCAGCGCGAACTCGCACGCATCGCCAGTGAGTCCGGTATTCGCATCGTCGGGCCGAACTGCAATGGCATGTACAATGCCCATTTCCCCATTTCCGTCGGCTTCAATACCTCCCACGCCAAGCGACAAAGGCCGGGCGGGATTTCCATCTTCTCGCACTCCGGTGCGCTGTTCGACGCCATGGCCGGGCGCCTGTCCATGCTCGGTGCAGGGCTGTCACTGTTTGCCTCGGCCGGCAATGAGGCGGATTTGTCCGTGCTCGACTACATGGAATACGCGCTAACGCACGAACCGACGCGGGTCATCGCGCTGCTGGTCGACAGCCTGGACGACGGCGCCCGTTTCCGCCGCCTGGCACTGGAGGCATTCCGCCTTGGCAAGCCAGTGGTGGCGCTGAAGATCGGAGGGTCGGAAGCCGGCGCCGCGGCCGCGGTTGCGCACTCCTCACGCCTGGCCGGCGATGACGCAGCCTATCGCGCCCTGTTCCGCGCTTCCGGGGTAGCCACGGTGCAGACGCTGGAGGGGCTGATGACCGCCGCCGCACTGCTGGACCGCTACGGAAGGCGACCCGGCGCCCTAGGCGCATTGTCCACTTCCGGTGCCGGTGCATCGCTAATCGCCGACCGCTGCGAGGCGCTGGGCGTACCTCTGGCAACACTGGCGCCAGAGACGCAGGCCGCGATCGACACGCACAAGATGTTTTCGCGCATCGGTAACCCGCTCGACCTGGGCATCTTCGGCGGTATGCGGAAATCGGGCGAGGTGCCGAAGCTGCTGCTGACCGACCCATCAGTATCCGTGGGGCTGGCGCTGGTGCATTCGATGAACCCGTGGCAGGGCGATCCGTACCGGGCCGCGATGGGTGCCGCGCGTGAGGCGTCCGGTGTACCGCTGCTGCTGGTCACGCCGGGCGGCCTGCCGCCGGCGGAGCAGGAGACATATCGGAAGCTGGGCATCGACCTGTTCACGGACACTGACATCCTTCTGGAGGGCATCGGCGCGTTGATGGCCCCGGCGCCGGATAATGTGCCACCAGGCGTCCTGGCCGGGCTTGGCTTGCCCAGCCAGGACTTTGCCGCGGCGCCGAAGGCTGCGGCGCACGCGCCATTGCAAGTCCCGGATGGCCGGGACAAGCCCAGCCACGACAGTGAGCGTTTACGCCATCGTCCACTGACAGAACCTGAAAGCCTGCGGCTGCTCGCGAAGTTCGGCGTTCGAACCGTGGCGACCGTGGAATGCACGTCAGCCGCCGATGCCGTCGCTGCGGCGGACTCGCTGGGTTATCCGGTTGTATTGAAGGGCGTTGCTGAAGGCGTAGCGCATAAGAGCGATTTCGGCCTTGTCCATGTCGGATTGCACGATGCGGTCGCCGTTGCGACCGCCTATCAGGCAACCGGCTGCACCCGGGTCATAGTCCAAGCCATGGTGCGCGGCGATCTGGAGGCCATCGCAGGCGTTACCCGCTCCGATGGTGTGGGCCTCGTGCTGATCGCCGGCCTCGGCGGCATCTTCGCGGAAGCGCTGCGTGACACCGTCACCCTGCCAATTCCTTCCAGCCAGCAGGCGGTGGAAGCGGCCCTCGCCCGCAGCAGCGTCGGCCGCATCCTGACCAGCCCGCGTTGGAAACATCCTGGTGCCGCGACGGCTCTTACGGCGCTGCTGCTGGCACTTCAGGACGCTGCCCTGGCGCTTGGTGACCGCGTCCAGGCGATCGACATCAACCCGGTGATCCTCGGTGCCGATGGCGCCACCGCTGTCGACGCCTTGGTGGTGCCGGTGCCATGAGGTTCAACGTCACTTACCTGGTTCGCTCCGACGCCGCGTCGATCGACGCTCGCGCCCAGGGCATCGCCATCGAGCAGAGCGTCGAGATGCCGCTGGAAGCGATCACCGACGAAGCGGTGCTGGGCGATATCGTCGGCCAGGTGGAGGATATCCGCGACCTCGGCGCCGGCCGCTTTGCCGTGCGCATCGCGCTCGCCGTCGCGACGATCGGCCAGGATGCCGGCCAGTTCCTCAACATGCTGTTCGGCAACACCTCGCTGCATGAGGACGTCATTCTCTACGACGTCGATGTGCCGGAGAGTTTGCGCGACGTCTTTGGCGGTCCGCGCCACGGCATCGTGGAGCTACGGCGCAAACTGCATCTGCATGAGCGTGCGTTCGCCGGGTCCGCGCTGAAGCCCCAGGGCATGGCGCCGGCCGACCTTGGCCTACTCGCGGAGCGGATGACCCGCGGCGGGCTGGATTTCATCAAGGACGACCATGGGCTGGCGGACCAGCACTACAGTCCATTTGCAGAGCGCATCCGCAGCGTCATGGCCGGCATCGCCCGCGGGGTCCGGTCCACCGGCCATCCGACCCGCTACATTCCGAGCCTGACCGGAAACCTGGATCAATTGCGGGCGCAGGCCAGCCTGGCGCGAGATGAAGGCATCGACTGCGTCATGCTGGCGCCCATGGTGGCCGGGTGTCCCGCCCTGCAGGCAATGGTGAAGGAGTTTGCCGACCTCGTCTTCTTCGCCCATCCAAGCCTGGGCGGATTGCGAATCGCGCCGGACCTGCTGATTGGCAAGTTGTTCCGGCTATTCGGCGCCGACGCTGTCATATTCCCCAACTATGGCGGCCGCTTCGGCTACAGCCAAGCCACCTGCCGCTCGCTGGCCGACAATGCCCGGCACGGGGCGCATGCGGTGCGCCCGGCCCTGCCTGTCCCTGCTGGCGGGATGACCCTGACCCGTACCGCGGAAATTCTTGATTTCTACGGACCGGACACGATGTTGCTGATCGGCGGCAACCTGCTGCTCGCGCGCGAGCATGTCGCTGCCGAGGCAGAAAAGTTTGTCAGGGCGGTCGCTGATCACCGCTACCAACAGGATTGAACGCATGGATATCGAAACGCCGCCGCTGTTCCGGTCCGCGCAGGACAAGTTCCGTTGGGACGGCGTTGCCCACATGCCATACAAACAGGATGGCAGCGCGCCGTTCAGGGACATCTCCCGCCAGGTGCTGTTCCACGAAGACGCCCTCGGCTGCGAATTGCGGTATTTCGAAATGGATGCCGCAGGATACTCCACGCTGGAACGGCATGAACATATGCATGCCGTCATGATCCTGCGGGGTCACGGCGAGTGCCTGCTGGGCGAGCAGGTGATCGCGGTTAAGCCGCATGACCTAGTTACGATCCCAGCCTGGACATGGCATCAGTTCCGCGCCAGTGCGGGTGAACCAATGGGATTCCTGTGCATGGTCAATGTACAGCGAGATCGTCCGCAACTGCCAACGGAGGCGGAACTGGCCGCAATGAAGCGCAACCCTGAGGTCGCACACTTTCTGGAATCCTGACGGAACCAGCCCGGATCGACCAGTTTAGGGTTATCCCCAACAGGCATTGACCCTGGCCGGGGCTCCGGCCAGGGTCATCATGCACTTAGCGGTCAGTGGCGTCCCGCACGGCGTCCTTTGCCCCACCAGCGGTGTTCTGGACCTTGCCTGCGGTCTTCTCAGCCACGCCCTCAGCCTCGGTCTTCTTGTCACCCATAACCTTGCCGGCCGCCTGCTTTACTGCGCCCTTCGCCTGATGCACAGCACCTTCGACTCGATCCTTGTCCATCTGCGTAGCTCCTGTCGTTTACAGCGGCGGACAGCCGCTATGTCAGAACGAGTGGCAGGCCGTCAGGTTTCGTTAAGCCTCGGTAAGGCCGGCGGAGTATGCGGCAGCAGATGATCGTAGTCTGCCCCGTACGATTTGCCTCATGCCGCGGCAGCGATGGGCAACGTCTGAAAGCAGAATAGTTGTGGCCGTCGGGGCCAATGGAGGAAGCGATGAACGACGACGTTGCCCGCCATTACGCCAACCAGGGCGTGCTGACCCGCATCCTTGCGGCTCTGCAGCAAGCGGGCAAGGACATCGACCGGCTCACCATCGACGATCTTGCTCCTGTGGATGAATTCCATTCGCGCCGCCGCGCCGCTACCGAGGAATTGGCTGCAATGCTCGCGCCCGCAGCCTCGGATCGCGTGATCGACATTGGCGCCGGTCTTGGCGGTCCGGCGCGCTATCTCGCGACCCGCTACGGTTGCCGGGTCAGCGGTATCGATCTGACGCAGGCGTTCGTTGCCGCTGCAACGGATCTCACCCGGCGGACGGGCTTGTCTGACAGTGTTGACTTCCAGCTTGGCTCCGCGTTGGACTTACCGTTTGCCAGAAGCCTGTTTGATTGCGCATGGTCGCAGAACGTCGGCATGAACATCGCAGATAGAGCCCGCTATTACGCTGAAGCCTACCGCGTACTAAAGCCCGGCGGCCGATTTGCGATCCAGGATGTGGCCGCCGGCAATGGCGAGCCCATCGATTACCCGGTGATGTGGGCAGAAACCTCGCAGATCAGCTTCCTCCGGACACCCGAGGAGACACGCGCTTTGCTGGAGGCGGCAGGCTTCAGCATCCAGCAATGGGTCGACAATACGGAAGCGGCTCTGGCCGAAACCGAAGCGGAGCGAGCCCGGATGGCAGCGTCCGGTAACCCTTCTCGCCCGCCGTTGCTGGGAATTCACCTGATCGTTGGCGCCGGCTTTCGGGACCGGGTGCGCAATATGAACCGCGCAATGGCGGATGGTCGGATGCGGCTGATCAACGCGGTGGTGATCCGGCGGTAGCACGGCATCGCTTGTGTGCCGGCACGTAGGAGGCGCCGGGCGGAACAGGCGGCGAGACCCAAACTGGCCCGCGTGCCATAGTCGCGCGAGCATGAACCGTACTGCTCCGCGGCCCTCCGCCGCTCACGCCAATCCCGACGTGAAGTAGCGCGGTCAGCGAACTGCCGGCGGGTTATGGCAGCGCGGGTCGTGCTGCGGGCGAATGGCGTAAGTGTCTACTCGATCGCCTCCGCCGACTTCGCAATCTCGCGCAGGGCAAACTTCTGGATCTTGCCCGTCGACGTCTTCGGAATCTCCCGGAAGATGAACGTCTTCGGCACCTTGAACCGAGCCAGATGTTCACGACAGTAGTCGCGGAGTTCCTCGGCGGTGGCGGAGGCGCCCGGCTTCAGTTCAATGAACGCACACGGTGTCTCACCCCATTTCTCGTCGGGCTGCGCCACCACAGCGGCGTTCATCACCGCCGGGTGCGAATACAGCGCGTCCTCGACTTCGATGGACGAAATATTCTCGCCGCCAGAGATGATGATGTCCTTGGATCGATCGCGAATCTTCGCGTAGCCGTCCGGATACATCACCGCCAGATCGCCGGTGTGGAACCAGCCGCCTTCGAACGCCTTTGCCGTCGCGGTCGGATTCTTCAGATAGCCCTTCATGGTGATGTTGCCGCGGAACATGATCTCGCCCATGGTTTCAGCGTCCCACGGCACCGGCTGCATCGTATCGGGATCCAGCACGGTCATCGCATCCTGCAGCGGCGTCCGCACGCCCTGCCGGCCATTGCGTTCGGCACGCTTCTCCACCGGCATATGCGCCCACTCCTCGTGCTTCGCGCAGACGCTGGCCGGGCCATAGACTTCGGTCAGGCCATATACATGGGTCAGTTCGATGCCCATCTGCTCCGCCCCCTCGATCACCGCGAGCGGCGGAGCGGCGCCGGCGATCTGGCCGTAGATCTTATGGCTGATGCCGGCGCGCTGTTCCGCCGGCGCGTTGATCAGCATGGCGTAGACGATCGGCGCACCACACATATGGGTCACCGCATGATCGCGAATCGCATCCAGAATGGCCTTGGCCTCGACGCGGCGCAGGCAGACATTGATGCCGGCGCGCTCCGCCACGCTCCAGGGATAGCACCATCCGTTGCAATGAAATAACGGCAGCGTCCACAGATAGGTGGCGTGGTGCGGCATGCCCCAATTCAGGATGTTGCTGACCGCGTTCAGGTAGGCACCACGATGGTGCGTCACCACGCCCTTCGGATCACCGGTCGTGCCCGACGTGTAGCTCAGCGCGATGGCGTTCCACTCGTCGTCCGGCGGCTGCCATGCGTATTCGGGATCACCCTCGGCCAGCAGCGCCTCGTAATCCAGTGCACCCAGGCTCTTGCCATCTGGCACCTCCGGGTCATGGATGTCCACCACCAGCGGCTTCTGATCCAGCTCCGCCAGCGCCGCCTCAATTACCGGGGCAAACTCCCGGTCGGTCAGTAGCACCTTGGCGCCGCCGTGGCGCAGCATGAACGCCAGCACTGAGGCATCAAGCCGTGTGTTCAGCGTGTTCAGCACGGCCCCGCACATCGGCACGCCGAATGCCGCCTCGACCATGGCCGGCGTGTTCGGTGCCATGATCGCCACCACGTCGTTCTTGCCGACGCCGCGACGCGCCAGGGCGGACGCAAGCCGTCGCGTGCGGGTATAGGTTTCCGCCCAGGTGGCTCGGTAACTGCCGTAAATGATCGACAACCGCTTCGGGTAGACATAGGCCGCACGCTCGATGAAACTGATCGGCGTCAGCGCTGCATAGTTCGCCTGGTTCTTGGGCAGTTCGTCGAAGGGACTGGTCATGGCGCGCCTCCGGGCCGGATCCGAATACAGGCGGCTTATGACATTTCGGCTCTGGCGCGCCAAGGCGAAGCTTCAGTCCGGCGCCGACGCTGCTTCCCGCGCCGGCACCGGCGCCGTCTGGCCAATATGCAGCACGGCGTCGGCGCCGCTCATCATCTCCGGCCGGTGCGCCACGCTGATGCGCGTAATGTCCAGCGCGCGCAGCCGCTCGTTGATCTCCTTCTCCTTCGCCACGTCCAGATGCGCGGTGCCTTCATCGAGGAACAGGATGCGCGGCTGCTTGTACAGCGCGCGCGCCAGCAGCACGCGCTGCTTCTGCCCGCCGGACAGCGAACTCCCCATATCGCCGACCAGGCTGTTGTAGCCCATCGGCATCGACATCACGTCATCATGCACGCCAGCCACCTGCGCGCAGGCAATAACCCGTTCAAGCTCAAAATTCGGGTCATAGAAACTGATATTCTCGGCGATCGAGCCGGACAGCAACTGATCCTCCTGCATCACCGCGCCGATCTGCTCGCGGTAGACCCGCACGCCGATCGTCTGCAATGGCACGCCATCGACCAGCACCTCGCCGCTCGTCGGTTCCAGCAAGCCCAGCATGATCTTCAGCAACGTCGTCTTGCCCCCGCCGGACGGACCCATGATCGTCACGAATGATCCGGCGGCGATCTTCAGGTTCACATTCTCCAGCACGAAGCGCTCGGTCTCGGCGTAGCGGAAGCTGACGTTGCGGAGTTCCAGTTCGCCAACGATCGGCGCCTGCACCTGCAGCGGCCGGTCGTGTCCGGACTCCGGCGCGCTAAGAGCGATGTCGGCAATGCGCTCCAGGTGCAGATCCAGCAGGCGGAAGTCGAGCGCCTTCTCGACCAGGGTGGCAGCCTTCTCTGTGAAGCTCATCTTGTAGGCCATGAAGGCGAAGATCATCCCGACAGTCATCTTGTTATCCAGCGCCAGGTTGGCGGCCAGGTAGACCGTGATGATGTTCTCGAACCCGAAGATGGCCTTGTTCATCGTGGTGAAGTGAATCGAGAACCGACCCTTGCGGATACTGGCGTTGACGGTGTCGGCGTGGCGGTTGAACCACTGACTCTCGCGATCGGTTTCGCGGTTGAACAGCTTGATGCTCTGGATCGCCCGCGCGGTCTCAATGAAGTTCGTGTTTTCGACCGCCTGGGCGCGGATATACGCTTCATTCAGGTCACGGAAGCGGCGGTAGGTCAGCAGGCGAAGCACGACGTACAGCATCAGCGCACAAAGCACGACCGCTGCGAGCGTCAGGCTGTAGAGGCAGATCATTGCCAGCGTCGCCAGCGCCATCATGCCGTCGATGACCGCCAGCACCAGGCCCTCTGCCAGCAGATTCCGGATCGGCTCAACCGACTGGAAGCGCGACAGCACGTCGCCGATGTGGCGCTTCTCGAAATAGCTCAGCGGCAGCCGCACGAGGTGGTGGAACAGCCGTGCGCCCATGTGGAAATGCACGGCATTCTGCACCACAAGCGCAATGTGGGATCGCAGCGCGTAGGTGCCCGTGTTGATCGCCGCCAGCAAGCCGAAGCCGAGAGCGAGAGTCATCATAAGGCTTTCGTCGCCGCGGGCGATGACCTCATCGACCGTCAGCTGCATGTAGAACGGGGCCGCAACGATCAGCAGTTCGAGAATGGCCGACAGGATGAAGATCTGCGTCAGCGGCCCGCTCATGCCGCTCAGGTGGCCCCAGAACGCGCGCAGTGGCAGCTGGGCCCGCTCGTTCTTCTGCTCGAAGCTGGAACTGGGTGACAGTTCCAACGCGACACCGGTCAGGTGGCGCGACGCCTCGGCCAGCGGATAGGTGCGCACGCCAACGGCCGGATCGTGGATCAGTACGCCGCGGCTGGTGACGGATTTCAGCACGACGAAATGATTCATGTCCCAGTGGACGACCGCCGGCAGAGTCAGCAGTTTGATGTCGTGCAGTTCAAAGCGCAGCGGGCGGCACGCCAGGTGCATCTGGTTAGCTACCTGGATCAGGCCGCGCATCGTCACGCCGTTCAGCGACACCGGGTAGCGCCGGCGCAACGTGTTAAGGTCGATGCGGTGCCCGTGGTAGGACGCAACCATGGCCAGACAGGCCAGGCCGCATTCGGCCGCCTCGGTCTGCAGAATGCTGGGGAGGCGCGCCCGCCCACCGATATCGAGCAGGTCCTGGATCATCGGTCGATCCTCAGATGCCGGAGCGGCGATACGATCCAGTCGATCAAAGTCCGTTTCTCCAGCAGTATATCAGCACGCAGCGACATGTCGGCGCGCAGCGGCACAATCCGCCCGTTGGCCGTGATGTCCGGACGCTCCAGCGCCACCGTGGCGGCGTAGGCTGGTTCCCGCAGTGTCACCGGACCATCGGTGTCAGACGGCAGCAGCACTGTTTGCGACAACGACGTGATCCGGCCGCGATAGGTGCCAAAGCGCTGATAGGGAAACGCGTCGAACAACAGCCGCACATCCTGGCCGGTCTCGACAAAGCCTATCGCCCGGACGGGGATGAATAACCTCGCCTGCAGCGGCGAGTCAGGCGGCACGATCTCCAGTTGTACCCGCTTGGGATCGACAATCTGGCCAACGCCCGCCTGCAGCAGCGCAACGCGCCCTGCTACCGGTGCCCTGACAATGTATGCGGCACGCCCGCCGGTCTCGGCGATCCGTTGCTCCGTCGTGGCGAGTTCATTGCGCAATGCCTGGATCCGGTCGCCCTGCGCGAACGGAAGCTGGGCGAGATTGAACTTCACCTCCGATAACTGGCCTTCGCGCGTGGTCGTCTGCTGCATCAGGTTCAGCAGCGCCTGTTGCTGTTCCAGCAACTGCTCTTGGCGCCGGTTCTGGTCGAGTTCGGACACCAGGCCGCGGCCGCGGAGTAGCGCTCCCGTCTCGACAGCCTTCTCCAGGATTGCAATGCGCAGTTTCTGCGTCGCGGCCTGGGCCTGCAGGTCCCGCAGTACCTGCTGGTGCTCCTGCATCTGCGCCGTCAGCCGCGCCCGCTCCGACTCGGTGCGACGCACCTCATCGGCGATCTTGCGGGTCAGGGCGGTGCGCTGCTGCTCCAGGTTGGCAAGGATGGTGGCGTGGACATTGTCCCCGCTGCCGGCGAACTGGGCGGTGGCCACGCTCAATAACGGCTGGCCAGCCTGCACATCCTCTCCCTGGCGCACGTAAACTGCGCTGATCGTACCGACCTGGGTGGCGAAGATGCGCGCCGACCCGCTGAGTGGGGCCAGGTAGCCCTGGGCAACTTCCTTACGCGCGTACTGGGCGACGAACAGAAAGACGATGACGCCCGAGGCAACGGCGGCGGTGAACCAGACCATCATCCGCATCGGCAGGGGCTGCAGCGGGACGACCCGGCCCCACTGCCGGTTCTGCTGCTGGAATGCCAGCACCTCGGGCCGGAACAGCGTGGCGCGGGCCGCGGGTGCCGGTGGCGCGGCCAACGGCGCGGCGGCGGCCGGCGTGGTTGCTACACTGCCGGCCGTTCCGCCATGGCGTGTCAACGGCGAGCCAGTCTTGCCCGGCATGTCTGACGGTTCCATCGTTGTTGCGATTTGGCTGGACCTTCAACGGTGGCGGGCAGCCTGCGCAGGGTCACGGCGCCTGCAGGACAAGCGCGCGCCCGGTTTGGGCGGCACGCTCGCCAGCTCCGCTAGGCGCCCGCGGGAAGCCTCTCCAGCGGGACCGTTCGTCGCTACTGGTGTAACGAGACGCCCTGGATGATCCACTGGCTGACGTTCGACGTCAGAACCGCAATGTTGTTGGCAATTTGCGTCGGAACAGCCAGGTTGATGTTGACCAGATTGCTCAGGTTGAGGCTGAGACCTCCGCCCCCGGTCACCAGATCAAGTTCAGCGCCGGACAGTTCGGCGATGCCATGAGCAACGAGCTCATTCATGTCATTTTCTCCCCTAGAAGCGGTCTGCTTATGATCCCGGCTGCCGGAACTGTATGGCGGTTCCGGCAGCCGGATCTGTCATGGCGTCGCGGCCGGGCTGTCCCGGCCATCCGTTGCGGCATGCCCGGTCAGGAGCATGCCGCCGGCAATACCGTGCCGGATCCGCGGCTGGCGCCGACGGGCGACAGTTTGGTGCCGTTCAGGACTGCGCGATGTTCGAGCTCTGGCTGACGTTCTGCACGGTCAGAATGGTCACGAGCCCGACATTCGCACCGGACTGGTTGCTCTGCGCCGTGTTGAACTTGATGCCAGTGAACAACGACCCGGAGAGGGCGAGGCCGCCCGTCACCTGGTCAAGCTCGACATCATTGAGCTGGGTCAACGTCTGCATGATCTTACTCCCCATTTGATTTACTACATTGGTCCTGCTGCCGGGTTTGACCGGCAGACCTGGCCGCAGGGCCGCCTCACGGCAATCAGGACTGCGCGATATTGGCGCTCTGGCTGACGTTCTGCACCGTCGCGAAAGTCAGAAGACCCACATTCGCGGCGCTCTGGTTCGTCTGCGCGGTGTTTACCTTGAAGAAGGTAAAGCCGGACAACGAGATGGCAGCGCCCCCCGTTACCTGGTCGAGGTCGGAATCAACCAGCACTGACAGTGTCGACATTTCGTTACTCCCATGATTAGACCGAGAAGTTTGACTGCGCCACCAACAGTTCGTCTTGATCGAGCTGAGGTTGACGGACGTTGGCAAAGTTCTTCTTGCCGCGGCCGCCAGGACCATGACATCCGCTACCAAGTACCGTCAAATATTATATCCTGTTCTCGCCGCACATGCCAGTGAACATTTTTATACTTCGACTTCATTCGAAGAGACGCCAATGCGCTTACGTTATGGAATACCTGCAGGCGCGCCGTGATGGTGCGTCGAAGTGCAACCTGCGACCCCCGCCCGTCGGCACGCCTGCCTGGTTCGCTCTAGCGCCAGCGGCCTCGCCCGCCCGCAAGCG
Organism: Pseudomonadota bacterium; assembly: GCA_018240405.1. Classification (GTDB taxonomy): domain Bacteria; phylum Pseudomonadota; class Alphaproteobacteria; order Acetobacterales; family Acetobacteraceae; genus Rhodopila. The sequence goes on from JAFEFW010000004.1 coordinate 21,571, forward strand.
CCTGGAAACCACCGAAGCCGCGCATTCCGCCTCCGGCTGCGTTGGTGTTGATGGCAAGGATCACCGGGCCGTTGCCGGTGGCGATGATCTCACCAATTGAGACGGATACGATGTTGATAACGGTGTTGGCAGACGTGCTGGTCATGCCGCCGTGGCGTCCGCCCGACACTGCGTCGATCTCGGTTTCGCTCAGTATTGAGAGGCTGCTTTCGCAAGACAACGCGATAGCTGGTCGTTCTTCTGTTGTCACCATAGTGCGCATTTCCCTCGTACGGGTGCGTACCGGCCGGCATTACGCGCGCGAAGCGCAGCAGCCGGGCCAGACACGACTGTGGCTATTGGAATCCATTGAACGGTGAAGCCTTGTCGGGCGCCACCGGAGACGGGACGCGCCGGGATGATCTGGACACCGCTCTTGAACAATCTCGTGAACAAACCTAGGGCGGCTGATATATGATCATTCTCTCCCCCTTTATCGCTGATTGAGCCGAACAGGCTTTGTCTCGCGCCGCTTCGGCGCGGACGAAGAGAATTTGTACGATTGTGTTTGAATAGTCAAAATAAGCTGGCGGGATTCTTATTAAATAACAGTGAATGGATCGACGATATTCGAAGGATCAAAGTATCACGGGATTAACGGTTGCACCGTTCAGCGGGCTGGTCCGCCGGCCGATCGCCTTCAACGTGCCGCGCGTGGGCACGCACTCCGGTTCCCCGTTCTTTGGCCAATGGGTCGTAAACAAAGCTTGTCCGCCTGGGTGCAACGCAGCATGGAACGAAGATGTCCCATAAGCTATATGGGCACCTGGACGAGGATCCGCCTCGTTCGCGATTGCGGCGTGTGCGCGCGTCTTAAGTACCGGCAAGGGGACAGAGATGCCGGTGCGACGGCTGAGGCGGCTGGTTGCCGGATGATGTCACGGAGCGGATCGTCGGATTGCACGGTCCGGGCAAGGAGAGAGCATGGGGTTAACGGACGGCGTTTATCAGTTCGCATCAACGGACGATGTTCTGACGATCTCCGGCGCCTATCTCAGACTGGACGAAGAACGCCTGCGCATTGAGCGCCGCCTGACGGCCCTGCCCGAGCGCGCTCCGGCACGGGATGAGGCTTGGCAGGAATTGGAGGTCATCCTGAAGCAGCTGGCGGGACTGCTCGCAAAGTTGGCGGCGCTTCCATCCCTGTCGGCTGAACAGATGAAAGCCAAGGCGGAGGTCCTTGGACGGGCGCTACGCCCGGCGATTGCGGATCCGTCAGTTGCTACAGCAGACATGCTGAAGCTTGCGAGGGCGCTTGCGCACGAGGTTGCCACTTCACCCGGGCTCCCGGTCGCTGCGCAGGAGCAGCGTGGCAAACAGCTGAGACAGGCCGAAAACTAGGTCCGGATTGACGGAATAGATAATATGCCGGCTGGATCGCCGTTGAACCAGGATACCGGCCTGTGTCATCAGGCGCAGGTGAAATGACAGGCTGGATGGAACGATCGCCATACGAGCCGCGATGGTGCCGGCAGGCATGCCCGCGGCGCCGTATGGCAGGAGGAGGCGCCACAGATTGAGCCTGGCTTGGTGACCCAGCGCCGTCAATACGGCAACAATCTGGGTATCGTCGAGCATCAGATCCGCCGCGCGGCTCGCCATATAATTGGCTTCTTCGTGACGAACCACATGCATGTCGATGGGTAGGCCGGCTTGTGCATTCATTTCCCCCCCGGGACGCCGCTGCACGACTGGAGCAAAGATGGCCACTGTGCCGCGATCTCAGTCACAGCATGACCAATTCATTATATTGCTGATCTGCCGATATCATATGGCAGATAAGGGATGTTCATCGAAATCACATACCCGAGAGACAGCAACCTAATGCAGTAAACAGGCGGTTCCATAGCCGCCTGTTTGTTGGTTCCGATAATAAATCTGTTTCTTTAACCGGAATGTTAATTGTTTCGTATCTAACTGCCGTAGACCCACTGAGGCAGCCACATGGTCAGCGGCGGAAAGTATGTGATGATACCAAGAACGATTACCAGCAGGATCAGAAATGGAAGGATCCCGCGGATGACTTCGCCGATCGGCGCATCCGAAATGGTCGACAGCACGTACAGATTCAGTCCAACCGGGGGATGCACCAGGGCAATCTCCAGGTTGTGCGTGAAGATGATGGAGAAATGCACCGGATCCACACCTAGTGGTTGCAGCGCGGGCGCAAGTATTGGAATCGTCAACAAGAGGGCCGCCACCACCTCCAGGAAACACCCGAGGATCAGCAGCAGGATGTTGATTGATAGCAGGAACATCCAGGTGGACATGTGATGGTCCAGTGTCCACTGCACCAGCTTGGCTGGCACACCCGACTCCGTCATCCAGTGACCGAACGCAAGCGCGGTGGCGACAATCAGCATGATCGTGCCGGCGCTGCGCAGCGCGTCGGCAATGACAGACAGCGTCTGCGTGATGTGGAACCCGCGGTAGAATACCAGGCTGACAACCAGCGACACCACGGCCGCGAGCGCCGCGGCCTCGGTGACCGTGACGATGCCGCCGTAAATGCCGACCAGCACGATGACCGGCACAGCCAGGGCCGGCAGCGCACGCACCGTGGCGTCCACGCGTTCCGTGAATGGCAGCGCCGGTTCGACCGGGAAGTTGCGCCGGCGGGCATCATACCAGACCCAGGCGAAGAACGCGCCCGCCTGTAACAATCCGGGCAGAATGCCGGCCAGAAACAGCCGTGGCACCGATTGCTCCGCGACAATGCCATACAGGATCAGTGCCAGTGATGGCGGGATGACAATGCCGATGGTGCCCGATGCCCCAATGACGCCCAGCGCGAAGGAGCGCGGATAGCCCTTTTCGATCATGGCCGGCAGCAGGATCGTGCCCATGGCTAGGGCAGTGGCAACCGAAGATCCGCAGATCGCGGCAAACAGTGTGCAGGCAACCACGGTCACGAGGCCTAAGGAGCCCCGAATGCCGCCCAGCCATGCGGCCGAGACGTCGACCAGCGCCTTGGCCACCCCGCCCTGCCGCATGAACGCTGCCGCCATGACGAACAACGGCAGGGACATCAGCGTCGAGGAGTTCAGGTGATCGATGATCACCTGGGCAACGCCAATCAGCGGCTGCCCGGAGACCATATACAAGACGGCCGCACAGGCACCCAGCACCAGGAAGATCGGCATGCCCGCGGCCAGCAGGCCGAAGAACAGCAGAAGAAAAAGCGCGGTCCACATGGCTCAGTGTTGTCCCTGAGTCGTCAGGTTGCCGGACACCTCGTGGTCCGGAGGCAGGTGATGCCCCACGGTCATGGTCCGGGGATCGAAGTGGAACAGGTAGCGATACAGGCGGATGGCATAGCGCACCGTCATCAGCACGCCACCGGCCGGCAGCGCGGTGTAGTAGATCCACATCGGGAACTGCAGGTCGCTGGAACTGGTCTCGTCCAGCAGCCAGGAGGTATTCACGATCTCCCAGCCGTACCAGACCATCCCGACCGAGAATGCCAGCGCCACGATGCAATTAAAGGCCTCAAGCCAACGTTGACCAGCGGGAGGCACAAGGCGCAGCACCAGATCAGGCCGCACATGCCCATCGGTGCGGACCAATTGGCTGGAGATGATCATCACGCCCCAAATGATCAGGTAGACGATTACCTCCTCCGCCCAGGAAATCGCGTATCTTGGAAACAGATACCGACCGACCACCTGAAGCAGGCCGACAGCCATGGCGACGGCGCCCAGGATGCCGACCAGCGTACGCTCGATCGTGTCCCAGATCGTATCGTGGCGCTGGCTCACGATCAGGACGTTCCGTTCGCCGAAGCTTCGGCCAGCTTGACGATCTCAGGCGATAGCTTGGCCGCGCTGATCAATGCGGCGACATCCGCCTGCATCGCCTTGCGCGCCGCATCCAACGTCGCTTCGGATGGATCGCTGAACTGCACGCCGTTGTCGGCCAGCAGTTTGCGCGCCCGTTCCTGCGACGCCAGCGCGTTCGCGCGGTAGACTGGGATGTTCTGCGCCCACAGGTCCAACATCATCTTCTGCAGGTCAGGTGTCAGCTTCGCCCAAAACGCCTCGGTGATCAGCGGCATGTACTGTCCGACATACTGATGATCCTGGTATGAATACTTTACGCCCGCTTCCCACAGCTTCGCCGTCGCCACGCTCTCATTGGTGGAGACGAAGCCGTCGAATGTGCCTTGCGACAGCGCCAGCGGCACGTTCGGCCATGCGGTCGTGTTGGGGATGCCGCCGAAGAACGATATGCGCCAGGAAATGCCGGCGCCGCCCGGGCTGCGAATCTTCAGGCCCTTCAGATCCTCAGCCGTGTTGATCGCTTTCTTGGTCGTGTACCAGTTCTGAAAGCCCAGATCGACCCACGGACCGAGCACGCGGACTTTCAGCTTGGTTTCGATCTGCTTGTTGACCAGCGCGCCGGGTTTGCCGTCGGTCGCCGCATGCGTCGTTGCCATCGGACGGCCGTAGAATGCGGGCAACTGGCAGAAATCGCCGTCGGGGACGATGCCGGTCTGCGTCCAGGTGCCGGGGCAAGCCATTTCGATCTGGCCCTGCAGCAGGGCCTTCGCCACGTTCAGGTCGGCGAACAACTGCCCGGCGTGGAACAGCTCGGGGGCGATCTTGCCACCGGAGGCCTTCTCGACCTTGCCAAGGTAGTCCGCGATGGAGACGTTACGGATGTGCGACGGAGCGGTATCGAGGGAGCAGCGAAGCTTCAGGGCGTCTTCACCGCGTGCGTGCCGGAGGATAGCAAACGAGCCAAGCGCGGCGGCAGAGGCGCCGAACGCTCTGCGGGTTATGCGTGCCTGCATCAGTCAGGACCTTTCGTTGACCCCGGGAAATCGGAGCGGCGGAGTGATGGCGGCACGGCCTGCCTGCGTCAAGGCAGATGACAGGACGGTAAGCTGGCCGCCTGCGGCACCCGGTTTGGGGGACGCGGGCAGACGGCCTATAGTCACGCCAAACCGGGAGGGAACGAAGATGCAGAGTAATGCCGCGGTCTTCCGCAAGGTGCATGAACCGCTGACGATCGAAACCGTCGACCTCGACAAGCCGTGGGGCCGGGAGGTGCTGGTGCGTACCGTCGCTACCGGCGTCTGCCATAGCGACCTGCACGTGGTGGACGGGCTGGGGCGCTTCCCGACGGACCGCCCGATGGTACTGGGGCATGAGGGCGCGGGCATCGTCGAGGCGGTTGGCAAGGACGTGACCACCGTGCGTGTCGGCGACCATGTCGTGGCCTGCCTGTCCGGCTTCTGTGGCAACTGCCCGCAATGCCTCAGCGGCCATCCCAATGTCTGCACCGGCGGCCTGGTATCGCGCGCCGACGATGCGGCGCCGCGGGTATCGCAGAACGGTGCCCCGTTCCGCGTCTTCGCCACGATTGGCTCCTATGCGGAGCACATGCTGCTGCACGAGAACTCCATCGTGCGCATCGATCCGGAGCTGCCTCTGGATCGGGCTGCCCTGGTCGGCTGCGGCGTGCTGACCGGCGTCGGCGCCGCGCTGCGATCGGCGGGGTTGCAGCCAGGCCAGACGGTCGCCGTGTTCGGCTGCGGCGGTGTCGGCCTGTCGATCATCCAGGGCGCGCGCATCGGCGGTGCCCGGCAGATCATCGCGGTGGACCAGTTCGATTCCAAGTTGGAAATGGCGAAGGCCGTTGGCGCCACCCACACCGTCAACAGTATGCAGGACGACGCAGTGAAGGCGGTGCGGGCTCTGAGCAAAGGCCTGGGCGTGGACCATGCGTTTGAGGCAGTCGGACTGCCGATCCTGTGCCGGCAAGCCATCGAGAGCCTTGCCGTGCGTGGGACCGCCACCATCGTGGGCGTGCTGCCGCCGGACGCCACAATCGAGTTCCCGTGGATGGCAATCCGGCCCGAGTGCAAGGTGCAGACCTCGCGCATGGGCTCAAACCAGTTCCGGGTTGATATCCCGAATTACCTGGAATTCTACCGCCAGGGCCGGCTCGACCTGGACTCGATGATCAGCCGCCGCGGGAGGCTCGGCGACATCAACGACGCCTTCCGGGCGATGAAGGCCGGCGAGGTAGCCCGCTCGGTGCTGCTGTTCGACTGAGAGATCTTCGTGCTTCTCCATGGAATACTTCGTGAGCTCCGTGTCGGATTGATTGACAGGCTGTGCCATGGCGTCGGCGCTCGGGACCTGCTTCAACACATCAATCCGGCATGGAGATCACCAAGCATCCCACAGAGTAACACCGAGAGGTGGACTAACTTCGGAGGAATCCTGCCGTGCTAACAGTAACAAAAGACCTGATTCTGCCGACCGCCATTACGGGTTCCTACCCGCGTCCGCTCTGGTTCGATATGAGCCTGAATGGCCGTTCCTTCAAATCCGCCCTCGGCGAATCCCTGTTCCGGGAACAGTACATGGACGCCGTTGCCGCCATCATCAACGCACAGGAGGCGGCAGGGCTCGACATCGTTACCGACGGTGACTCACGCTTCGACCTCGCCGTCGGCGGCAAGTCCTGGTTCTTCTACCCGATCGAGCGCCTGGGTGGGATCGAGGGCGCGCGCGACACCTCGCAGGGCTGGATGCGGCGCGGGCTGCGCCCGGGCCAGATCCTGTGGGAGGTGCAGGAGGCCTACCAGCCGGCCGTCGTTAAGGGCAAACTCACCCGCGGGCCGTGGGAGTACGCAGCGCTGTGGCAATTCGCCCAGCGCCTGACCGACAAGCCGGTGAAATTCGGCGCCATCTGCGCGCCGATCCTGTCGTCCATGCTGTGGAACGAATACTACGAAGACGACAAGGCAATGATTCTCGACCTGTGCGACATCATGAATGCGGAGCTACGTGAACTGGTTGCCGCTGGTTGCCCGCTGATCCAGTTGGAGGAGCCGCCGCACCACAGCCGCGCCCTGTTGCCGACCACGACCGAGGCGGACCTGGCATTCATGACCGAAGCGTTCAACCGGCAGACCGACGGCATCGATGCCGAAATCTGGGTGCACACCTGCTGGGGCAATCCGAACCAGCAGCGCACCTACTGGGAAACGCCGAGCTACGAACGGGCAATGCCGCATCTGTTGCAGCTAAGAGCCGATGTCATTACGTTTGAGTGCGCCAGCAGTGACGGTCAGGACCTGCACCTGTTCGGCAAGTATAAGACCGACAAGAAGATCGGCATCGGCGTGGTCAACCATTGCAACACCGTTGTGGAGCCGCCGGAATACGTTGCAGGCCTGATCCGCCGGGCACTGGAGTTCATTCCGCCGGAGCGGCTGGTGATCACCACGGATTGCGGCTTCGGGCGTGAAGGGCTCAGCCGACGGATTGCCTATTACAAATGCGTATCTATCGTCGAGGGCACGAACATCGTGCGGAAGGAACTTGGGCTGCCCGAGGTGCGGGTACGAGCATCGGATCCGAAGCTGTGGTTTGCGGGCGGGGCGCGGTAGCCCCCCTACCGGCCAAACGTCCGACGGCCCGTGTTAGGCACCACCGCTGGCGCGGGCCGCGAGATGACGGAACTCCGCCTCCAGCACCTCGGGGTCTGGTTCCGGCAGCCAGACCGCCGGTTCGTCGACCACCGCGGCCAGGCGCGTCTTGTAGGTGTCGCGCGGAATCTCCTCTGCGCCGAACTGCGCCAGGTGGGCGGTGACGAATTGCGTGTCCAGCAGGCGAAAGCCGCCCAGGCGCAGGCGCGCGACCAGATGCACCAGCGCCACCTTGGAGGCGTCTCGCGCAAAGCTGAACATGCTCTCGCCGAAGAACGCGCCACCCAGCGCCACGCCATACAGGCCGCCGACCAGCGTGCCGTTCTGCCAGGTCTCTACCGAATGTGCATGACCCATGCGGAAGAGTTCACTGAACAGGCGTTCGATCTGCGGGTTGATCCAGGTGTCCATGCGATCCGGCAGCGGGGTGGCGCACCCGGCAATGGTGCCGGCAAAGTTGCGGTCGACCGTCACCTCATACTGGTCCGACAGCACAGTGCGCAGCAGCCGGCGGGACAGATGGAAACTATCAAGCGGCAGCACGCCACGCTTGATCGGATCCAGCCAGAACAGCTTGTCCCCGGCGCGCCCCTCGGCCATCGGGAACAACCCGTGGCGATAGGCTCGCAGAACCAGGTCCGGTGTGACTTCCATGGACCGCCGCGACATGCTGTCATGATGAGGTGTCCGGGGCACTATTGGAAGGGGGAAGCGGACGGTGATTAGCATCAAGCAACTCGATCACGTCGTCCTGCGGGTGGCCAACCTGGAGGCGATGAAGCGCTTCTACTGCGATGTCCTGGGATGCACCGTGGAGCGGGAGCGCCACGATTTAGGGCTGTACCAGCTCCGCGCCGGTGCCGCCTTGATCGACCTCGTGCCCGTTGACGGCCCGCTTGGCCAGAAAGGCGGCGTGGCGCCCGGGGCGGAAGGTCGCAACATGGACCATTTCTGCCTGCAGGTGGAACCATGGGATGCTGATGTCATCATGGCCCATCTGAGCAAGCATGGTGCGGACCCGGCGCCCGTGGCCTCGCGCTACGGCGCAACCGGCCAGGGCCCGTCGATCTATGTGCCAGACCCCGAGGGCAATGTCGTCGAACTGAAGGGGCCGCCGGATCTCGTGCAGCCGTAGGGTCGGTTCAGCGCCGGGCCTTCGGCGCGACGCACTTCAGGAATCCAACGACAATCGCGCGATGCTTTTGCGAATCGTTGCCGTTGCCACAATACACGATTCAGGCATAAGTCACTGTATGCACCACCTATAGGGGCATAGGCGGAGCCTTCAATAGCCGTGTGGTTGCTTGTCTTTCCGCAGACAGACTCCCCGTCGCGGTCGGAGCGTACGCCGCAGCCCCGGGAATTGGCTACAGAAGGCATCGGTATGGGGAGTACAACGTCTCGCCTTTCCTATCTCAACCGCTCCGCCGACCGGCCGATGCAGCGGCCGATCGGGCTGGCTTACTGGCTGGATGACAAGCCGGGGACACCAACCGCGCTGGGACTTGCCCTGCAGCATGTTGCCATCCAGTCGATCTACTACGTGCTGCCAGTGGCCGCCGCGACGGCCGTCACCGCCGACCCGATTGAAATCGGCCGCTTCCTATGCCTTTCGATCGTCGCAAGCGCGATCCTGCAGGCGCTGCAACTTTTGACACGGGGTCCGGTCGGGGCCGGATACCCGATTCCCGCCACACACAGCACGGCCTGTCTTGGCGCTTACGTACTCACCGCACAAGCGGGCGGCGGTTTCAATGCCATTGCTGCCATGGTCTGCCTGATGGGCCTTGGCGCCATTGTTGTGACCTTCGCGATGCACCGGCTACGCGTCCTGCTGCCGAATGAGGTTGCGGGCGTCGTCGTCATCCTCATCGGCGTCGCCCTGATCGGCGTCGCGGCCGCGCAACTGGGACTCCAGCCGGGCGGTTCGCCCCGCGACGGCAGTTCGATCGGCATCGTGCTGGGAACGGTCGTGGTGACCATGATCATCGGGCTGAGCAAGACCCGAGCAGCGCCATTTGCCGTGTTGATCGGCGCCGTGATCGGCTCTGGCCTGAGCTTCATGCTGGATGAGGTCGAGGCCGACATACCGGCGGTGATTGCCGCTCGGCCATGGCTGGCACTGCCGGAGCCGTGGTTGCCGGACTTCACCGCCGTCACGACCGGGCCGCTGCTGGCCTATCTGCTGTCCCTTGTCGCCATCCAGGCAACGGCGGCGGGTAGTCTGGTGGCCATGCAACGTGCCGCTGATGCCGGTTGGACGCGCCCCGACCCTGTGCCGCTGCGGCGCGGCTTGCTTGCCAATGGCCTGGCGATCGTTGCCGCAGGCCTGATTGGCGGCGCCGCCCCCGGGCCCGGCAGCGCCGCGGTCGGATTGTCCATTGCCGCAGGCGTGCTCGCGCGCCGGATCGTCTGGTTCGGCGTCGGGACCTTGTTGGTGGTGGCTCTCTGCCCGAAAATGATCGCGCTGTTCGTGCTGACCCCCGCCCCGGTCAAGGCGGCAATGCTGCTGTATGTCGCCGGCTTCCTGATGGGCCAGGGCTGCCAATTGCTATCGGCGCGGCTGCTGGACACGCGCCGGATGATGATTGTTGCCACCGGCCTCAGTGCAGGTGTCTTGGTGGCCATTGCACCCCAGCCGTTTCAAACGCATGTGCCCGCCCTTGCCTCGCCGCCCTCGTTCGGCGCCCTGGTTGCGTTCGCAGTGAACCTGGTGACCCTGCCGCTGGTGCCACTTCGGGCCCAGCGGGTGTTTGGCCTTGATATGGCAGCCAGCCGGAGGGCGCGTGACTGGTTCGCTGAACTTGCGGCCGAATGGGGCCTCAAACAGGCAACGGCGGTTGCCGGTGAACGCGCGTTGGTGGAACTGACGGAACTGCTGATCGGCCGTGGCGAGAACAGCGTCGACCTGCGGTCCTGGCGGTTCGAGGATCGGATAGCACTCGATCTTTCCTGGGCGGGTGTGCCGCTGCCGGAGCCGACCGGCACACCGTCACCGGAAGACCTTCTCGGCACCCTTGAGGAACAGGAGCGGTTCATGGTCTGGCTGGCCACAAGAGGAGCCATGCGCTTTACCCAGCGCGCCACAGACCGGGGCACCGAGGCAAGGCTGATTTTCGAGGATTGAAGCCGTTCCTTCGGTGTCTCCCGGCGATATGGGCTACCGGCGGCGACGCGCCCCTGACAGTAGCACGACAGCTCCCGCGATCAGCATGATCGAGGCGGGCTCTGGCACGGCGCGCACCAGTGTGACCGACACCAGACCGTCCAGCTCCGGATTGTCGCCGCCAATGATTTGGATGTTGAGCGTCGGCTCGCCGAGGAAATCGGCCACGACGAATGAGCCACCGCCGCCACCGGCTCCTTCGTTGGTCCCGCCGCCGCCACCGCCGCCCGAATAGCCACCACCGCCGCCGCCGCCGTTCAGCCCGCCGCCGGCGCCACCGCCGAAGCCACCACCGTTACTGTCTGCCGGATCGCTGAGGCATCCGCCGGCGCTGGTGCCGGCCGCGCCGCCCGCGAACCCGAGAGGGCCAAACCCGCCGCCACCGGAGCACCTGGGTGGGCCATTCGCACCATCAATCCCGTTGCTGAGGAATCCGCCGCCGCCGCCGCCGTTGGCAAAGGAGCTGATACCGCCGCCACCGCCGGCACCATTGGTGCCACCGCTACCGGATTGCGGACCTGCACCGGCCAGCCCAGCTATCGTTGCGGGTGCGGCGAGCCCATTTGTGCCAGATTCGTAGCCCGCACCGCCACCACCGCCACCGACAACCAAGGGAGTGCTGGCATCCAGATAAATAAAACTTCCACCGCCGCCGCCACCACCCCAGGTGCCGCTTGCCAAGGCGCCGGAACTGCCCCGGCCTCCAACCGCGATCTGAAGAACCGTCCCGCTGAGCAAATAAACGTCGCCCGAGGCGGTTGCGCCTGCGCCACCGGCTGAACCGTTACCGCCACCACCAACCGCACCCGTTGCGATGAGCCGATAATAGCCAGTCTGCGTGATCGTTTCGGTCGCTATGCCACCGGTATACGAATAGATCGTGGCGTTCGCCGTCGATCCCATGGCGACCAAGGCGCACGCCGCCAGCACGCTCTTCCTGATCATGCAACGTCCTTTCCGGTTTCCCCTCACGCCGGCCGAGCCGGGCCGGGCCCGCGTAGCTTCATAGCAACGTTCCGATAGTGCAAGAGGCAGCCGAAATTAATGGGGATACAGCCAGCAGCGGCGCCGGCTATGCGCTTGCGTTGCGTATGACGGTTGTCAAGGCGTCGGCCAGGTGCGGCGAATTGGGTCGCTGCCGTCCCAACCAAGCGCGGCCTGCCGGATCTGGTCGAAAATGCTCCGCCGGGTGGACGTCATCTCGGCCATTTCAATCACGGTGCCGGGATGCCCCTCATTCTTGAAGTAGACGAATGGCCCCCGCGGGCTCTGTCCCTCCTGCCCTACGGTATAGCCGGCCGCCAGGGCACGCTGGTAGACCGCCTCATAATTCTCCGGCCAGCTTGACCAGTGCTGCATTCCTTCGCGGCCGGCGGCGAGGAAGTCGCGGTACATGCTGGGTGTGTTGCAACGTTGCTGAATCAGTTCGATTTGCACTTCGCCAGAATTGGCCAACGCAATGGAGACGTGGATGTCGTCATACCTCTTGTCGCCATAGGTGAACGCGGTGAGCGCCAGTTTGTCAGTGTAGTACCAGGGTCCGACACCACAGACATCGACCCAGTGGCGCATTGCCGCTTCGATGTCGCGCACGACCACGCCCACCTGACGCATCGGTCCAAACAACCGGCTCATGGATAGTCCCTCCCGCTATTGGCGAGGACGGTAGCCGCCGCGACCGCACCCGGCAACGCAACTCCCGCGCCGGACGCTATGAAGGTTGGCCTGGTGGCAACATTCACCCGGCGTTCGTGCAACCTCGCATACGATCTCTGCCGGTAGCGGCCGTTCCGACGGGCGGTTGGCGCTTGGTTGATGACGGCAGCGGTGCGGCTGTGTCACGCTAGGGTATGCACATTCATTTGCAGAACCCCGCCGGGGAAACGCTGTTCGCGTTCTCCGACTCCATGTGGGCGGCCGCCTGTGACCGGGCAGGCGCGATTGCCCAGGGCCATCAGGTCACCATCGGCGGCACGCCAGCCGACTTCGCCACGGCGATGCGCACCGCCGAGGCGGTCATCAGCGACGCCGGCGTCCTGCGCTCCTGCATGCCGTTCGCAGCGCCGCATCTGAAGCTGGTCTTTGTCACCAATGCCGGCTTGGACGCGCTGGCGCCGTATGACTGGCTGCCGCCGGGTGCGGCGCTGATGAACAACCGCGGCACCCATGCTGGCAAGGCCGGTGAGTTCGGTATCATGTCGCTGCTGATGCTCGCCAACCGTGTCCCGCGGATGGTGACGCAGCAGCGCCAGGGCGTATGGAAAGAGATGTGGGGCAGCGTCCTCGGCGGACGCACAGTGACGGTGATTGGTCTCGGCAGCCTCGGCGGCGCGGTGGCCCAGCACGCGCGGCAGTTTGGCATGGTGGTCACCGGCATGCGCGCCAATCCGGCGCCGCATCCCGCCTGCACGCGCGTCATCGGTATGGACGCCCTGGATGAGGTCTTGCCTTCGACGGAATTCCTCGTGCTGGCCTGCCCGCTGACACCGGCCACGCGCGGCCTGATGGACCGCCGCCGCGTGGACCTGCTGCCAGCCGGCGCTGGCATCGTCAATATTGGCCGCGGCGCGCTGCTGGACCAGGACGCGGTGTGCGACCGGTTGGACGCCAGCACGTTGTGCGGCGCGGTGCTGGACGTGTTCAACCCGGAGCCGATCCCGGCCGGCCACCGGTTGTGGACGACGCCGGACCTGATCATCAGCCCGCATACCTCGGCCGACGATCCAAATACCTACAACCCGGTCAGTATCGACATCTTCTTCGAGAACCTCCGCGCCTGGCAGGCCGGCAAGCCGCTGCCCAACCGGTTCGACTTCGAGCGCGGTTACTGATGCTGGCAACATTGGTGGCGTTGCTGGCGGCCGCGACCATCGCGGTGCCGCTGACACGGCGTGCCGGTCTGGGCAGCGTGCTCGGCTACCTGCTGGCCGGCGTGGCGATCGGGCCGTTTGGCTTGCGGCTGGTCGAAGACGTGCATGACATCGCCGCCATCTCGGAACTCGGCGTCGTCATGCTGCTGTTCCTGATTGGCCTGGAACTGCGGCCGCGGCGCCTGTGGGTTATGCGCAACGCGGTGTTCGGATTAGGCGCCGCCCAGCTTGCCGGCTGCGCCGTGGTGCTGGCCTGGCTGGCGCATTTGACCGGCATTGGTTGGGCCGGCGCCGCCGTGCTTGGCGCCGGGCTGGCGTTGTCCTCAACGGCCATCGTGCTGCCCATGCTGGCCGAAGCTGGGCTGCTGCAGAGCCGGGCCGGACGCGATGGGTTTGCCGTACTGCTGTTCCAGGACGTGGCGTTCATCCCGCTGGTGGCGATCGTCCCGCTGCTGACGCAGAAATCGCTTCCGGCGCATTTGCCCTGGCTGGACGTCGCGCAGGGCGCGGCGGCGATCGCCGTCATCCTGGTCGGCGGCCGCTTTGCAATCCCGCCCTTCATGCGGCTGATCGGCGGCGCCAAGACGCCCGAGGTGTTCACGCTCGCCTCACTGCTGGTGGTCGCCGGCGCGGCCTTCATCGCCTCGGCCGCAGGCCTGTCCATGTCGCTGGGTGCCTTCATGGCCGGCGTCCTGCTGTCGCAGTCGGAATACCGGCATGAACTGGAGGCGGATATCGGCCCGTTCGAGGGGCTGCTGCTGGGCTTCTTCTTTATTTCCGTCGGCATGGAAGCTGATCTGAAGCTGGCTGTTTCACATCCCGCGCTGCTGGCCGCTGCGACGCTGGCGCTGCTGGTGACGAAGATTGGCATCTGCTTTGCCCTGGCGCTGATCGCGCGCCAGCCCCTGCCCGACGCCGTGCGCTTTGCTCTTGCGCTGCCGCAGGCCAGCGAATTCGGCTTCGTCCTGTTCGGCGCCGCCGTAGCGGTGGGCGCATTGCAGCCAGATCACGCCGCCATGGCCACGCTGATCGCCGCGGTGTCAATGGCGGCGACGCCGGTGTTGTTCGCCCTATCGGAGAAGTTCCTGTTGCCGCGCCTCGAGGCCGAGCCGGTGCCGGATTTCGATCCGATTGAGTCCCCCAGTGCCCCGGTGATCATCGCCGGGTTCGGCCGGTTCGGGCAGATCGTCGGCCGTGTGCTGCGCATGCACGGTATTCCGTTCACAGCGCTGGAGCGGGATCCCGGGCAAGTCGATGTGGTACGGCGCTTTGGTCTGAAGGTTTATTTCGGTGACCCTGCCCGGCCGGAACTTATGCGCGCCGCAGGCGCAGAGCAGGCGAAGCTTCTGGTCATTGCCCAGGACGACGCCGAGAACGTGCTGCGCATTACCGAAGTGGCGAAACGAAACTTTCCGCACCTGCGCGTGCTGGCGCGCGCCCGGAACCGGCGCCACGTGCATCTGCTGATGGACCGCCACGTAGACGGATACGTACGCGATACGTTTTTCTCAAGCCTCCACATGGCGGAGCGATCGTTGGTCACGCTGGGCGTGCCCGAGGACGAGGCAGTGCGATCCGTGCGACTGTTCCGGCAGCACGACGAAAAGATGCTGAGGGAGACTCACGCCTTCTATACGGATGAGCAGCGGCTGATCCAAACCCAGCAGCAGGCTACCGACGAACTCGCATCCCTGTTCGAAGGCGACCGCAAGGATTGAAGGTGACCGGCAGGCGTGCCACGCTGGGCGCCCGCCATGACAGAGGATCGTGCGATGGCTGATCGGATACCGGTTCTGGATGTCGGTCCGCTGCTGAGCGGTGTGCCCGGTGCGCGTGAAGGTTTGGCCAGGGCCGTGGCCGATACGTGCGTCGATACAGGCTTCCTGGTGATCACCAATCACGGCATACCGCAAGCCCTTATCAACGACTGCTTTGCCGCAGCCAGCGACTTCTTCGATCTGCCCGAGCAGCGCAAGCTGGACCTGAAAGTCGGCGACCTCAACATCGGCTACCTGCCCTATGGTGCGCAGATCATCCGGACCTCGAAGATCAACAACAACACGAAACCGAACCTGAGCGAGAGCTTCTACATCGTTACGGATAAGGCACCAGACGATCCGGAGATTGTCGCAGGAAATCCGTTATACGGGCTGAATCGCTGGCCGGTGGAAATGCCGTCGTTCAAGGCGCGAACCCTTGCCTATTTCGAGGCGATGCGTCCGCTCGGCCGCGCCATGATTTCGCTGGTTGCCGCGTCGCTGGGGCTACCGGCGGATTATTTCGATGCTGACTTCCGGGAGCCGACAATCACGCTGCGACTGATCCGTTACCCGTCGCACGACGGCGCGGAGGAGAACCAGTTCGGCTTCGCCCCGCATATCGATACCAGCTTTCTGACCTTGCTGGCACAATCTGCATTGCCGGGGCTGGAGGTGCTGACAAAAGAGGGCGATTGGATCCGCCCGCCGGCCATTCCGGGGACGTTTGTCGTCAACACCGGGGAGATGCTGTCACGCTACTCGAATGACCGGTACAAACCGACGCCGCACCGGGTGATCAATGCCAGCAGGTCGCTACGGCACGCGATTCCGTTCTTCTACGGACCCAGCCTGGACGCGATCATCCAGCCGGTCGCGACCTGTGTTTCCGAATCGGATCCAGCGCGCTACGAGCCGCTGCTGTACGCGGACCACCGGCGCAAGCTTAACCTGACGAATTTCGATCACCGGCGGAAAGCCGCGGAGCAGGCAGCGTAGTCGTCAGTTCCGGCCGTTAGATCCCCCACACCCACACGATCAGCAACGTCCCGCAGACCAACACCAGCAACGACAGCGGCAGACCAAGCCTCCAGTAGTCGCTGAAGCGATAGCCGCCGGGTCCCATCACCAGAAGATTGTTTTGATGCCCAACTGGTGTCAGAAAATCGCAGGACGCGCCCAGTGCTACGGCCATCAGGAACGCTTCGGGCTGGACGCCGAGGCCACCGGCGATTTGCGCCGCGACCGGGCCCATCACCAGCACCGCGGCCGCATGGTGCAGGAACGGCGTCACCAGCATCGACACGAGCATGATGAAGCCGACTGCCAGCAGGCCGGGCAAATGCCCGGCTACCAGCAGCAACGCATCTGCCATTAGCCCGGCCGCACCGGTCTCGTTCAGCGCCTCACCCACCGGGATCAGGCTGCCGAGCATGACAATGATCGGCCAGTCAATCGCGTCGTAGGCCTGCCGCGGTGTCAGCGAACCACACAGCAGGATCAGCATGGCGCCAGCAAAGAACGCCACCTCGGTGGCCGCCAGATGGAACGTCACCGCCACGATTACGCCGCCCAGGATGAGCAGTGGCAGGAAGCGCGATCGCCGTTGCCCGAGCGCGAGATTGCGCTCTGCCAGCGGCAGGCAGCCAAGTTGTGCCAGCACTTCCGGCAGCACGGATTCCGGCCCCTGCACCAGGATCGTGTCGCCGACCTCAAACCGGGTCGACCGCAGCCGGTCGTTGATCGTTTCGCGACGCCGGCCAAGCGACAGGACATTAACGCCAAAGCGGCGGCGTAACGACAACGTCGCCAGGGTCTGCCCGACCAGCAGCGATCCCTCAGTAATGACGGCTTCGGCGGCACTGATGTCCTCGTCCTTGCCGCCGGTTGTCGGCAAGTCTGCCGCGGCAACGAGTTCGAGTTGCGCCTCATCCACCAACGGCTTCAATGCCACCGGATCGCCGTTCAGGATCAGCAGGTCATCCTCGTACAGCCACCAGTGGCGAGCGGGGACGTACCGGTGATTGCCTTCCCGGATGATTGCCGCCACCGCAACCGCGCCATCCGCGAGGTCCTCAAGCTCCCCGACGGTCTTGTTGACGAGTGGTGAGTTCGCAGGTAAGCGCGCTTCGCTGGTATATTGTTCGATCTCAAAACGACGCTCGGGCGCCGGCTGGCCACGACGTCCCTTCGGTATCAGCCGCCAGCCGACGGCCAGAAAGCCAACCGCCAGGATCGACAGCGGCAGTCCCACCGGCATGAAGGCAAACAGCGAGAAGGGCTTTCCCTGCGTCTGCTCCCGTACCGTGGAAATCAGCAGGTTCGGTGAGGTGCCGATCAACGTCATCGTGCCGCCGATCAGGGAGCCAAAGGCCAGCGGCATCAGATAGAGCGAAGGGGAGCGTTTCGCCCGCTCCGCCGTCTGGATCGCAACTGGCATGAAGATACCCAGCGTGCCGACATTCTTCATAAAGGCGGACAGAAACGTCACACACGCGGTCAGCAATCCAACCTGCACCGAAATGCTTGGAAGTCGCCGCAGCACGCGGCGCATGCCTGCCTCGATGACACCGGACACTGCGATTGCCCTGCTGAGAACGAGTACCGAGGCAATAATGATGATCACCGGGTTGGCAAATCCGGTAAATACTTTCTCCCGCGGCACGACGCCCAACAGCGCGGCGCAGGTCAGTGCCAGTGCGGCGACAATGTCATATCGGATCCGATCCGACATGAACAGCAGCAGCATTCCAGCGACGATGGCGAAGGCTTCGGCTTGGTGCAGGGTCACGGGTAGGCCTTTCTGGAACCGCGCCTGCGGTCTTGGACGGGCAGTCGGCGGCAGTCTCCCGGCTGCCCCGGCAGAACGCGCACCGGACACGATGGTTCGATGGCGGAAAGTTGATCGGCGCAAGGTACGATTTTGCTGCCATGCACTCTGGCCAGCCAGCGTGGCCTTACCCAGTGTTGCGGGATGAGCAGGCAACACGCGCGCGTAACGCGCACCGTCACTGGCGTCTGGCACTTCCACTGCCCACAATGCGGGTTCGGCCACGACGAACTCGGCGGCCTTGCAGCCGACGAGGAGCTCTACTGCATCGTCTGCGACCACGAGGACAGCCAGGTGGTCGTGCTGGAACGCTGGCTGGTGGAGGTCGAGGCAGCCAGCGAGCCTGTCCCCGCGGGGTGACGCTTCAGGCGCGTTTCCGCGCCGGCCGGGATGGAGTGGCCGCCGCGGGTCGACGCGCCGAGGTCTTCTTCGGCTCGGCCTTCTTCTTGTCCGCCGGCTTGCGCGAATTCTTGTTTGCCGGTTTGCGCGAAGCGGGAGGATCGGCGGCTTGCCCCAGGCTCTTCTTCAGCGCTGCCATCAGGTCCACAACATTGTTCTGATCCGGCGGCGGCGCCTCCTCCTCATCCTCGACGCCTGCCCCCTTGAGCTTGGCGTCGATCAGCGCCCGCAGGCGCGCCTCGTATCGGTCTTCCAGGTCGGCTGCGGGATTGTAGCGCTCCACCTGGCGGTCGATCAGCTGCCTCGCGAGGTCAACCATCGACGGATCCGTCTGCACCCGCGCAACATCGTTGAACAGCGGCCCCGCGTCCTGGATGTCGCGCTGCTCATACAGCGTATGAGCGAGCAGGCCGCCCTGCGACGGACGCAACGCGACAGTCCGCTCCCGCCGCGCAATCACCACTCGCGACAGCCCAACCCGCCGGGACTCCGTCAGCGCTTTCAGCAGAACAGCATAAACGTCGCGACCGGCATCCCCGTCCGGCGCCAGATAATAGCTGGTGTCGTAGTACATCGGGTCGATCGCGGTTGCATCGACGAACTTGTCGATCGCCATGACCGACGCGCTTTCCACCCGCACGCTGTCGAAGTCCTCATCAGTCAGCAGGACATAAGTGTTCTTTCGAAACTCATAGCCCTTCACCAGATCGGACCGCGATACTTCGTCTCCGGTTTCAGCGTCCTGCGTGATCATGCGGATGCGATGGCCCGTATCGGGGTTGATCAAATGGAATCGAATTGTGCCCCGGTCCTGGCGGGCCGAGTACAGCGCCACCGGACAGGACACCAGGGCCAGCCGCAGATGTCCCCGCCAGACCGGACGTTGCGCCATTGATCTATCCTTCCACCGAAGCGCTTATGCGCGCGTGGCAGAGATCGTGTTGCCGCGGCGCCGGCGAAAGGGGTGCGCGGACACAGCTTCATGCGCCGGAAGTCTTCAACCCTTGCACCGGACATCACGTCTGCGTGACATTCCGTTGCAGAAGGCTTTGCTCACATGGTGTTGGCCACTGAGTTTTTTTGCGCATGCTACGTGCGGTGGTGCGGCTATCCGCTCCGTCTCCATTGCGCGTGCGATCGAAGCTGCCAACGCCTGCGATGACCTGAACTGCCTTTCAGCATCGGAGCATTTTCAGCATGGATTCGTCCGACGGCAGCACGCCTGCGCGTCACCCGAGCGTTCTCCTGGTGGAGGACGAACCTGCAGTTCGCACCGTCCTGGCGCAGGCTTTGAAGGATGCTGGCCTGACCGTCGCCGAAGCGCCGGGACTGCACGATGCGGAACAACTGCTTTCCGCCGCCGCGGCATGTCGTTTCGATCTAGTGATTACCGACCTGGGCCTGCAGGACGGTGACGGCGGCGCCATCATAGACACCGCGTCTATCCTCGGCCTGCCCTGTATTGGCATCACCGGCTATCCCGACAGGTTGCCACACGGCATGGTCGTCGGCGGCCCGGGCGCCATGTTGGAAAAGCCGTTTACGCTTGAGCGTTTTCTCCATGAGGTGCAGATGGCGCTGAAGTGGAAGCGTGGCGGCAAGGAGACCTAGGTCGTCGATTGCAACAGCAGCGCGATCTGCGCTTCGACCGCATCCACGGAAGCCGGCTTGCGCATCAATGAGAACGGACCAGTGCCGACAGCCGCGCGCAGGGCTTCGGGGCTGGCCTCGCCGGCATGGCCGGTGATCAGCACGGCCGGCAGGTTCGGCCGGCGTCGCCGTGCTTCCCGCACCAGGGTCAGTCCATCAATGCCGCCTGGCATGGCCAGGTCGGTAACCAGCACATCGGCGGCGACGCCGGCATCGAGCCACGACAGTGCCATTGCGCCATCCGCGGCTTCAGCGACCTGATGCCCGCGATCCGACAGCGCCTCACTCATGACGGCGCGGACGCCCGGCTCATCGTCGACCAGCAGCACCGCGGCTCGCAGCCCAGGCGTCGTGTCAGTGTCACCGCCTGCGTCTGCCTCGTCCGCCGTCGCGTGCGGCGCCTGCGGCAGCCACAGCGTCACCGCCGTGCCGACGCCGACCGTGCTGCGGATGGCCAGTGCGCCGCCGGACTGTTCGGCAAACCCTCGGGCCATGGCCAGACCCAGGCCGGTACCCTTGCCAGTCGCTTTGGTTGTAAAGAACGGTTCCGTCACACGGGCAAGCACGTCCGGTTTCATGCCGACACCGTCGTCAGTCACCGTCATTCGCACGTATTGGCCGGGCGCCAGCGTGTCCGGCACGTCGCGATCCCCGGCAACGACTGAGACGGCATCGGCCCGCAGCGAGATCGTTCCGCAGCCGCCCGGCAGCGCATCGCGCGCATTGTTCGCCAGATTCACCAGAACGGCCTCCAGTTGCCCGGCATCGGCCAGCATCGACGGCAGGTCCGGCGGCGCCTGCACCGAAAGCCGGACCGAGGGACCAAGCGTGTGTTGCAGTAGAGGCGCAAGGCTGTCCAGCAGCCCGGCGGGCTGCACCGGCGCTGCGCTTAATTCGCTGCGCCGGGCAAATGCCAGCAGGCGGCCCGTCACGGCAGCGCCACGCTGAGCAGCGTCGGCTGCAATGGTGAGGAAGCGGCGCGCCGGCTGCGGGTCGGGACCCAGGCGCTTGTCCGCCAGGGCGATGCCGCCCTGCACTGCCTGCAGCACGTTGTTGAAGTCGTGCGCCACGCCACCGGCGAGGCGGCCAAGCGCCTCCATCTTCGCGGCGCGCTCCAGTCGCGCCTCGGTTTCGGCCAGCGCCTCTGCCCGCTGGTCGGCCAGCCGTTCCAGATCGGCTGCCTCGCGCTCAAGCACCGCGGCCGCCTCCCGCCGCTCTGTCACGTCGAAGTTCAGCCCAACCATGCGCGCTGCCTTGCCGTCAGGCCCTGGGATCGCCCGGCCATGCCCACCGATCCAGCGCTGCCGGCCGCCCGGCAGACGCACCCGGAACTCGTGGCTGAACACGCCAGCCCCGGTCGCAAGCGCTGCCTCAATGGCCGCATCCAGCGCCGGCCGGTCGTCCGGATGCACACAGGCCAGCGCCTCCGCGCCCTGCGGTTGGCCAACCGCCGGATCGAGTCCGAACAGCTCGAACTGCCGCGCATCCCACTCCAGCCGATCGGCCGCGAGGTCCCAGGACCAATAGCCCATCTGCCCCGCCTCCAGCGCCAGTCGCAGGCGCTCCGCGTAGTCGGCAGCCACCGCCTCGGTAGCCTTGCGCGCGCTGATGTCCTGGATGACGGAAATAAAATGCCGGGGCGCACCGTTCGCATCGGACTGGACAGCGACGGTCAGATCAACCCAAAGTTGGGTTCCGTCCTTGCGAACGTAGCGCTTTTCCATCGTATAGGTCGGAATTTCGCCAGCCAGCAGGCGTTGCACCTGCTCCAAATCCGCGTCGAGATCGGCCGGATGGGTGATGTCCTGGAACCGCAGCGCCAGCAATTCCTCCTGCGTATAACCCACCATCTCGACCAGCCGGCCGTTCACCATGAGCCATCGCCCGTCGAGCCCGACCAGCGCCATGCCAACAGCCGCCTGCTCGAAAGTGGCACGAAACCGTGCCTCACTTTCGGCCAGCGCTTCCCGCGCGGCCCGCTCGCCATTGACGTCGACCAGTGCGACCACGCCGCCGACCAGCGCGCCCTCGGCGTCACGGACCGCCCGCCCCATGATCCGCGTCCAGGCGCGTGTGCCATCGCCGCGCTGATAGTGCACCTCGATCGACGGTGCCTCCTCGCCGGCCAGCACCATGCGCGCCAGCGGATATTCGTGACCGGCGACCCGCGTGCCGTCGGCATGGTACGAAACCCATTCGTCGTAGCTGTGAATATCCGGCGAGTGCAGCACGGGATGCCGCACCAGCGTCTCGACGTAGGAATTGCCCCCGACAATCCGGCCCGACGGCAGTTCCGCCAGCACCAGGCCGACCGGCACAGTTTCGACAATAGTACGCAGTTGCGCCTCGCTCTCCGCCAGGGCCACCCGCGCCTGGCGCTCTGCGGTCACATCGGTCAGCGCTTCCAGGATGACCGGCGGCCTGCCGTCGGTTGCCTGACGTAGCACCTTGCGTGCGGCCAGCACGAGACGTCGCCCGTCCCGCGCGCGATGCACCAGTTCGCCGCTCCAGCGGCCGTCGCGTTCCAGCGCCGCCTCAATGGCGGCCAGCGGCTGGGGGAAGACCGTTTGCAACAAGTCATGCGCATTGCGGCCGACGGCTTCTGCGCCGCTCCAGCCGTAGAGCTGTTCACAGCCGGCGGACCAGTGCTGGATCGTACCATCGAGCGCGCGGACGAAGGCAACGCCCAGATCCAGCGTCGCCACCAGGTCGGCCAGCCTCTGCTGGGTTTGCCGTGTCTCGGTCACATCACGGAAGTAGACTGTGATCCCGCCGTCCTCGCCTGGAAATGCGCGTAGCGCCAGCAGGCGGTTGAGCGGTTCGAACCAGGCTTCGGCTTCTTGTGGCGTGCGCTGTTCCAGGCACGCGGCACAGGCTGTCCCGAACGGCGTTGCACGCAGCCCAGGCACGACGTCCCATATCACGGCGCCATCCGGGTTCGCACCGAGGGCCAACTGTGCCATCGCACGTTGATTGAGGTAGGTGACGCGTGCGGCGCCGTCGAGGGCGACGACACTGTCGGTCGTACTGTCGAGCACCGCGCCCAGCGTCCGTTCCTGTCGCCGCAGTGCCTCGGTCAGCGTTGCGCTCTGGGCCTGTGCCTGGCGTGCGCGCTCGACCGCAAGGTGCATGAGGTGGATGATCGCCACCTCCAGCAATTCGATGCCGGCAAAGAAGGTCAACGCGACGACGTCGTGCCAGGAGTCCGGCGCAAAAGACCCGATCTCCGGAACGAAGAAGTATTTTGCGGCGGCCACCGACAGGGCGATGTTCACCAGCCCCGGCCAGAATCCGCCATAAAGCGCGGCGATCGCCACCGCCGGAAAGAAGGTCAAGAACGGGAAGCCGGTCGGCGGCAGCAATCCGTTGAGTGCCAGGCGCAACGCGAGGGCGATGAAGATCAGGCCGACGGCAACAGTGTACCGGCCGGGACGCTGGCGCGGGTCGGCCGGTAGGCCTGGCACGGACCGTAGCCGCTCGCCCATGCGGGCGAGCCACGTACCATGGCTTGAGCGTGCCGGGAAAGCAGACGGCACGGTTACTGGAAGGATCGCAGGCTGACCTGCCCTCGGCGCTGCCCGCCGGGAGCTCCGGCCCATATGCGGCAGCGCACGCAGCATGACCGGGCTCCGACCGGTATGGCAGAGGCACGGGCGGTCAGAACGGTCGTGTGGCTCCACATACAAACGAACTCCAGGCGGTGCTCAGCCAAATTCCCGGCTTACCAAGCGCCTGCGCGAGGGCGCCGGCACCTGCCGCCGCCGCATCCTCGTGGCACGGTAACAGTTACAATCGGCCCATTATGCCATGGCGCCGGATAGCTGTGCGACTAAAGATACAAATCCGCAACGTGCCGCTTCTGATGCCAGATGGCGACAGGACGCCCTAGACGCCCCCAGGACGGTTCCTACAGGAAATGACATCGTTTCCGTGCAGATCCGCCCGGATACCTATAGCGCACGTCGATGCAGATGCGTCACGCGTCGGAGGCGGTTCCAACGTCGCCTGGGGCGCGGCGCTTCCAGGCCAGCCGATGTCGCGGCCAAATGTGGCAGGCCAGCCACAGTACGTCCCGCTAGCCTCCGGTCACAGGCGGAAAGAAGCCAATCTCATCGCCTGGATTCACTGCCGTGCCGGGTTCGGCAAATTCCTGGTTCACCGCGCAGCGGATCGTCCGCCGGTTGGCGAAGGCCGACGCATAGCCGCCGCCGCGTGCCACCAGGTGCGCCACAACCTCGGCAACGGTGCTCACCCCCGGTGGCAACGGCAGTGTCTCGCTGCCGGTGCCGACGCGTTCACGCAGCCAGGCGAAATATAGAATGGTGACAGGTTGGCTCATGCGGCTCGACTGACGGTCACTTCGGTGTTGGGATCGTCTCGATCCGTCCATCTGGGTGTATTACCGTGCTCGTGCCATTGCCGTTCGGTACCACAATCGATTGTGCGCCACCCGGGCCGGTCGTCGTCTGATAGCCAGGTCCACCGCCCGTCACCACACTCGGTCCACTCGGCGTCTGCAGCACTTGCCCGGTCGGCCCGGGCGACGGTGGGGCGGCCGGCGGAGCGGCGTAGCTGGACAACGGCGGCGGCAGGGTTCCCCGTGACAAAGGCGGCGCGACGTTAGCCGGCGGGCTTGAACTGCCGCGGCTGGGAGTCGGCGTGGTCAGCAACGGATCCACCCCCCGGCTCAGCGGCGATCCCGGCACCGGTGCTTCCGGGCGAGATTGCACGCCGGTCTTCTCCAGGTCCTGCAGAGTCGGCGAAGAGGCGATCTGGCCCGGCCAGATGTCACCGGGCTCCGAGATAATCGGGTCGACTGTGCTTCGGTTGCCGAGAATACGCTGCATATTCGGGCTGTCCGACACCGGCATGTTAGGATTGGTCCCGCCGGTGAAGGGCGGGTGCCACCAGGTCTTGAAACCGCACCCGGAGAGGGTGAGCGCCAGCCCGAGTAGGACGATCGGCCGCATAAAAGAGGGCTCCAACTGATAGTTCAGAAATCTCTAGCAGGATGCGGAAATTGTTTCCAGATTCCACCGTCATGGGTCGCGGGCCGGCGGCCGGAAGCCGGTCTGCCGTGACAGCGACAGTGCCGCATCCGCTCCAGCTTACACGCTCCATCAAGCATCAATGTGGGTCCAGCCAGTCACCTCTCGTGCGACGATGCGATCCTCGGACGCTGTCATGACAAGCCGGAGAGGCAGCAGCGCCGGCGGCTCGCCGCTAACCTTGGCTGTTGTTCGGTCCCGCCGTTGTTGGCTATCGTAACGGTGATCAAGGTCTGGCTGTACCAGTCCGCGACTGCGTCCAGGCGGCCAGGAGGACCGGCCCAAACAGGACACGGTTCCGCCGGCAACAGTGCAGGCCTACAGGTCGCGCCAACCAGCCATGGGCTCTAGGCGGGCACAGGCAGCATAACCCGTGCGCGGGGCGGGACAGAGGTAGATAATTTTCGACGGCATAGCACCGCATGCCGGTCACTGTTCAGTCTGACGCGTTGCGATGACATGGATTCTAGGGGAGCCATCAATGGAACTCGGCATGATCGGCCTCGGGCGCATGGGCGCCAATATGGTTGAACGCCTGATGCGGGCCGGACACAGCTGCGTCGTCTACGACACGCATGACGCGCCGGTGCAGGCGCTGATCGCCAAGGGAGCGCAGGGCACGACCGACCTGAAGACCTTCATCGGCATGCTGTCGAAGCCACGCGCGGTGTGGATGATGCTGCCGGCGGCGGCGGTTGATCCGGTGCTGGACAGCCTGGTCCCGCTGCTGGACAAGGACGACATCGTCATAGACGGCGGCAACTCCTACTATCACGACGACATCCGCCGGTCGAAGGAGCTGGGGACGAAGGGCCTGCACTACGTCGATGTCGGTGTGTCCGGCGGCGTCTGGGGATTGGAGCGCGGCTACTGCCATATGATCGGCGGCGAAGACGCGGTGGTGAAGCATCTCGACCCGATCTTCCGATCGCTGGCGCCGGGCGTGGATACCGCCCCGCGGACGCCCGGCGCGCCCGCCGAACCGGAGCAGGCCGAATATGGCTATCTGCACTGCGGCCCGAACGGCGCCGGGCACTTCGTCAAGATGGTGCACAACGGCATCGAGTACGGCCTGATGGCTGCCTATGCCGAAGGGCTGAACATCATCCGCCATGCCAATGAGGGTCTCGGCAAACAGGTGGTGGACGCCGAAACCACGCCGCTGCGACATCCGGAGCTGTACCAGTACGACATCGATATCGGTAAAGTCGCGGAGGTCTGGCGGCGCGGCAGCGTCGTCGGCTCCTGGCTGCTCGACCTGACGGCAAGCGCGCTGCGCAAGAATCCGGACCTGTCCAATTTCCACGGCCGTGTCTCGGATTCCGGCGAAGGCCGCTGGACCGTGCTGGCGGCAATTGATGAAGGCGTGCCGGCCCCGGTGATCAGCGCTGCGCTCTACGCGCGCTTCAGTTCGCGTGGCAATGCCGACTACGCCGACAAGCTCCTGTCCGCGCTGCGCTTCGAGTTTGGTGGCCACGTTGAGAAGCCGGCGGGTAGCTAGACATGACAGAGAAACCGTCCGACGCGGTGGTGTTTTTCGGCGCCACCGGCGACCTCGCCTACAAGCAGATCTTTCCGGCCCTGATGGGCCTGGTGCGCGATGAGGGACTGAAAGTCCCCATCATCGGCGTCGCCAAGGCCGGCTGGGGGCTCGATCAGTTGAAGGACAGAGCCGCCGACAGCCTGAAGCACCACGGCGTCACCGATGATGCGACGATCAAGCGGCTGACCGACCTGCTGCGTTATGTCGATGGCGATTACAATGACGAAGGCACATTCGCCGAACTGCGCCAGCAGCTTGGCGAGGCCAAGCATCCCCTGCACTACCTCGCCGTGCCGCCGTCGCTGTTCGGCACGGTCGCGGAAGCGCTGGCCAAGTCCGGATCCGCGGAAGGCGGCCGGCTGGTGATCGAAAAGCCGTTCGGCCACAACCGCGAGACTTCCAAGACGCTCAGCCGGCTGCTGGCAAAGTTCTTTCCTGAGGAAAGCATCTTCCGCATCGACCACTACCTGGGCAAGGAGCCGGTCCAGAACATCGTCTATACGCGCTTCGCGAATTCGTTCCTGGAGCCGATCTGGAATCGCGATCACATCGATTCGATCCAGATCACCATGGCAGAGAATTTTGGCGTGCAGGATCGCGGCGCCTTCTATGACGAAACCGGCGCCATTCGCGACGTGGTGCAAAACCATCTGCTGCAGGTGCTGGCGCAGCTGACGATGGACCCGCCAACCGGCGAGGAACATGAGGCGATGCGCGACCAGAAGGCTGCACTGCTGAAGGCGGTGCGGCCGTTGGACTCGTTAAGCGTCGTGCGCGGACAGTATGACGGCTACCAGTCGGTGCCGGGCGTGCGCGCCGGGTCGAGTGTTGAGACCTTTGTCGCGGTAAAGCTGTTCATCGAAAGCTGGCGCTGGGAGGGTGTGCCGATCTTCATCCGCGCCGGCAAGATGCTACCGGTGACGTGCACCGAGGTGCTGGTCGCCTTCAAGCGGCCGCCACGCGAGACCTTTAATGAGATCGTGCCGACCAAGGCCGGGCACCTGCGCATGCGCATCAGCCCGGACGTCAATATCGGCATGGGCGTGCGGGTGAAGCTACCGGGCGACCGGATGGTGGGTGAGGACGTAGAAATGATCCTGACCCAACAGGCGCCGAGCTTCACCCCGCCCTATCAGCGCCTGCTCGGCGATGCGATCCGCGGCATCGGCGAGTTGTTCGGGCGGGACGACATCATCGATGCGCAATGGCGCGTGGTCGAGGCAATCCTCGACAACGTCACCCCGGTGTACCGTTACAAGCCCGGCACATGGGGGCCGGACGAGGCCGAGGCGCTGGTCGAAGGCCATGCCCGATGGCACAATCCGCGCCCGGCGGAGGGAACATGAGCGCCACCCACCAGCACGAAGTCATCTTCCTGTTCGATGTCGACAACACGCTGCTCGACAACGACCGGGTGCAGGCCGACCTCGACGCCTATATCAGTTATGAGTTCGGCGTCGAGGCGCGGAACCGCTACTGGACGCTGTTCGAGGAGTTGCGCAGTGAGCTCGGCTATGCCGACTACCTCGGCGCGCTGGAGCGGTACCGGGTCGAGGAACTGCACGATCCGCGCATCCTGCGGATGTCCAACTGGCTGGTGGATTATCCATTTCCCGACCGGCTGTATCCCGGCGCGCTGGAGGCGGTGGCGAAGGTACGAAGCTGGGCGCCGTCGGCGATCCTGTCGGACGGAGATGCGGTGTTCCAGCCGCGTAAGGTGCAGCGGTCCGGCCTGTGGCAGGCTTTCGACGGGCATGTGCTGATCTACATCCACAAGGAAGAAGAACTCGACGACGTCGCGCGCTTCTATCCGTCGAAGCACTACGTCATGATCGACGACAAGCTGCGCATCCTGGCCAAGATGAAGGAGATCTGGGGCAACCGCGTCACCACGGTGTTCCCGCGCCAGGGCCATTACGCGACAGATCCGAAGAACCTGGCGGATTATCCGCACGGCGACATCCAGATCGACCATATCGGCGATCTTGTACGCTTTGACCTTGCTGACTTCCTGCAGCCGTAGAAGGACTGAACCCATGACGGCAATCGACAGCCTGACCCAGACCGCGTCCTGGAAGGCGTTGCAGGCGCACTATGAGCAGATCAAGGACGTCCATCTGCGCTCGCTGTTCGCGCAGGACCCGGCCCGCGGCGAGCGGATGGTGATCGAGGGTGCCGGCCTGATGCTGGATTACTCGAAGAACCGCATCACCGATGAAACCATCCGCCTGCTGTTGCAGCTTTGCGCAGAGCGCGACGTACTGGCGCGGCGGGATGCCATGTTCCGTGGCGAAAAGATCAATACCACGGAAAAGCGCGCCGTGCTGCACACCGCCCTGCGCGCGCCGCGCCATGCGACGGTGATGGTGGACGGCCAGAACGTCATTCCCGAAGTTCATGCCGTGCTCGATGCCATGGCGGCATTCTGCGACAAAGTGCGGGTCGGGTCCTGGACCGGCTACACCGGCAAACCCATCCGCCACGTTGTGAATATCGGTATCGGCGGCTCCTATCTCGGTCCCGAAATGGCATACCGAGCGCTGCGGACCTACAGCGACCGCAACATCTCCTTCCACTTTGTCGCCAATGTCGACGGGGCCGAATTCGCCGAGGTGACACGCGCGCTCGATCCGGGTGAGACGCTGTTCATCATCTCCTCGAAGACCTTTACCACGCTGGAGACGATGACCAACGCGGAGACCGCACGGAAATGGATTCTCGATGCGCTGCAGGATGAGGCAGCGATCGCTCGTCATTTCGTAGCAGTATCAACCAACACTGAGGCAGTCCGAAAGTTCGGGATCGACACCGACAACATGTTCGGCTTCTGGGACTGGGTCGGCGGCCGCTACTCGATGGACAGCGCGATCGGCCTGTCGACCATGCTGGCCATCGGTGCGCAGAATTATCGTGAGCTGCTGGACGGGTTCCACGACATCGACGAACACTTCCGTACGGCGCCGCCGGAGAAGAATCTGCCGCTGCTGATGGGCTTGCTAACAGTCTGGTACAACAATTTCTTCGGCACTCAAACCATCGGTGTAATGCCCTACGCGGGTCCCCTCGCCCGCTTCCCCGCCTACCTGCAGCAGTTGCAGATGGAGAGCAACGGCAAGCACGTCGACATGCAGGGCCGCCATGTGGACTACCAGACCGGCGCGGTGATCTGGGGCGAGCCGGGCACCGACGGGCAACACTCCTTCTACCAGCTGATCCACCAGGGGACGAAGCTGATCCCCTGCGACCTGCTGGGGTTCTGCCAGCCGCTCAGCAGCAACACCCACCAGCACGACCTGCTGATGGCCAATCTGTTTGCCCAGGCCGAGGCCCTGGCCTTCGGCAAGACGGCCGAGGAACTGACGGCGGAAGGCTCACCCGACTTCCAGACGCCGTTCCGCGTCGCCGAGGGCAACCGGCCGACCAACATGATCCTGGCCGACTCGCTGACGCCGCGGAGCCTGGGCGCTCTCGTGGCGCTGTATGAGCACAATGTGTTCACCCAGGGCGCGGTTTGGGACATCGACTCGTTCGATCAGTGGGGCGTCGAACTGGGCAAGGTGCTGGCGGTGCGAATCATTCCGGAATTGACAGCCGACGGCACGCCTGCACTGAAGCATGATAGTTCCACAAATGCCCTGATCCGCCGTTACCGCAAGGCGCTCGGCCGGCCTGTGTAGTGCCGGCGTCGCCGCTTGTGAAGGACATTACTTTGCCGGCACGGTAAGCGAGCGGCGTTCCGGCGTGGTAAGAATGTGGGATCCGGACGTCATGCGGCCAGCCGCGGCGTCTCCCTCGTCACGGCGGAGCCAAGGCCCGCCATGACGATGCGGCTACCACCAGACGAGATCGGGCAAAACGACCACCTACGCCTCCGGCATCATCACGATCAGCAGCGTCAGCCCGATCAACTCGATGAACCGGCTCGCGCTGGGGACGCCGTTCCAGTCCCGCGACTGCCACATCGCAAACCATTCACCGCCGACGACGATAAAGCCGAACCCATACAGCAGCAGCCCCATTGTCAGCCCAAGCACCGCGACGGCCCTTGCCGCGGCAAAACGGTCCGGACGGCGCCAGGCGCCGGCCATTCGCACCACCGCGTAGAGTAGCACTGCCGCGGTGGCCGCTTCCCAGGCAATGATCATGAGATAGGCGCCAGTGACCAGCAGCGGATCAGTGATTGCCCGCGAGGTCAGCGTCGATCCCGGAAAGATCGAGTCCATCGCCAGCACGTGTTGCACGAACGCCTGATTGGTCCCGTAGTCGGTGACGTTGCCAAACGCAACCAGCGCGAAAAACACCGCGATCGCCGACACCAGCACCGTCTTGCACAACCGGATGGTCAAGCTGGCACGACCTCAATGGGACGCCGCATGGAGCAGTGCGCCGTCACCGCCCACCGACAATGCGGTCGATCTCCGGAAACACCGACTGGCAAAGTCCGGTGCGCCAGGCGCTCTCGGCCGCGCTGCCGGCTTTGTCTGGGTGCAGCGCACCCATCAGCACCCGGCGGAGACGCTGTGCCATCTCCTCGACGCTGCCGGGGGCAGCCGGCGAGGGCTCCGGCAGGACGATCCCCGCGCGAGCTTCCATCAGCGCGCGCTCCAGCCGCGCGACCTCAGCGCGCAGTTCGGTCGCCTCACGCCGCCAGTTGGCGGCGGTCGCCGCGACATCCTCATCGCGCGTGCGATCGCGCTGGCCAAACCACAAGGCACGCAGCGCCCAGTTGACGCTGGCCCAGGCATCGGCGAGGTGCGCCTGTGACCGATTGCGGCTGCCATCGGGGTCAGCCTGGCCGGCGCCGCCGGATGGCAGTACGGCCAGCACGCTGCGGATGGAAGCGATTTCGTCCAGCGTGTTGTTGATGCGCGCGATGCAGTCGCTCGCTGTCACCCGTGTGCCGAACGGCGTCAT
>JAFEFW010000500.1 GCA_018240405.1 Pseudomonadota bacterium
GATCCGGCAAGTCGGCTGGGGTCAGCGGTCCGCGCCGCATGCGGGTGCTGAACAGCAGCGTGCGCAGCAGCGAGAGCGTGCGGCCAATATAGCTGGCCAGGGTGAACGGGCTGTTTTCGTCCAGCTTGTCGCCCGGCAGTCCCGGTGCTGCCGGAAAGTAAGCCAGCCATTGCTCCCATCCACCGGCGGCAGTCTGCTCCGCCACGCCAACATGCGGCTCCGGGAAGAACGCGTCGCGCCAGTCCGCGATCGGGCATGTCGCCGGGTCACGGCCCAGCTCCGCGTAGCAGTCCCGCAGCAGGCGAAACGCGTTTTCATAGAAGCCAAGCCAGATATGCAGGCCGTGTTCTTCAATGCGGCCCGACGGTCCGCGGCCGGATGCGCCCTTGCCGCCGAGGCGCCAGCCAAGCTGATAGACGGTGACCTGATACTTGCCGTTATGGCGTGGATGGCTGAGTTCGAAGGCGGTGGTGATCGCGGCACAGCCGCCGCCGACGATGGCTACCTTGATCGGAGCGTTCGACTGCATCCCGGTTCCTGTGCCGCCGCGTGATTCCGCCCGATCTTATCCGCGATATCGTTTTGCGCCAGTGTCTTATGGGTTTCGGTCGCCGGCAGGCGGCGCCCCGAAACTTGGCAGCCGCGGTGTTTCCCGGTCTACTCCTGCCATGATAGCCGCAGCCCGCTGGAAATGAGGCGGCGAACAGGAAGGGAACGCGCGATGATCACAAACTTCGACAGCTCCTATGTCGGCACCGTCGACATGGAAAACTGCGGCTACCTCGGCACGCCGATCAACGACCGCTTCTACAGCGCCGAGGAACTGCAGGGCGCGCTGCACAAGGCCGTCGCCTACGCCCAGACCATGGACGGGTTGGGTTACAACACGTTCTGGATGGCGGAGCATCATTTCCAGCCCGAGGGGACGGAATGCATCCCCAACCTGCTGATGATGGCGATGCACCTGGTGCACCTGACCAAGAACCTGAAGATCGGCTGCGGCTTCAACGTCGTTCCGATGTGGCATCCGTTGCGCCTGGCCGAGGACTACGCGATGGCCGACATCCTGTCCGGCGGCCGCGTGATCTTCGGCGTCGCCCGCGGTTACCACACGCGGGAGGTCGAAAGCTTCGGCGCCCCGCTGACGGACCAGGATGCCAATCGCGAAATGTTCGAGGAAGGCGTCGATATCTGCTTCAAGGCGTTCAATGAGGAACGCTTCAGCCACAAGGGCAAGTTCTACACCATCCCGCCCGAGGTGCCGTATCGCGGCTACACCCTGAAGGACATCACCCTGGTGCCGCGCCCGAAGCGCCTGCCGGTGGAATGCTGGCAGCCGATCCAGAGCGGCAGCGACCGCGCCTTCGACTTCATGGCCAAGCACGGCATCTGTGGCGTGATCGGCGGCGGTTCGGCTGAGGGCGGCGCAGTGGAGCGCCACATGATCGGCTTCCAGGCCGCCTACGCCCGCCGCGGCATCCAACTGCAAATGGGTGAGCGCCTGTCCCTGGGCTATCAGTTCTGCATCGCCGAAAGCCGCGAGGCGGCGATGGAAAAGGCCGGCAAGTATTATGAAGAGAACATGAAAATGTTCGGCGAACTGCGCTTGGTGCGTGCCATCAGCGAAGAGCAGATCGCCGCCATGCGCGACCCGCGCCTGGTGCCGAACACGAAACTGCCGCGCATTGAGGATGCGGTGAAGGCAGGCGGCTTCCTGGCTGGCACACCGGCCGATATCATCGAGGCGCTGAAGGCGGTGGAGAAGCAGTACCCCGGCCTGAACCGCGTGTCGTGCAGCCTGCCGTTGGGCACGCCGCTGTCGATGGCGCTGGAGCAACTGGAACGGTTTGCCAAGGAAGTCATGCCGGCGTTCAAGAACTCCATGCAGCAGGCAGCGGAATAGGGGAGGGCAGGACATGCCGGTTATCGACGTACAGGTCCACGCCTACGAGGCCAACACACC
>JAFEFW010000501.1 GCA_018240405.1 Pseudomonadota bacterium
CGACCGCAACACCAAGGCGCCTGGCGATATCATCCTGCGTTAGGCCAGCGTGCAGACGAGCCCGCACAATCCTGGATGCTACGCCGATTGCGGCGGGCACGGCCGGCTCATGATCATCATGTGCTGCCATGATATTTGCCACGCAATGTCGTAACGACCAAAAATAGGCTGATCCCGCTCCCTGCACCACAAAAAAGACCGGCGGCATCGCTGCCGCCGGCCCCTAACACCAACCCATCGAAGCGCGGTTACTCGGCCGCGTCGCTGGTGATCCGTCCGGTGTCTTCCCACAGCGTGCGCTGCTTGTCCCGGCCCGCGGCGATCGACCGCAGCCGGTTCATCACCGCGCCCGTGCCCGCCGGGATCAGCCGGCCGACGATCACGTTCTCCTTCAGCCCCAGCAGCGTGTCGGTCTTGCCCGCCGTCGCCGCCTCGGTCAGCACACGCGTCGTCTCCTGGAACGATGCGGCGCTGATGAAGCTGTTGGTCTGCAGCGAGGCCTTGGTGATGCCCTGCAGAACCGGGCTTGCCACTGCCGGCCGCTCGTCCTTCATCAGCTTGCTGTTGACGTGGTCGAACTCGGTGCGGTCCACCTGCTCCCCGGTCAGGAAGGTGGTGTCGCCCGGATCCGTGATCTCGACCTTCTGCAGCATCTGGCGAACGATCACCTCGATGTGCTTGTCGTTGATCTTCACGCCCTGCAGCCGGTAGACGTCCTGGATTTCGTTGACCAGGTAGTCGGACAACGCCTCGACGCCCATCACCTTCAGGATGTCGTGCGGCACGCGCGGGCCGTCGACCAGCGGGTCGCCACGGCGCACGAAGTCACCTTCCTGCACCGAAACGTGCTTGCCCTTCTGGATCAGGTACTCGGTCTCCTCGCCGGTCTCATCGTTCTTCACGATGATGCGGCGCTTCGCCTTGTAGTCCTTGCCGAACTCCACGCGCCCGTCGCACTCGGCGATGACGGCGTGGTCCTTGGGACGCCGAGCCTCGAACAGTTCGGCGACGCGGGGCAGACCGCCGGTGATGTCGCGGGTCTTGGAGCCCTCGCGCGGGATGCGTGCGATCACGTCACCCGCGTTCACCGTCGCGCCGTTGTCGACCGAGAGGATCGAGTCCGGTGCGAGGAAGTAACGGGCATCCGTGTTGTTCTCCAGCCGGATGACCTCGCCCTTCTCGTCCTTCAACTGCAGGCGCGGGCGCAGATCGACGCTCTTGCTGCCCTGCTTGTAGTCGACGACGACCTTCGAGGTCAGGCCGGTGACATCGTCCATCCGCTCGACCAGCGTCACGCCCTCGATCAGGTCGATATACTCGACCTTGCCGGTGCGCTCCGTGATGATCGGCAGGGTGAACGGATCCCACTCTGCCAGCTTCTGGCCGCGCGTCACCGTCGCACCGTCATCGCACAGCAGCCGCGCACCGTAGGGCACGCGGAACCGCGCACGCTCGCGCTGCTTGTCGTCCAGCAGGACCATTTCGCAGTTGCGGCTCATCACCACCTGCGCGCCGGAGCCGTTGATGATGACGTTGCGGTTCTTGATCGACACCGTGCCTTCGTGGCTGGCCTCGACCGAAGAGGTTTCCGCACCGCGCTGTGCCGCGCCACCGATGTGGAAGGTGCGCATCGTCAGCTGCGTGCCCGGCTCACCGATGGACTGCGCGGCGATAACGCCGACCGCCTCACCGATGTTGACCGGTGTGCCGCGTGCGAGGTCACGGCCATAGCAGTGGCCGCAGACGCCGACCGCGGCGTCGCAGGTCAGCACGGAGCGGATCTTCACGCCCTCGACGCCAGCCTTCTCGATCGCCTCGGCTTCCGGCTCCTCGATCAGCATGTTGGCCGCCAGGATCACCGCGCCGGTCGCCGGATCGGTGACGTCCTCGGCCGTGGTGCGGCCGAGAATTCGTTCCGATAGCGAGGACACGGTCTCACCGCCGTCCATGACCGCGCGAAC
>JAFEFW010000502.1 GCA_018240405.1 Pseudomonadota bacterium
TGCCGCTGCAGCGCCGCGCCGGAGGCCAGCGCCGCATTGCCCTGCGCGGCCGGGTCGTAGCTGATCTGGCCATCGGCGATCACCTCATTGGTGTCGACGCGGCGGATCAGCACACGGTCGGTCCACGCGCCGGTAACCGGCAGCGTGCCGTTGTTCTGGTCCTGCCAGGTGACGATGACCTCACCGCCGGACTGGATGCCGCCTGTCGCGGCGACGCCAATGCCGGTCACGGCCAGATCGGGACCCGGCAGCGCTTCCAGGTTGGTGATCTTGGTCGGCGCGGCCAGTGCATTATCGAAGACGGCAAAGCGGTAGGTCGAGGACCCGCCGCCGTCATACATGTAGCCTTCCAGCAGCAGCACATAGGTGCCGGTGTTCGGCAGCGTCACCGTGCCGACATCGCCAAAGCCCTGCTGGAAGATGACCCGCCCGTACGGGTCGATCATCCGCCAGTACAGGCTGCCGCCGGAATATTGCTGCTGATCGAAGTAGAACCGGTCGCCGGCCTTGCCGTCCAGCGTATAGATATCTGTCTCGCTGCCCGGGTTGATCGAGCCTGACAGTGGCGTGCCAGGCGTGATCGCCGTTGCCGCCGCCACATCCAGCAGCCGGAACGAGAATGCCGCCGCGCGGTCGGCCTCGGCCGTAATGGTCAGCGTATAGGCGCCGACGCCCAGCGACAGTAGCGGGTTGCCGCTAAAATTGTAGCTGTCGCTCTGCACGAACCGGCGTGCATCGACCACGCCGTTGGGGCCGGTCAGCGTCCAGATGTAGCCGTTATCAATGGGCGACAGCACGTCCATGAACAGCTGCGTCGCCGATGCCAGCGAGAAGGTGAAGGACCGGGTCTGGCCGGGCGATTCGATCGCGGAATCAATCCGCGTGTTCAGAGCGATCGTCTCGGTCTTCTGCGTGATCGGCCAGACTTCGAACCGGTAGCCGGTCGGCCCGGTGTAGTCGATGCCGCCTTCCAGCAGCAGCGTGTAGGTGCCGGTCAGCGGCAGCGGCACCGAGGCAAAATCGTCGTAGTAGCGCGCGGAATTGACCACCAGCCGTCCGGCCGGATCGAGCAGGCGCCAGCGCCCGTCGCCGCCGATCGACTGCATGTCGAAGTAGTAACGTTCGCCGGCCGTCGCGTCGAAGCGGTATATTGCCGTGCTGTTGCCGGGGTTCAGCGTGCCGCTGACCGGGGCGCCGGGCGCAATGACGGTGCCGGACGTGAGATCCAGGACGTTGACAGCGTAGTCGCCGATGGCATCGCCCGACGCATAGATATACAGCGTATAGTCGCCGGCGGCGGCAAGGAACGCCACCGGATCCCCATAATCGCGCGAGTAGGCGTCAGAGGACCGGAATCCGGAACTGTAGGTCGCGCCGTTCGGCCCGACGAGATACCAATTGAGATTGCCGTTGTTGGTTTGCGGATCGACATACAGCAACGTCGGCTTGGTCAGCGAGAAGCTGTAGCCCTCGGACTGACCCGGCAACGACAGCGTGCCGGAGATCGGCGTGCCCAGTTGCAGCGGGCCCGCCACCTCGATGGGGGGAGCAACAACGCGGAACGTGTAGCCCATCGGCGCGCTGTTGTAGTAGCGGCCTTCAATCGCCAGCGTGTAGGTTCCGGTCTTGCCCAGCGTGGTCAGGCCGCGATCCTGGATATAGGCCGGCCCGAAGACTTGCTGCCCGTCCGGATCGAACAGCCGCCAGTAATAGTCGTTGCCGCTCTGGGCGTCGAAGAAGATCTGCTGGCCGGCGGTGATGGCGAACTTGTAGAGATCGGTGCGGTCCGCTGGGTTCAGCGTGCCCGACACCACGTCGTTCAGCGTCAGCTTGGTGGCCGAGGCCAGGTTGCGCAGCGCAAGGGCAAACGATCCGGTGAAGCCGCCATCCGCCCAGACCGAAAGCGTGTAGTGGCCGGGCTTCAGCGTCATGGCCGTGTTGTAGTTGGCCTCGGCCGAATC
>JAFEFW010000503.1 GCA_018240405.1 Pseudomonadota bacterium
GCGTTCATCGGCGGTTCGATCATGCATAGGCACAGCAGTTCAACCACCGATAAACGCCGATGAACGCCGATAGGCGAGTGCTCATAAAGCCGGCTTGCATGCTCCTGACTGTCGTTGGGTCGTCGCGGTAGCTGTGGAGCCAGGCGTGTAACGCAGACATGATGGCAAAGGAACTGTCCGGCGCCTGAATCCGCCGGCGGTGCATCCTGAACCAATCAGTATTCCCCGACCTCCATTGGCGTCTCGGCAAACAGGCCAGCCGCCCGCACGCGCCAGGCCGTCAGCATCGTGGCTCGTTCCTCGTCCGACACCCGTGCCGGCGAGCAGGATAGCTGCGGCCGCAGCACATCGTATCCGACGAACTGGAAGATTCCCCGGTGGATCGGCCGCAGGATCGCATCGATGTCGCCATGGCGGCCGCCGCTGACCCAGGTCTCCGGCGGCGCGCCCGTCGTCAGCGACAACATCGCCCGGCGCCCCCGGAAGCGGCCGGTTTCGTAGACGCGGCCGCCACCATAGATGCGGCCCATGACAAAGACGCGGTCCACCCAGCCCTTCAGGATCGCCGGCAGCCCGAACCACCAGATCGGGAACTGGAAGATCAGCAGGTCGGCCGCCTCCAGCTTGCGGATTTCCGCCTCCAGCTCTGGTGCAAACCCACCATGTTCGCTGGCGTTGCTCTCCTCCGCCTGCGGCTTGAAGTAGCCTGCGTCGGCAACCGTCGCGAAGTTGGAGCGGTCGGACGCGGCGTGGAAGTTCATGGCATAGAGGTCGGACACGGTGACCTGATGCCCCTGGTCCCCCAGCACCTGCTGTGCCGTGCGGGT
The DNA here is from genome assembly GCA_018240405.1 of Pseudomonadota bacterium. Taxonomy (GTDB): domain Bacteria; phylum Pseudomonadota; class Alphaproteobacteria; order Acetobacterales; family Acetobacteraceae; genus Rhodopila. The sequence continues at coordinate 828 of JAFEFW010000503.1, forward strand.
CATGGCGCCGTTGAAGCTCTGCGGCTCTGGATGCGCGTGAACGATGAGGACTTGCATGGTTCTTATCCCGTTATGGAGTCAGCCTGACCGCCGCGCGCGGCTTTGGCAAGGTTCGGCAGATTCGGGCATTGTCGGCGGCCAATCAAAGGGGGACGCCAATGGCCCAACCGGTCCGCAGCTACAGACACGGCACGTCAACGATCCCGCTGCTCGACCTGACCATCGGCGAGGCGCTGGACCGCGCGGCCGCGCTGTGGCCGGAGCAGGAAGCGGTCGTCGTCCGCGACCAGGGCATTCGCCTGACCTATACCCAGCTCCGCGACGAAGCCGATCGTCTCGCCGCCGGCCTGATCGCGCTTGGGCTGGAACCCGGCGACCGCATCGGCCTGTGGTCGCCCAACCGCGCCGAATGGGTGCTGTCACAGTTCGCCGCCGCCCGCGCCGGGCTGATCCTGGTGAACCTGAATCCGGGGTACCGGTCAGCGGAACTGGAATACGCGCTGAACAAAGTCGAATGTAAGGCACTGATCAGCGCCGACCGTTTCAAGTCAACCGACTACATCGCCATCATGCGCGAGGTCGCGCCGGAGCTGGATCATTGCTCGCCCGGCGCGCTGCATGCCGTCCGCGTCCCCCATCTGCGCACGCTGATCCATTTCGCCGACAGCGACGAACCCGGCTATTACCGCTTCCGCGACGTCCCGGCGCTGGCCACGACTGAACACCATGCCCGGCTGCAGGCGCTGTCCGGCGTGCTGCAGCCCGACGACCCCATCAATATCCAGTTCACCTCCGGCACGACCGGCGCGCCGAAGGCGGCGACGCTGACGCATCACGGGCTGATCAACAACGCCCACATCATCGGCCTCGGCGACGGCTACCGACAGGGCGACCGGCTGGGCAATCCGTTTCCGCTGTATCATGTCGGCGGCATGGTCGTCGGCTCCATCATGGGCATCGTCCTCGGCGTCACCGCCGTCTATCTCGGCGAGGCGTTCGACCCGCTGGCCGCATTGGAAACCATCCAGGCCGAACGCTGTACGCAGTTCTGCGGCGTGCCGGCGATGTTCATCGCCATGCTGAACCACCCCGATTTCGGCCGTTACGACCTGTCCACGCTGCGCGGCGG
>JAFEFW010000504.1 GCA_018240405.1 Pseudomonadota bacterium
CGCCTTGAGGAAAGCCATACGGCCATTGAACCGGTCGAGCAGTTCCGATGACGATGACCGGGCGGTCCGTTGCATCGACTGCATCATCTGCATCATGGGCATCATGCCCATATTCGGCATGCAGCAGTCCGGCGCGGTCATCATTGAACCGCCCATGTTGTTCCCACTGGAACCCGTCATGGTTTGCCCCGACGGCATTGCCATCTTGTCATCCATCATCATGCTGCCGCTCGGCATGCCGCCGCCTTGCGGTGCCGGCGAAGCGGGGGCGGCCTGCTGTTGCGGCTGCATCCCCATCATGTCCACGAGTACAATTCCATGATGGCCCGCAAGCGCCGGAACATCTGCCCGAGCACCGCCGCGCAATCCACTGTTGAGGGCCGAAGCCGGATACGACGTCAAGCCGAACAACAAAATGGCTGCCGCCATGACGGAACCTGTGGTGTGATGTACTCTCGACATCATTTGCGCCCTCGTCGTGGCCCGTTTGTGAAAGGGCCTACAGACAGCTTTCTCCTAACCTTGGCGGAGGTCAAAGCCCAACTCGGCTATTGCACACTTTGCCACTAAACCTCCAAAAGCCCGTAACTCAGCAATCTGTACTGGCTTCCGGACGAGATCGCTTCGGTTCCCAGGACCGGTCTAAGTTGCCACCGGAGGAGCAATCTCCTCCGCTACGGCTTGCAAGGACTCCCTCGGAGCGTGTGACCCAATCTCTGTGGCCTGTTGATATGCCTATGCGGCCGCCGGTTACAGCGTGGGCGCGGGGGCGTGAGGCGCACGCGTTGCAATGGTAGTCTTACGGGCGCAACTACGCCCTGCGCCGCGTCAGGCGCAGGCATGCCACGACGAGCGCACCGGTAAAGCTGAAAAACAGGTGGGGTAACATGCCAACCACGAACTTCCGGATGACCGCATAGTGCGTAAGGCTGCCGACAACGTAGACCGGGAATTGATCCAGCCGCCGGTAGGCTGTAATTTGCGCATCATTCTGATTAAGCACGTGCCGATGATAGACGCCGTCCTGCGCATTGTCCCGCAGCGCGGCTAAAAAGGCAGGGCCCGAAGACGATTGAATGGCAGGTCTGCCGAGGAGAACCCTGCCATCGGCATACACCAGCGACATGCTCACGCCGGCGTCACGGTCTATCAAACCCATTTCAAGCCATCGCTTCTCGAAGTACAAGGATCTGGTGGTGATACCCAAAACCCGGCGAAGGCCTGGCGTCACGCCGGATCGCGGAAGCAGCAGGCCGAAGACGACCTCTTGGCCAGAAGTGGCTGCCACCCCCGGGCTGACGAAGAACCGAGGTGCATCTGCCGCAACAGCCGGAACGCTGTTGAATTGAACAGCGTCAGGTAACGGCAACGAATCACTCTTTATGCGGATAAGCGTTCTGTCTCCGTCTAATATAAACAAATCTGAGACTTGCGGCAGGTCGGTTGTCATCTCCACGAAACGGCGGCGCATGTCCGGCGCGCGCTCCGAAACGTCGGTGTCGGTCATGTTGCGTGTCAGCCTGTCCGTTTCCCAAAGGGCCAGGAGCCCTGCCGCAAAACCCTGTGACGCATCTCGGGCTGCAATCTGAACACGAAATTCAAGCGCACTGGCTGCCTCGGCTTCCATCGTTCGCCAGATCACGTACCCACCGCCACCAAGCGCAAGCAAGGGCACAATAACTATGCCCCTGGCGAGCAGGTGCAACAGCCGCGGGCGCCGAGCCCTGCGCCTGTTCCCGGCGAGCTTCGACAGCTCTTTCATCTGTGGCTTGGTCTCAATCCCGTCCTTGAGGTTGCGTGCAGGAGAGCCACAGCCGGAATGAACAGCCACTGCGCCAGCGGCGCCATTCCAGTCCCGAGCCATGGCAGCGTTGGCATCATGCGTGAGTAGGTCCAGGAATGTCGGACAACTGTGTTCAGGTATTCGCTGAACACCGTGTAGCCGCTG
>JAFEFW010000505.1 GCA_018240405.1 Pseudomonadota bacterium
TACAGCGCCTTCGTCACCTTCTTCCCGCACCTGATCGCCGGTCCCATCGTGCGCCCGGCGGAGATCATCCCGCAATTTACCGCCCCCGGCGTCGCACGGCCCAACACCGGCAACCTGACCGATGGATTGACGATCTTCCTGCTCGGCCTCGGCAAGAAACTGGTGCTGGCCGACATGTTCGGCGGCTTCGCCGATATTGGTTTTGGCGCCGCGGCGCGGGGCGTCGAGGTCACATTCTTCGAAGCATGGTACGCCACGCTCGCCTACGCGCTGCAGATCTACTTTGATTTCTCGGGCTACTCCGACATGGCCATCGGGCTGGCGCGGATGCTGAACATCCGCTTCCCGCTCAACTTCGACAGCCCGTACAAGGCGGCCAGCATCACTGAATTCTGGCGTTGCTGGCACATCACGCTGGGCGCTTTCCTGCGCGACTACCTCTACATTCCGCTCGGCGGCAGCCGCTGTGGGCCGTGGCGCCGCTCCGGCAATCTGATGGCGACCATGCTGCTGGCCGGGCTGTGGCATGGCGCGTCCTGGAATTTCGTGCTGTGGGGCGGGCTGCACGGCGCAGCACTGGTGACGCACGCGCAGTACAGGCAGCGCTTCCGTCCGCTGCCGGTGGTGCTGGCGCGGGCGTTGACGCTGCTCTGCGTCGTGGTGGCCTGGGTGCCGTTCCGGGCCGGGGGCTCCGGGGATACGCTGACGATGTTACGCGGGATGGCGGGGTTGAACGGCATTGCCCTGCCGCGGATGATCGTTGCCGCCGTGCCGCCGCTGTCGGTCGTCGCCCACCCGGTGGCTGTCCTGCCGCACCTCGGGGACGCGCGAACGCTGAGTTTCCCTGAGGTGACCGCCTGCCTGCTGCTGGGTTGGCTGATCGTGCTCGCGCTGCCGAACGTGCACGCGTTGACCACGCGGACGCGTCCCTGGCTGCTGGTGCCGGGCTTTGCGCTGACCGTGCAGGCGCTGTTCTTCGCGCCGCATGTGGCGCCGTTTCTGTACTTTCAGTTCTGAGGGCGGGGGAATGCCACCAGTCATCGACGCTGTGGCACTTTCGTCGTTTGGGTTTCCGCCATGACGGGTCCCTGGTTAGGGACCGGCATCCGCCGTTGCCACGGCGCGGGGCGTTAGTTGCGCCGCATCCTCATCGCCTGCATCGCGTCACTGCTGCTCTACGGCGCCGCCTTTGGCGTCCTGCTCGACCGCCCGCTCACACTCGGCGCGTTACAGCAACGGATCGACGGTGCGCTCAGCCTGGGGGCGGCCATCGAGGGCCCGAAGCTTGTGATCCTCGCCGGGTCCAACGGTCCCTATTCGCATCGCTGCGAATTCATCGGCCCGCTGATTGGACGGCCCTGCGTCAACGCCGGCGTCGCTGTCGGCGTTGGGCTGGACTACCTGTTCCTGCGCTGGAAGACGCTGCTTCGCGCCGGCGACGTAGTCTACATGCCGCTGGAGGAGGCGCAGTATATCCGCGGCAAGGCCGCCGCCACGCTCGGCCCCGACGCTGCCATCATGCTGCGGCACGATCGCGCCAGCCTGTGGCAGATGCCGCCGCATCGGCAAATGGCGGCGCTGTTCTCGGCCGATTTGCGCGCCGCGATCATGAGCCTGCTGGAGGCAACCCTGATGGCCGCCGGATTCCATGATCCCCGCGCCGAGGCCATCGGGGCGACCAATGTCTGGGGCGACCATATCGGTCACACGCTCGCCCTTGCGGAGCACAGTGTCGCAGCCTTGGCGGCCGCAATGCCCTATCACCCGACGCCGGCGCAGATCGCCAGCGGTTATGGCACCGCCCTTGTCCGCGACTTTCTCGGCTGGGCCGCCCGGCACGGCGTCACGGTCATCGGCGGGCTGCCCACCGGCTTTGCGGACTCGCCGCTGGATGAGCGCAGCGAAAACGCGGTCCGGGCGGTGTATGATGAC
>JAFEFW010000506.1 GCA_018240405.1 Pseudomonadota bacterium
CCGCGTCTACTACGCCGAACACCGCACCGGTCCCGGCGCCAACGAGTACACCATGGACCATAGCTCGATCCTGTACCTGATCGGGCCGGATGGCGCATTCGTTGCGCCGGTCAGAGCCGATCAGAACGGCACCGACATGGCGGCGGCGCTGAAGCGCCTGATGGGATGAGGAATCCTACGGCGGCGGCGGATCGGTCGCCGCCAGCGGCTCAGCGGTACCAGCCGGGGCCCCGCCAGCCCCAGCCACGGTGCCAGCCATAGGGGCCGCCGCCCCAGCCCCAGCCGCCGCCCCAGCCGCCACCAACCACCACGGTGGGACCGGCCACGACCGCCGGCGCATAGCCATAGCCTGACGGATAGCCGTAGGGAGCGGCGGCCGCGTAGGCGCCCGGCGCCGATTGAACGGAATTACCGTTGGCGTACATGCACTGGGTATAGGCGGTGTCATAGCGCGCCTGCGCGCCGACCCCGGCAGCCTGGGCATTGTTGGCACCGATTGCGCTGCCGGTCAGCAATCCCGCCGCCGCGCCCACTGCGGCACCAGGTCCGGCGGCTCCGCCCGCGGCCCCGATCGCCGCACCCAGGCCCGCCCCCAGCGCCGTGCCGAGCGCAGCGCTGCCGACCCCGGCATTGGCGGCCGCCTGCTGCGCCGACACGCCGCCCATGACCTGGTCGGCGTAGACGCGACAATTATAATCCTCGCGCTGGAACTGATCGAACGGCTTGCCTTGTGGCGGCAGCGCCATGACACTCGGACCGGCGGGCGGCGCGGGTGTACAGGCGCCAAGCGCCAGGACCGAGGCGAGTGCGGTAAGGGCGGCGAGGCGCTGCATGCTGTTATCCCCGGACGGGCAGGAGCGAAAACCAACGCCTATCTAGGTGCTCCCGCCCGGCATCATCGTAACATAGTGTGAACCTGCGGCGAATGTATGGCGGACGAAGCACCATACTGAGCCGGCGCAGGGAACCACCATCAGGGGCATCGACGCGACACCGTGGACGTGTCCCTAACCAAGCGCACACGCAACGCCGGCACATGACGGCAGCCCCCGAACGACCGGGGCATGACGATCAACGGCGGTATCGCATACCGCCATAGTCGGATCCGCGTGACAACGGGGACGGCAATTGAACCCGGTAGAAGTGGGCTCTAGCCGCAGACCCAGGACCGGAACAGGGCAAGATCGATATTGCCGCCGCTGGCGACCAGGCCTACCTTGCGGCCGGCCATCCGGTCCCGCTCCTGCACCAGGGCAGCCAGAGGCGCGGCGCCGGCGCCCTCGATCAGGTTGTGCGTGTCGGTCCAGTAGGCTCGGATGGCGGCGGCAATCGCCGCATCCGGCACGGTCACGATGCGGTCGGCACCGGCCAGGATGATGCGCAGTGCCTCCGGGTCCGGCAGCCGGACCGCAATCCCATCCGCGTTCGTCTCGGCCCGGTTGCCGGCGACCACGGCGCGGGCAGCGAAGGAGCGGGCGTAGCAGTCGGCGCCGGTGCTCTGCACACCCACCACCTTGGTCGGCAAACCGAGGAGGTCGCGTACCAGGATGGTGCCGCAGATGCCGGAGCCGAGGCCGATCGGCACGTAGACCGTGTCGAGGTCCGGATGGTCTGTGAACAGTTCGAGCGCGTAGGTGGCGACGCCCTGCACCAGTTCCGGTGCGAAGGACGGCACGAACACGAGGCCGCTTGCGCTGGCGAGGCGGTGCGCCTCCTCCCGTGCTTCCTCGAAATCGGCGCCGTGCTCCACCAGCGTGGCGCCATAGGCGGCCATCGCGGCGTTCTTTTCGGTGCTATTGCCGTGGGGCACGACGATGGTCACCGGTACCCCGGCACGCGCGCCGGCAAAGGCCAGCGACTGGCCGTGATTGCCGCGGGTGGCGGAGATCAGGCCGGGACACCCGGTTGCCAGGGCGCTGG
>JAFEFW010000507.1 GCA_018240405.1 Pseudomonadota bacterium
AAAAGCGCCGGCCGCTGCTTGCGCCAGACTACCGCAACCAGCACGGCGCGCTCGTTGCTCTGTTAGCAGGTTGGGGCGGCGCCGAGGACGACCCCGATAAGTTGATCCTGCCGCTGGAGCACGCTTATACAATGGCGGAACTGTCCTTCACCGCGTTGAAGGGCGCCGATGCCGGCATCGCTGGCGTGCTGGCGCAGGCCGCGGCGGAAGCGAACTGCGACCTCCACCTTGCCTTGGTGTCGATCGAGGAAAGCGGTATTGCCGAATACAACGCAGATTATGGCCGCCGCCGCCGGCGGTACTACGACGAAGACGACGATGACGAAGACGAGGAGTGGGAAGCAGGGGAAATCACCGACGCTTCGATGACGTTATCCGAGTGGCGCCGGCCGGATGCCAGTGCAACGGATCTGGGTCCGCTGCCATTCGAAAAAGGAGAACTCTGCCCGCCGGATGCCTTCGAGGACCTGACGCCAGACGACGAGCATTTCCAGGAGGCAACCGGCAACGAAGGTGCGTCCTTCGAACGTAGCTACAGCAGGGCCGGTCTCGTCCTGTGGCCAGCGTCACGCCGCCTCGCCGTACTGAATCATGGCGGGCTAGAGACGACCCTGCCTTATCTGGAAGACCTTGTGCAACGTTGGCAAAACGCAGGCAAGTCCACCCGTCCCGGCTTGTGGGCCCAGGCGGACGAACTGTCGGGCCGGATGCTGTGGTCGTGGTCCCGCCATTCGTGGCGTTCCAACAACGATAACAAACCCGGCCGAATGCTGGGCCTGTTGTGCCGGTTGGGCAATCATGACCGTATCGACCAGTTCCTGACGGACATTTCGGCGGCTGGGCACTATGCCGCGATCGACAACGCGGCGATCCTGCGCGCCGCGGCCCTGTTGCCGTCTGAGCGCGCGGTTGACCGTCTGGCCCAAATCATCGGGCAGAACGCGGCAAAGTCTCTGCCTGCCTGTAGCAGCCTGCTGCGGTCCGGCATCGAGCTCGGCAGGTGGGGTGCCGGTGAACTGGCGCCGGCCGCGGCCACGCTGGTCGACAAGCTTCCCCAAGACAAAGACATGGTGCCAGCCTCCCCGTGGGTAATGGAACCGCCGGCGTTGCCGGCCGCCTGCGTCGCTGACCTGGTAGCCGCCACTAGCCAGATCGACCCGGCGCTGGCTGAGCGTGCGCTCCGCCATATTATGGCAAATTCGAAGCAATACAGCTTGGACGATGGCCTGGTCCCTGCCGCTTGTGCACTCGCCGCGCAGGAAGGAAGCTGGATCTGGCCGGTGGCGGAGCGGTTGCGTGGCGCATGCCTGACGCACCTGCAACACCGCGCCGTCCTCCCGCTCGAAGCACCACGCGACTGGGCCAGGCCCGCCACGGTCGGCTGCACCTGCGCGGATTGCCGGTCACTGGCAGCGTTTCTTGCGGCACCGGACCAACCGCAATGGCGGCTCAAAGCGGCGATGGACCGGCGCAGGCACGTCGAGGACACGGTGCGAGCAGCCCATTGCGACGTCGATCTGGTGACGGAGAAGCGGGGTACCCCGCACACCCTGATCGCTACCAAGAATCACGCGAGTTATGAGCGGCGTGTGCGGCAACGGCGCGAGGACCTGGCGCATATTGCGACACTGACGGATCATCCGCCCGCTTAACCTTGTTTGTCACATCCGGTCGGCGTCGATGATAGCCTTGGCAAACGCCGCCGGCGCTTCCTGCGGCAGATTGTGGCCGATGCCGCCGGTGATGACACGATGCTGGTAGCGGCCGGAAAACTTCGCCGCGTAAGCGCTGGCCGGCGGATGTGGCGCGCCATTCGCGTCGCCTTCCATTGTAATGGTCGGCACCGAAATGACTGGCGCCTGCGCCAGCCTCTGCTCCAACGCATCGAATTGCGATTCGCCTTGCGCCAGCCCTAG
>JAFEFW010000508.1 GCA_018240405.1 Pseudomonadota bacterium
GAGACCCAGGCGGTGCTGCCGCTGCGCGGCAAGATCCTGAACGTCGCCTCAGCCTCGGCCGACAAGCTGCGGCAGAACCAGGAACTGAAGGACCTGATCGAAGCCCTCGGCTGCGGCGTCGGCGACCGGTTCGATCGTGCTCGGCTACGCTACGGACGGATCATCATCATGACCGACGCCGACGTGGACGGCGCCCATATCGCGTCGCTGCTGATGACGTTTTTCTATCGCGAACTGCCGGAACTTGTGCGCCATGGGCACATCTACCTGGCGCAGCCGCCGCTGTACCGGCTGACGCAGGGGGCGAAGTCGGTCTACGCCATGGACGACGTCGACCGGGAGCGGAAGGTCAAGCGCGAGTTCAAGGCGGGATCGAAGGTGGAGGTCAGCCGCTTCAAGGGCCTGGGCGAGATGCCGCCGGCGCAGTTGAAGGAAACCACGATGGACCCGGCGAAGCGCACGCTGCTGAAAGTGGTGGCGCCGTCGGAAGACCGGGCGGAGACGAATACGCTGGTGGAGAGCCTGATGGGGCGGCGGCCGGAACTGCGGTTCCAGTTCATCCAGGAGCGGGCAAAGACGGTGGAAGAGGTGGACGTCTAGTCCAAGCGTCAGGCTGCTGCGTAATACGGAACCGGCGCGTGATCGAGCGGCTGGCGCGCCGTGACAACGCCGGGATGTGTCCCGGCGTTGTCGCAGTTTACGCGTTCAAGCGCGGTTAGCGGCGGCGGCGGCGGGCCAGCGCAGCGATACCGACCAGGGCGGAGCCGAGGACGGCAACAGACGCAGGTTCCGGCGTATTGATGATGGTCTTGATCTTGGTCTGAATCGCTGCGCCATAATCATCCACGCTGGCAATCGCGATATAGAAGCCCTTGCCCGGGAACCCGGTCGGCGGCGTGCTCGTGCTGCACACGGTAGGGTAGCAGATACTGTTCTTCAGATATGTGGCGTTGACGTCGCCGCCAATGCCCTCGACGCTGATGTTGTCGATGCCCGCCGTGATCGCGGCATTTCTGGCATCAATTCCGTCCTGCTCGGGATCTCCGAAGGGACGGTTAGGCTTCCCGTCGGTTGCGAAGTTGACGTAGGACGCCGCTGCCTGTGAGTGGGATGGATCCATCACCGAGGTAATTGCGTTGAACGCGGCCTGATAGTTGGTATTGCTGTCGAGCCAGCTCGCGCCGGTGATCGCGTTTTTCAAGCTGATCAGGTTGGCGTTTGTGACGATCTGCTTGTTGATAATCGTGGCGGTGCCCGTCGAAAAGGACACGACCGAAAGCTCATACTGATCAGGCGCCTCGGCAAAGAGGTGGATTGCATTCGCCAGGCCGTTGGTGATCGTCGACCATCCGCCCGCTCCGATGCTGCCGGAACTATCGAGCAGGAAGCCGACCTGGTACAGGCTCGCCTCCGCGGGCGACGTCATGCCAACCGTCAGTGTCAACGCCGCACCAGCTGCCAGACCGCCTAGTTTCCAAAAACTTGCCATTTGCACCTCCAGTGAGATGCCGACCCGTTTGCAAGCGCAATGCCATCTCAAAAATATAAGATAACTCAAAAAGTTAGCGAACCGGCGACAGAGCGGAGCAGGAGATGTGTAAAAAATTCCGACGCATTGCCTAATATAGAAATGTAGCGTAAAGATTTATACATATTTTGTAATCTTGGATGCCCTCCGGACTGACGATATTTGATAAATGTCAGATAAATCCAGCGGAGCGGTCGAATGCGCCGGCCGCAGGCGCAATGCAAGCTCAGCGACCTGTAAAGTTTGCCGACATCTCGCACGACGGGACGCAAGGCTCTCTGCCTAGGCCACCGAGGCCCGCTGCGCAGGCATGGTCCACTATGAGACCAGCAACATTCGTGGCGATGCGCCTCTGTTCCACGCGGCTCGGCGAACCGGTAAT
>JAFEFW010000509.1 GCA_018240405.1 Pseudomonadota bacterium
AGACGCTGACGGCGGCGGATGTCGAGGCGCCCGCGGAAGAGGAGCACACATAGCGGCATTACATCCTTAGCGATGGCCCACGGGGAATGTCATGGCGAATGCGCGGCGTCGCCCTGACGATCCGCTGCGCCTTCTCGAGACTATGTTGCAGCGTTCGCTTCATCGTCTGGACGTGCGCCGCCACACCCGTCTGTAGCTTCCGCCTCTGCACAGTCGCCGGTCCTTCCGATGTCGATGGGCCAGCACGATGGCCGGGCTGCGCCGGCAGCAGCACCTGCTGGAACGTCTTGATCCCGCCCTGGCGCAGCATCCGGACCCGCTCCGATAGCGCCATGGCGGAATCCTTCTCAGGCTGATTGGCGAACGCCTTTGCGACGTTGGCCCATTTGTCCGCTGTGGTGATCTCGCGCGTGTCGTTGATCGCCCGGCCGGTCTGCACCGCGATCCGCTCGGCCTGCTCGCTGGTCACCAGATGCGAGGCGTGCATGTGCCGCGTCAGCGCGCTGTAGGACACCTGCCCGATGACGCGGCCGGCGCCGTCGGGAAACGCCGTGATCTGCTCGCCGCGACTGCTGCCCTGTGCGGTGTGGATCGTCGTAGCGTCGCCATACGCCAGATTGATCCGACCGTTCAGCGTCAGCTTCGACCAGATGACAGTACCGACCTTGCCGTCCGCATTCCGCAGCGTCAGGCCGGCGGCATTGGCGTCGACGACTTCGAGCACTGAACCGTTGCGGCCAATGGGACCGCCACGGCCGTTCTCATACGTGGCACCAGTGGACCGGAACAGCCGGACGCGGTCGCCCTGCGCCAGGGCCAGGTCATAGTTGCGGTCGCCGTCGGTGGCCCTGACCGTCATGCGGTCATCACCGACCAGCCCCAGCTTGCGCCGCTCCAGCCGAACCGCTGCGCTGATGTCGTGCGCGTCCTGATTGGTCGGCGCGTTGATGCCCGGTGCCTCGCCGGTCGCCTGCAAGCGCTCGGCGTAGAGCTTGGCAACGCGGTTGATCACACCATCCCGGCCGCCTGGAGCCATTTCAGCGGTGCCATCGTCGCGCTTCATGCTCAGCGCCTCGGCCGCCCTGCCCTCCCGCAGCAATCCGACAATCTCGCGCTCGCGCTCCGTCTTCTGCCGGCGCGTGGTGAGAATCTCGGGCACGTTCTTCGGGCCCAGGGCGCGGCGGGACAGGTCGATGATCGGACCGGCCATAGGTGAGGCGCACTGTTTGTCATCGCCCAGCGCGACGATCTGGAAGCCCTGCCGTTCCTGATGGCGCAGCAACTCGAGCCCCTGCCGTGTACCCAGCATGCCGAACTCGTCCACAATCAGGACCGCGTTGCGGTCCAGCTTGATGCTGCCGCTGTTCAGGCCGTCGAGCAGGACGCTGAATGCCTTGGTGTTCTGCTTTTCGACCCCGGCCGACCACGCGGTTTTCTCAAACGCCAAGTCATCGGCTTGACGCCACGCCAAAGACGTTCCCCAAATGTCGCGGCCCTGTTCCCGCCACGCTGCGACCATTGGCTGCATGGCTGTCGTCTTACCCATGCCCGCTGCACCGACGATCAGGCCGAACCGACCGCCCTGTCCCACACGGAAGATCGCTTTCAACTGCGCTCGGCCGTGCGCATCACCAAAGTTCAATTCAGACGCTCGAACCTTTTGCTTCAGTAGCGGCGCCGGGATGGCGCCCGACCGGTCAGCCGCTGCCGACTTCATCAAGCGGATGAACTCAGCTTCGTCGCTCTGGTGCATCCTCGTGGTGATGGAGTGGTGGCGCTTGCCGTCTTCCTGGCCCCAGACAAGATCGGTCTTCTCGCCGTTCTGCAGCACGCCCTCGTGGACCATGAGGCGCGTCACGTCGGACACGTCATCCAGCCCAGCATTGCC
>JAFEFW010000050.1 GCA_018240405.1 Pseudomonadota bacterium
GGCGTGCAGCCGCTTCCTTCCGTGGCTTGTCGTGCCGTCGTTCACGCCCCGCACCGGGCCTGAGCCATAGGCGATAGTGCAGGACTAGCGAAAGAACGCGACTAATTTCTCTTTATAGTGATAATACATTCACAATATGCAATCAATAATTGTGTTTTCGAATTATGGCCCTCTTTTGACCCGAGGCAATTTGCTAAACAATCGGAACTTTCTTGTTTTTTAACCGATCCATGACTTACAGTTTGTCTATGGGGCAGCGTGTGGAAGCATTGGATGCCGTTCGCGGGATCGCCATTACCCTCGTGGTTGGCGTCCACTACTGGCCTGAACTGCTTCCAGCCGGCGGAATTGGCGTAGATCTGTTCTTTGTCCTTTCCGGCTACCTGATCGGCGGGATCCTGTTGGATAGCCGTGGCGCGCCCGGGTTCTTCTCCACCTTCTACCTGCGTCGAGCCGTACGGATATTACCGCTGTACTGGATACTCCTGGCGTTCGTCATGCCACACGACATGCCGTGGTACCTGACGTTTACCCAACCGGTCTTGTGGGCAATACAAGGGGAATTCCCTGCTTATTCGCCGCTGGCCGTGACGTGGTCGCTGGCGATCGAGGAGCAGTTCTACCTCTTGCTGCCCCTGGCGGTCCGCTTCCTGCCGCAGCGCTGGCTGGTGCGCGTGTTATGGCTGTGCGTCTGTACGGCCCCACTGGTTCGATGGGCGCTGTCCGACGCTATTTCTCTCGCCTGGCTCATGCTGCCGAGCCGGATGGACTCGTTGGCCGGAGGGGTCCTGCTGACATGTTCCATCCGCGGCTACGCCAGATCGAGCATCCTGTGGCTGACACTGGCCTGCATACCCGTGCTGGTCGAGGCGGGTCTGAAGCTGGCGTTCCCCAACTGGGTGATGGCGCCGTATTCCCTGATGGCGTTCCTATGTGCCGCCGGGGTGTTCGCGGCTGTGCGCATGCCGCGCACGCGTTTGACCGTGCTGCGACCGTTGGCGTGGCTGGGTATCGGCGCCTACTCGATCTTCCTGTTCCACATGCCGGTGCTGACGCTGTGCGGTTCTGCCTGGCTGGCAGTACCAGCCATCGGCATCCTGGCGTGGCTAAGCTGGCATGTCGTTGAGGCACCCCTCATCGGCTTTGCACGCGACCGTTGGCGCTATGGTACTCGTCCGGACGTGCGTGCGATCGGCAGGGCGGCGGCAGTCTGACCGGCATCACCGGCCAGACCGCTCGGAACGGGTGCTATTCCGCCGCCTGCCGCTTGGCTGCGAGGCGATCAATTTCCGCCTGCACCGCGGCGCCGGACTCCGACGTGAACTCGGCATGGTGGTCGCGAGCATAGTTGTAGCTCTCGATCCGCCATTCCCGCGTCGCCTGGAAGTGCGGGTGCACGAAGCGGGCCATCAGTTCAAAGTGCCGCTTGGTCTCGGCCCAATCGGCCCAGTTATGCGCCAGTTCCAGGATCGCGCCGAAGCCGCCGGAGCCTCTCTGCAGCCGCTCGATGAAGGCAATGGCGTCATCTGGCGTGCCGATACAGGCGGCGCCGCTTTCCACCATGTACTGGTACCGGTCGGCGATATCGCCTGGCACGATCGGGAAAGTGGCCACGTCGCGGAAATAGTCGCAGAACGCGTCAAGCCCATGCCTGACGTTCTCCCGCGCCTTCTCACGCGTTTCGGCAATGTGCATCAGGGTGACCAGGCGCCAGTTCTTCCGGTCCGGCTTGTGGCCGTTCTGGATCGCCGTCTCGGCGTACAAATCCCAGTTCTTGGCGTGGTGCTTCATGGCGTCGTCGCTGGTGCCGCCGATCGACAGCATGCCGATGCCATGCCGACCCGCGGCCAGTGCGCCGGCCGGCGAGCGCGAGGCTGCCACCGCCATCTCCATCCGCGGCTGCGTGTAGCACGGCAGTTGCAGGCGCGCGTCCTGCAGGTCGAACCAGTCGCTCTTGCGGGTGATGGTATCGCCGCGGAGCAGTTCGACGATGACGTCCAGACCCTCATTCATCATGCGCCGCTGATCCGCCGGCTTCACGCCGATCTTCTTCGCGTCATGAACCAGCGAGCCAGGGCCGACGCCGAACATCGTCCGGCCACGGGTCTGGTAATCGAGTTGTACCATGCGATCGGCGGCGATGAAGGGATTGTGGTACGGCAGCGAAACCACGCCGGTGCCGAGGCGGATGTGCCGCGTGCGCTCCGCGGCGGCGGCGATGAACACTTCCGGGCTGCCGATGATTTCGAAGCCGCCGGAGTGATGCTCACCGATCCACGCCTCGTGGTAGTTCAACCGGTCGAGGTGTTCCACCAGTTCAAAGTCGCGCTCCAGCGCGAGGATCGGGTTCTCCTTTGTGTCGTGGAACGGCGCCAGAAAGATGCCGCTGCGCAGTGTACTCATGGTCGTTTCTCCTTGTTTCTAGACATCCAGCCGATAGGTCTCGCCGTCGCGGACGATACGGCCTGCGGTGGCGCCGGCGAAGTGGGTGCCGATGACGAGCACCGGCGTATCGGCCAGGCTCTTGAACATCAGGCGGCGGGTTTCAATCCCTTGGTCCGGGTCGCTGTCGGCCAATGTGCTCCATTCGGGGCGCGCGATCTGGCAGGGGTGGTGCATGAAATCGCCGGTGATCAGCGCCTTCTCGCCGCGGGATTCGATCATGATGCTGACGTGGCCTGGGGTGTGGCCGACGGTTGGGATCAGGCGGATCTCATCGCTGATCTGCTCTGTTGTATCGACCAGCGTCGCCAGGCCGGCATCGACGATGGGCACCACCGAATCCGCCATGATCTGCGCCATATCCGGACGGTCAGGCGCGCCGAGCCAGTGCTCGAATTCGGTGCGGCCGAACAGGTATCGCGCCTTCGGGAAGGTTGGCACCCAGCGGCCGTTTTGCAGTTTCGTGTTCCAGCCGACATGGTCGACGTGCAAGTGGGTGCACAGCACGGTGTCAATCGAGTCTGGCGGGAAGCCGGCCGCGGCGAGGTCGGAGAGGAACGGTCCGGTGCGGTCGTTCCAGTGTGGAATGCGGCGGCCCTGCTTGTCGTTGCCCAGGCAGGTGTCGACAATGATGCGGCGCGCCGGCGTCTGCACGATGAAACTGTGGATGCTCATATGCAGCTTGCCGTTCTCGTCGGCAAAGTGCGGATAGAGCCAGGCGATCGGCTTGATCGCCTCGGGAGTCGCCTGCGGCAGCAGGAACTTGCTGCCGCCGGTTGCCTCCATCTCGACGATCTTCGTCACGATGACGTCGCCGATGGTCCACTTCATCTTCTGAGCCCTCTTCCGGTTAGTGAGATCCGGCAACCGTCGGCCGCTGTGGTCGAGGCTACTCCTGATACTCCGGCGGTGCCTAGCCATGCGGCGCCGCACAGGGTGAAAGGCTTCAGAGGCATTGGCGGAAAGGCCATATCTTATGGCGACAGGTGAAACGCTGGCGCACCAAACAATATTGCCGCGGTGAAGGCAGGGCGGCAGGAAAGGCTCGCGACGTGGGGGAACACGATGTCAGACTTAGAACCACCGCCACAGGATCT
Source organism: Pseudomonadota bacterium (assembly GCA_018240405.1). GTDB lineage: Bacteria > Pseudomonadota > Alphaproteobacteria > Acetobacterales > Acetobacteraceae > Rhodopila. Next base: position 3,540 of record JAFEFW010000050.1, read on the forward strand.
GAACCAGCTTCAGCTGAAAAAGCTGGCTCAAGAAATCGAGAAGCTGAGTGTCGAGATCCCCAAGATCAGGCGTGAAAGCGGCTGGCGTGCAACCGTCATCCCGTCGACCGTTTCGATCGCCGCCGTTGTCCTGTCCCTGGTCAGCCTCTACAACGCGCGCCAGGCCCAGGACTATGAGCAGTTGAAAGCCGAACGGGACTTTGCCGTGAATTGTGCAAACTCGGCTGCCGATGTCGCAAAGCTCGTATTCGATAAATCCGAGACATTCGACAAGCTTCCGGCGGCCGGGAAGATCAACTTTGTCAACGTCATCCTTGCCTCGTACCCGCCATTGGTTGCGCAGCGTTTCGTCAAGGCGCTGGCGCCGCGGGTTGATCCCGCTGACACCGGGTCGATCTGGGCCTTGCAGGAAGCGCTTGACCGGATTGCAAGGGAGATCGCGTCGAATTCGGGGCATCCTGGCACAGCCGAGTTCCCCTGCCCCGCCGTCAAGGACCTGATTCCAGTACGTCCCGCGGCCAGCGTGGTGGCAGGACTGTCGCCGTCGCCCGTTCCGATTCCGTTACCGGTTCCGACGCCGGCGCCTACTGCCGGCGCGCAGCCGGCACCACCACCCACGCCAGCCCCCGTCGCGCCAGCACCCGTCCCGCCAGCCACGGCGACGGCCGACTTGACCGTGTACTATCAGGCAACGCGCATGGAGGATCGCACCCAGGCAGAGGCCATCGGACAAGCGGTCGCGAAGGCGAGCGCCGGCAGCGTTGGCGTCCACTTCCCATCAGCCGGCGTCGAAGTTGTCAGTACTGCCGCCAGCGTGTCCCAGATTGAGATTCGCTACTATCACCGGGACCAGGAAGATGCCGCCCGCCAGTTGCTCAGCCTCGTACAACAGGCATCCGGTCAAAGCAGTGGCCGCATTCGTTTCATTGGCAACTCATTCCCCAACCTGCCACAAGGGCGCATCGAGGTGTGGTTGCCAAGCCTACCGTGGACCAACGCCTATTGCTATCAGGAAAGCGACCAGCGGAAGCCGGCCTCGCAACGCTTCCTGGCGCTTTGCCTGCCGGCGAAGGACCAATGTGACCGGGTACGTGGTCCCAACAACAGCCAAGGCGTTGCGCAATCCGCCTGTGCTGCTACGGATCTGACGAAGGCATCATGGTCGCCGTTGAGCGGCGGTATCAATGGCGCACGTTATCAGTATTCGCCAACGGCCTTCCCTCCACCATTCCCGCAGCTCTAGTAGCCGACGCCGGCCTGCTGGCGCGGCCTCAGCTTCACCGCTGGCCCCAACCCGCCTGCCATGGACGCCGAGGCTTCGTCCCGGTTTGTCCCCGGCTTGTGCCAAGCCGCCGTGTTCGCCAGAATCCCTGCCAACGGACCCCGGAGAGGAAGCGCATGGCGCTGCACATCGACTACTACGCCTCCTTGAACTCACCCTGGACCCACCTCGGCGCCGCCCGGATCGAGGCGATGGCCATGGCGCACGGCGCAACCCTGCGCGTCTATCCGGTGGATTTCGGCGCCATCTTCGCCAAATCGGGCGGTTTGCCGCTACCCCAGCGCTCGCCACAGCGCCAGGCGTACCGGCTGCAGGAACTGCAGCGCTGGCGCGACCATCTGTGCATTCCGATCACCATCAAACCGAAATATTTCCCTTCCAGCGAGGCGCTGACAGCGTCCTGCGTCATCGGCGTGCGTGAGACCATCGGCGACTGGCCAGCGATCAAGCTGGCGCATCGCATCCTGAAGGCGGTGTGGCAGGAGGAGAAGAACCCCGCAGACCCAACCACATTATCCACCCTGATCGCCGATGTGGGTCTGACGCCGGACGAAGTGCTGAAACTCGGCGGCGACCCGCAGTGGGAGGAGCGGCGCCTCGCCGATACCCAGGCGGCGCTGGACCGCAACGTCTTCGGCGCACCGAGCTACGTCATCGGCAACGACATTTTCTGGGGACAGGACCGGCTCGGCTTCGTCGAACGCCGCCTGGCGCGCGGCTGATGCGGGTCTTCACCATCCTGCCGCAGCGGCACTGGCGCGATGTCGGTCCTGCCGCGCGCGCCGCCGAGGAAGCGGGCTTCGACGCTCTGATGACCGTGGAGCTTGGTCACGACGCGCTATTCCCGCTTGCGGCCGCCGCGCTGGAAACGCAACGGGTGGAACTGACGCCGTCAGTGGTCGTCGCCTTCCCGCGCAGCCCGACTGCGCTGGCGCAGCAGGCCTGGGACATCCACGCCAACTCCGGCGGTCGTTTCGTCCTCGGGCTGGGCAGCCAGGTGAAGGGACACAATGAGCGCCGTTTCGGCATTCCGTGGACGGCACCGGCGCCCCGGATGCGTGACTATGTGCGGGCGCTGCGTGCGGTCTGGACCGCATGGGAAACGCGCGGCCGGCTGAATTTTGAAAGCGAGCACTACAAGCTGACGCTGATGACGCCTGATTTCTCTCCCGAACCGACCGGGCTGCCTATGCCGGCGGTCACCATCGCCGCAGTGGGCGAGGCAATGCTACGCGTCGCCGGCCAGGTCGGCGACGGCGTCCGCCTGCATCCGCTGTGCTCGCGCGCCTATTTGGAACAGGTATGCCTGCCGCAGATGACCGAGGGCATGCGGCGCTCCGGCCGGTCACGGTTGAATTTCGATATTCATGGCGGTGGTTTCGTCTGCACCGGTCCGGACGAGGCAACCGTCGCCGCCGAAATGGAAAAAGCCCGGCGCCGTATCGGCTTCTACGGCTCCACCCGCACCTACCTGCCGATCCTGGCGCTGCACGGGCTGGAGGATTTGTCCGCCAGGCTGCACCGCATGTCGGTCGCCGGCCAGTGGGACAAGATGGCCGATGAAGTGTCCGATGACGCCGTCCGCATCTTCGCCGCCTGCGGCACCTATGCGGAACTGCCAAAGGCCATCGAGACACGGTTCGGCGGCCTCGCGGATTCTGTTGATATCCATTTTCCCACCGGAACGCCGGCGGGCCTGGCGAAGGAGTTGGTCGCCGATATCAGGCGCATCCCGCACAGCTTCGCCGGCTTCAATACAAACTGGTAAGAGGAAACGGCCATGGCCACGCCGATGTTTCGTTTCGACCCTGTCGAACTACCGCCCGAGGCGATTGCCCTGCGCCATGAGGTGCGGGACTTTATCGCCGAGCACCAGCACCTGATGGGCCTGGCGCGCAGCGAGTTCAACCGCGATTTCAGCCGTGCGATGGGCAAGAAGGGCTGGATCGGTATGACCTGGCCGAAACAGTATGGCGGGCATGAGCGTAGCGCTTTCGAGCGCTATGTGATGATCGAGGAGATGCTCGCCGCCGGCGCGCCGCTGTCGGCGCACTATATCGGTGACCGGCAGAGCGGTCCGAACATATTGCGTTTCGGCACCGAAGAGCAGAAGCAGTTCTTCTGCCCGAAGATTGCCGCCGGTGAACTGACCTTCTGTATTGGTATGAGCGAGCCAAATTCCGGTTCCGACCTCGCCGGCACCCGCACGCGCGCGGTGAAGGTCGATGGCGGTTACCGTATCAACGGCAGCAAGCTGTGGACGTCGAACGCGCACCGGTCGGACTACGCCATCCTGTTCTGCAAGATGGCGAGCGATGGCAAGGAGGAAGTCGACCGTCACGGAGGCGCAACGCAATTCCTGCTGGATCTGAAGACGCCCGGGATCGAGATCCGCCCGGTGATCAACCTGCTGGGTGAACACCATTTCAACGAAATCTTCCTGACCGACGTGTTCGTGCCTGACTGGCTCCTGCTGGGCAAGGAAGGCAATGGCTGGAACCAGGTGACCAGCGAGCTGGCGTTCGAGCGCAGCGCGCCCGATCGCTTTCTGGTGCTGTTCCAGATGCTGCGCGAAATGGTCCGCATGGCCGGCCCCGATCCCGACAAAGCCACAGCGGCGGCGCTGGGCAAGCTGATTTCACACCTCGCCACGCTGCGCGGCATGTCGCTGTCGATCGCCGGGATGCTGCAGGAAGGGCTATCGCCCAACAACGAATCCGCCATCGTGAAGGACCTTGGCACGCGGTACGAACAGGACATTCCCGTCGTCGCGCGCCAGTTGTTCCCAACGGAGCCGGAACTGGAGGCGATCGACGCCTATGTGTCGCTGATCGCCCGCTCCACCATGAACGCGCCGCGCTTCTCCATCCAGGGCGGCACACGTGAAATCCTGCGCGGGATCATCGCCCGCGGCCTTGGCTTGCGCTGAACAGGAGCTCCGACAATGGCGATTCGCGACGAAACCCGGATGCTGCTGGAAAGCATGAACCGGCTGTTTGAGGACAAGTCCATCAAGCAGGTGATCGACGCCGCCGAGACCGGCGTGTTCGCGTCCGACCTGTGGCAGGCGGTGGCGGAGACCGGCGTGCCGCTGGCCGCGCTTCCGGAATCTGCCGGCGGGGCCGATGCGGAGTGGTCGGACCTGTTCGCTGTGCTACGCGTTGCCGGACGGTTCTCTGCGCCCATTCCGCTGGCGGAGACGATGCTCGCCGGCTGGGTTGCCGCGGCCGCCGGCCTTGAACCAAGCGACGGTCCGATGACGGTCGGACCGGTGCGTGCGGGTGACAAGCTGACGCTGGTCCGCGACGGCAATGCCTGGCGGCTGTCCGGCACCGCCAGCCGTCTGCCCTATGCCTCCCACGTGGCGAAGACCGTTCTGGTTGTGGACGGACCTGATGGCGAAATGGCCGTTGCGTTGGACGGCACCGGCGAGGCGCAAATCACCTCCGGCAAGAACATTGCGAATGAGGCCCGCGACACGCTGACCTTCGACAATGTCCGCATCGCCGCCGATGCTGCCGGCACCTTGGGCGGCGGCGTCTCTCGCGCCGCGTTGTATCGCCGCGGTGCGCTGGCGCGGGCGACGATGATGTCGGGGGCGTTGGAACGCGCGCTGGACCTTGGTGTCACCTATGCGCAGGAACGCGTGCAGTTCGGCCGGCCGATCTCAAAATTCCAGGCGGTGCAGCACAATCTTGCCGTGCTCGCCAGCCAGACCGCCGCCGCTGTCGCTGCGGCCAATTTCGGCATTGACGCCCTGGGCAAGGACGCTGACCGCGAAACGTTGCTGATCGCCGTCGCCAAGACTCGTGTCGGCGAGGCGGCCACGCTGGCCTGCGAACTGGCGCACCAGGTGCACGGCGCGATCGGCTTCACCAAGGAGTACTCGCTGCAACTTTCCACCCGGCGGCTGTGGTCCTGGCGCGAGGAATTTGGCAGCGATCCGGAATGGGCCGTCCAAGTCGGAAAGGCGGTCTGTGCCAACGGCGCCGGCAACCTGTGGGCAATGCTGACGGCGGCGTAACGCCGCGGCTAGCGCGCGTCGGGAGCAGTTCGCTTGACGCTCCGTAACGCGCGCGGCAAGGTTCCGTCGTCACAAGGTCGGATCATTTCGGCGCCATGGATGTCCCCCATGATCTCCATGTAGCGTTGCTGCGTGCAACGGCAGAGCGGGATGAGGTCGCGTTCGCGGAACTGTATCGCCTGACCAGCGCCCGCCTCTATGGCTTGGCACGGCGCCTGAGCCGCGATACCGACCTGGCCAACGAGATCCTGCAGGAAGCGTTCATCCGCGTCTGGACCGCGGCCCCGCAGTATGATCCGCAGAAGGGCCGGCCGCTGCACTGGATGCTGGGGATTACGCGCAATATCAGTATTGATTTGATTCGTCGTAAGGCAACGCAACCGACTGCCGATATCGACATCACGGAAGTCGAGATTCCGGTGCCGCCCGCCGACAGCGCCTCGCCCGATCTGGAGCGCTGCATCCGCCAGCTCAACGACGAGGAGGCGCGCATCCTGGCACTGTCGGTGAATCACGGCCTGTCGCATAGTGAACTGGCGCGGCGGTTTGCCGTGCCGCTTGGCACGATGAAGTCAACCATCCGGCGTGCCTTGTTGAAGCTGCGGACCTGCCTCGAAGCCAACAAACCTATTGCAGCGGCGTCCTAGGGCCCTAGATTGAGTGACATGAGCTCCGAAACGACCGACGAGACCGCGGGCCTCTATTTCCTTGGCATGCTCGACGTTGAGGAGCGGACGCTTGTCGAACAGCGTCTGGCGACGGACGCGGCGTTGCGCCAGGCACTCGATGACTGGTCACGCCGGCTCTCGCCGTTGCTGGAGGTGGTGCCCCCGGCCACCCCACCCGCCGCGGTCTGGACCGCCATCCGCGCGCGTATTGGCGCCCCCGGCACAAAGTCTTCCCGGCGGCATGATCAGGGTAGCTGGGTGCGCATTGCGCCTGGCGCCGAGTTGCGCTTCCTGCACGTCGATCCGGTGGGCGGTGGGCGTTCCGCGTTTCTGCGGATGGACGCCGGCAGCGCTGTGCCAGCGCATGACCACGAGGAACTGGAGGAGTGTTTCGTCATCGACGGCACAGTCGTCATCGACGGCGAGCACTACGAACCCGGCGATCACGTCATTGCAGGCGCCGGCACGCAGCATGCGACGATCCACGCCGCCACCCCGGTTCGAATGCTGCTGCACTGGAGCGCGGCGCCCGCCTGAACGGCGCACAAGTTTTTTTCGCGCCGGACGCATCCAAATCCTCATGGGCCTCGAATAACGCGGTGTGACCAGTTCGGGTCATCGCCCTTCGAGGAGAACCACCATGAAACGCCTTTATCTCGCCGCTTCGGCCGCCGCGCTCGCGCTGATGATCGCCGTGCCGACAATCGCCGCCACAGAAACGGTTCGCGTCGGCGGCCAGCCGATGTTTCCCAACAAGACCATTGTCAGCAACGCGGTGAATTCCGCCGACCACACCACGTTGGTCGCCGCGGTCAAGGCCGCCGGCTTGGTCAATACGCTCAATGGTCCCGGCCCCTTCACGGTTTTTGCGCCGGTGAACAGCGCCTTTGCCGCCCTGCCAGCCGGTACGGTGGGCAATCTGCTGAAGCCCGAGAACAAGCCGATGCTGACCAAGGTGCTGACGTACCACGTGGTGTCCGGTACCTATGACAGCAACAAGCTGCGGCGGATGATTTCGGAAGGTAACGGCAGCGCCATGCTGAAGACGGTGGAGGGCGATACGCTGGTCGTGATGATGAACGGCTCGACCAACATGATCGTTAAGGATGCCAAAGGCGACATCGCCGACATCACCATTGCCGACGTGAACCAATCCAACGGTGTGATCCACGTGATCGACAAGGTCCTGCTGCCGGCCTCCTGATGCCGCACGTCACCTGAGGTCCGGTCAGCACAAGGCCGGACCGCAGGCTGGCTTGCTTTCGGCGCAACCTCTGGAGGAGTCCGGCCATGGTTCCGTCTGCAACGGAGATAGCGCCACCGGCGCTTGTCTCGCGCATCACCCATTGGATCAATGCCGTTGCCATCACCCTGATGATCGGTAGCGGCTGGCGTATCTACAACGCGTCGCCATTTTTCGCCTTCACCTTTCCCTCCTTCCTGACACTGGGTGGCTGGCTCGGCGGCGCACTAGCAATTCATTTCGCCATGATGTGGGTGCTGGCTGCCAGTACCATGATTTATCTGCTGCACGGGCTGCTGACCGGCGGTCTGCGCCGCCGCCTGCTGCCGATCCGCCCGGCCGAGGTGTTGCAGGATCTTCGCCTGGCTCTGACCTTCCGGCTGCGCCATGACAATGGTCGCTACAATGCTGTCCAGCGATTGATGTATGTCGGCGTGCTGTGTGCCATCATCGGCGTCGTTGTCTCCGGCCTCGCGCTGTGGAAGCCGGTACAGCTTCACTGGCTGTCACTGCTGCTCGGCGGCTACGAGTCCACCCGCCGCGTCCACTTCCTGTGCATGGCGGCCATCGTCCTGTTCCTGGTCGTCCACCTCAGCCTCGTCGTCATCGTACCGCGCACCCTGCTGGTCATGCTATTCGGCCGGTCGTTTCGTACAGAGAGCGTGTCATGAAAGCCGAAACTCATCGCTCGGCGCTGCGTCGTATCGAACGCCGCCTGTTCCTGCGCGGCAGCCTTTCCCTCGGCGCCGTCAGCCTGTTGACCGGCTGCAACCTGGAGGACGACGACGCCGTCGATAAAACGCTGTTTGCCATGTCACGCTGGAACGACCGCGTGCAGGCGGCTCTGTTCAACGCCGAGCGGCTGGCGCCCACCTATACGCGGGCGGAGGTGACGAAGCCGTTCCCTTTCAATGCCTATTATCAGGAGGACCAGGCGCCGGTCGTCGACGCTGCAACGTTTCGGCTGCAGGTGTCCGGCCTGGTCCGCGAAACCCGCCCCTGGACCCTGGCGGACCTGAACGCCCTGCCGCAGGAAAGCCAGATCACCCGCCACATCTGCATCGAGGGCTGGAGTGCCATCGGCGAATGGAGCGGCGTTCGCTTCAGCCACTTCCTGCAGCGCATCGGCGCCGATACCAGGGCCCGCTACGTCGCCTTCCGCTGCGCTGACAACTACACCTCAACGATCGACATGGCGACCGCGCTGCATCCGCAGACGCTGCTGGCATTGCGTTTCGGCGACGAGACGTTGCCACGCGCCTACGGCTTCCCCATGAAGCTGCGCGTGCCAACGAAGCTGGGGTTCAAGAACCCCAAATACATCGTCGCGCTTAGCGTCACCAATGTCGACCCAGGCGGCTTCTGGGAACGCTTCGGCTACAACTGGTTCAGCGGGCTGTAGCCGTCACGCCGCGATGGCATAGGCCGGCCGGCGCGGATCGGCGCCGGCGCCAGTCAGGCCGGTCACCGGATCCGAAACGATTGCCTCGACCGAACCGGCCAGCCAGGTCCATTCCGGCCACTCATGAATCTGGTGGCCGCGGGATGCCAGTTCTGTTCGAATCGCTGGATCGATACGTCCCTCCACCGCCAGCCGACCCGGGAAATACTCGAACGGCGCGAACGACGACGGGAAGTTATAGGATGCCACGCGCGGTGCCTCGATGGCGCTCTGCGGGTCCATGCCGAAATGCATCACGTTCAGCAGCACCTGCAGCATCGCCTGGATCTGCACGTCGCCACCCGGGGTACCGAACGGCATCACGCCGCCGTTCTCCGTCACCAGCAGCGCCGGATTCGGCGTCAGGCGCGGCCGCTTGCCCGGCGCGACGCCGGCAGGATGCCGCGGGTCCGGGCGACTCTGCGAGCCACGACCGGACGGCGTGATCCCCAGCCCCGGCACGACCGGCACATTGCCGGACCCGTCCGATGGCGTCGCGCTGAACGCATTGCCCCAGCGATCGACGACGCAGCAATACGAGGTATCCGCCTCAACCTTCGGCAGTGCCGCATCGGTTGCGGCAAATGCCTCGCCGCGCCGGTCCAGCGGCGCCGGCATCTGGTCGAACGCCCGGTCGTCCTGCACCGCGGTCGCCCGCCGCGAGATCGTTGCGGGATCGAGCAGCCAGTCGATCGGCACATCGACAAATCGCGGGTCACCGAAATAATGCTCCCGGTCCGCCAGCGCCAGGTTCAGGCACGCCACGATCCGGTGCAGGTAGTCGGCGGAATTGTGCGCCAGCCCGTCGATGCCGACCTGCTCGACCAGCGCCAGCGCCTGTTGCAATGCCGGCCCCTGGCACCATGCGCCGCAGGTGATCAGTTCGTGCCCACGCCAGCGCCGCCGCACGACCGGCTCGATGGCGGAGCGGTACTCCGCCAGATCCTGCATCGACAGGTAGCCGCCTTCCTGCTGCTGGAACTTCACGATCTCGTGCGCAATGTCGCCGCGATAGAACGCGTCATGCGCCGCTTTCAGCCCGGCTTCCCGGTCCGCTCCGGCCGCGCGGTCCTGATCGGCCATGAACTGGATCGTGCGAGCCAGGTCCGCCTGCACGAATTTCTCGCCCGCAAGCGGCACGCGCCCGTTCGGCAGGAACACCGCGGTGTTGGACGCCCAGCGGCGATACTCGTCCTCGTGCGAGGCAATGGACCGCGCGAGCAGGGGATAGACGGCGAAGCCTTCGGCAGCGAAACGGATGGCGGACGCCGCTACGTCGGCAAACCGCATCGTGCCGTGCCGGCGCAGCGCCGTGATCCAGGCATCCGGTGCGGATGGCACGACCGTACGCAGCACGCCGTCGGGAATCTTCCCACCATGCTCGCGCATGAACAGGTCGGCTGGCAGCGTCTTTGGCCACCAGCCCAAGCCGGCGATGCTCTCAACCGTGCCGTCCGCCAGCCGGATCAGGATTGGCGCGACACCGGCAAAATTCACCAGGTCGGGCTGCAGCACGCCGAGGGCGATACCGGCTGCCACACCGGCGTCGATGGCGTTGCCGCCGGCTTCCAGGATGGAGAATCCGGCCGAGGCGGCCAAATAGTGTCCCGCGGAGATCGCGTGCCGTGTGCCATAGACAGTCGGACGGTGGGTCATGCGCCTGCCCTCTCTGTTCATGAAGCCGCAAGCCTGCGTGAAAATTGCTTCATGGTCCAGAGGTGCGCGTTGACTTCGCCCGGCGCCTGCCGCATCGACGTCGAAGCCGTTCCACAACGTTCATCCTGTTCCTGAACATCTTCAGTTGCGATCGTAGTTTATCCGAAACGGAATGTTGACACTTCCCTTACTCGCTGCGGCGATCCTGGCAGCAGCGCCGGCCGACACCGTGTGGTGGCGCAGTGATGCGGGCACCGTCATCGGACATCATTCCAGTGGTGGCTTGACCTGCACCCTGACCCTGGACGGCGGCAGTACCGAGGCGCGCTTTGTCTGGAGCAGTGGTCTGCCCACCAGAGCCGTGATTCAGAACCCGAGCTGGCGGTTCCAGCCCGGGTCGTTCCTCAACCTCGCCGTCCAGATCGGTCCTGCCTGGCTGGGTGGCGGCAACGGCGCACCCAATATTCCGGCCCTGACCGGCCCATCGTCCTTGATGTTCGTTGCGGCGGATGGCGTCGATGACCTGCTGCGGCAGGCCCGCCGCCTGCGTGTTGCGGCGCCGGTGCCGGATGCGGAAATCGTTGTATCCGCCGGCAAGATGGAAGCTCTCATCGCCGGTCTGGAGCGCTGCCGGCGGCATATTCCTAGTGCCGGCTGATCGTGCCGGCTTGCTGCCCCTCTTCCCAAGCCCGCCGGAAAAACGCAGGCTAGTGCATCGTGACCGGCACAGATCGGTGCGCCGGGAAGAACGGGAGGGAAACGGATGGCCAAAGTCAACGGCGCAACCCTGATCGCGCGCAGCCTCAAGCAACAGGGTGTGGAATACATGTTTGGTGTCGTCGGATTTCCCGTCGGCCCAATCGCCGAGGCGGCACAGGCCGCCGGCATCAAGTATTACGGCATGCGGAATGAGCAGTCGGCGTCTTATGCCGCGCAGGCTGTTGGCTACCTGACCGGCCGGCCGGGCGCGTGCCTTGTCGTATCCGGCCCCGGCGTGGTGCATGGCCTCGCCGGTCTGGCGAACGCACAGCAAAATTGTTGGCCGATGATCCTGATCGGCGGCGCCTCGGCGGTGCACCAGAACGGCATGGGCGCGTTCCAGGAGGAACGGCAGGTGCTGATCGCTACACCGTTCTGCAAGTTCGCCCACGCGGTCGAGCACACCCACCGCATTCCGTTCTATGTCGAAATGGCCGTGCGGTATTCGATCTACGGCCGGCCTGGCGCCTGCTACCTGGATATGCCGGACGACATCATCCTGGGTGAGGTGGACGAGGAGAAGGTGCAGCAGGCCGCCACGGTTGTCGAACCGCCCCGCATGATCGCGCCGGAACAAGAGGTCGAGCGGGCACTGAACGTGCTGGAAGGCGCGCAGCGGCCGCTGATCATCGTTGGCAAGGGTATGGCGTGGTCGCGCGCGGAAGACGAAGTGCGCGCCTTTATCGAGCGCACGCAGGTGCCGTTCCTCGCCTCGCCGATGGGCAAGGGCGTGATGGACGACAACCACCCCCTGTCCGTCGGCGCGGCTCGTTCCCACGCGCTGCAGGAAGCCGACGTCATCTACCTGCTCGGCGCTCGGCTCAACTGGATCATGCATTTCGGCAAGCCGCCGCGGTTCAACAAGAATGTACGCATCGTACAGCTGGATATATCACCGGAGGCGATCAGCCAGAACGTGCCGGCCGAAGTGGCACTGGTCGGCGACGGCAAGGCGATCGTCGGGCAGTTGAACAAGGCTCTGGAAAAGCGGCAGTGGTTCTACCCGAAGGATACGCCCTGGCACGCCGCCATTGCTGCCAAGGCTGAAGCCAACGCCAAGCAGATCGCGCCGCAGGCCGAGGATAACTCCAACCCGATGAACTACTACCGCGCCTTCAAGGACATCAGCGCCATCCTGCCGGACAATGCCGTGATCATCGGCGAGGGCGCGAATACGATGGATATTGGCCGCACGCAGATGCCGAATAAGAGCCCGCGCCTGCGCCTGGACGCCGGCAGCTACGGCACGATGGGCATTGGCATGGGCTTCGTCATCGCCGCCGCCGTGGTGCATCCCGACCGGCCGATCGTTTCGGTATCCGGCGACGCCGCCATCGGCTTCTCGGGCATGGAGATCGAGACGGCGTGCCGCTACAACATGCCGGTCAAAATCATCGTGCTGAACAACGGCGGCATCGGCAGCGGCATCGAGGCGCTGCCGGACGACCGGCTGAAGATCCCGCCGCGCGTGATGTCGATCGGCTCCGGCTACGAGAAGCTGATGGAGGCGTTCGGCGGCCGCGGCTGGTACGTCGAGGACCCGAAGGACCTGCGCAAGGCGCTGGATGAATTGATGGCGCATAACGGGCCCGGCCTGGTCAACGTCAAGCTGGCGCCGACCGCAGGCCGCAAGCCGCAGCAGTTCGGCTGGCACACCTCGTAGTCATCCCTTTTCCGGACCCGTGCAGTCGGGCTATGCAACGCCCGATTGCACGGCGCCGCGAGAGGATGGATGCAACGGCACGAGCTGTTTTCGGCGTTCGAAGGCCTTGGCAACAACTGCGAGTTTGGCTTTGTCCAGGACGCAGCCGGTTGCCGGGGCCTTTCGCTGTTCAAGAATGTCGGTTTCGACCGGACGGAACAGCTGATCGACGCGCTTGACGCCGATTTCGCCGGCATGTTCGATGACGGCGCCTTCGATATCGTTCTGCCGTCCGGCTGGCCGGATTTCGTACTGAACTGCCGTCGTTACGGATTCCGTTTCCACACCGGCCTCGCCAGCGATGCCGCCGGTCCCGAGGCACAGGTGCCCCGGATCATCACATCGTTTCGCTGGCTGCGCGATAAGTTGCTGCAGGATCTGCGCGACGGCGAGAAGATCTTCACCTACCGCCACCAGATTCAGTTCAACGAGCCGTTGGCGGAACGTCTCGCCCGCAGCATCCGGCGGCATGGCCCAGGCTGGCTGCTATGGGTCCGCATGGACGACCGGCCCGACCGTTGCTTCGCCTGGGTTGAGCCGTCCGGCATCGACGGCCTGCTTTACGGCGGCATGCCGCATCTGGTGACGGATAGCCCACCGCGCGTGGCCTATGACGCGTGGGAGCAGATCGCCATCAAGGCGGTGGCCTTGCGCCACGGGCAAGGCGAGGCGCTGCCGCCACCCCCAGGACCCGGGCACGTGCGACGCTTTATCCCGGGCGCCGCACAGCCGGAACAATCGGCTGTCGTTGCCCCGGCGGAGCCTGGATCACTGGTGGCAGTCCACACCTGGGTTTGGTTGCCAGCGACGTTCACCGGCAATCGCCTCGATTTCGCGGCGCTTGGCGCTGACCTAGGGCGCGGCCGGCCGGTTGACCTGGAGCTGCGTGACCGCTGGCAACCGGTCTGGGTGCCGGCGCGCGTGGCGACGGACCGGCAGCAGATCGCGCTGTGGCTGGCCGCACCGGACGGCAGCGGTGCCGTCTATACGTCCGGATGGACGCTGCATCGTATGGGAGCTAACCAGGGGCTCGACTTTTAGATCGGAGCAGGCGTGCGTTTCGCCATCGCCAGGCCGCATAGTCCCGCCACTTCCCCCAGGATCATGTACCAGGCCGGCGCCGTCATGTAGCCGGTACGGGCGATCAGGTAGACCACGATCATCGGTGCGGTGCCGCCCAGCGTCGCCATCGCCAGTCCGTAGCTGACCGATGCCGCCGTGCAACGGACCTCCGGTCGGAACTGCATTGCCAGCATTGCCGGCAACGGTCCTGCATAGCAGGCCTCAAGTACGGCAAAGCCGATTTCAGCGACATAGGCGAGCCAGAGTTCCTTCTGCGTCAGCATCCAGAACATTGGCCAGGAATATAGAATCAGGCCGATCGCGCCGCACGCCATGACCTTGCGCCAGCCGACACGGTCCGCCAGCAGAGCGAACAACGGCAGGCAGATCAGGATCGTGACCATGCCGGCGGAGACGATGTAATCCCCTTCTGCAGCTGGAATGGCGTCAAAATTCTGCACAAACGTCACGAGGTAGATCAGCCCCACGTAGTAGACCACGCCGGCGGGCACACAGAACAGGAAGGCTGCGATCATCGCGCGCCCTTCCAGGCGGACTGCGTCGACGATGGGTGGGCTGGTGCTCTTGGCCTGCACCCGGCCCTCGCTGGCGACGCCGATATAGCGCAGCAGCAGGGCCGCGGCGCCAATCACACCACTGAACAGGAATGGCAGCCGCCAGCCCCATTCCATCACGGCCTCATGGCCCAGCGTTGTGTTCAGCAGGCCGATCAGCGCCGATCCGCAGAGCGCGCCGAAGGTGGAGCCAAAGAAGGTCCAGCTTGCACCGAAGCCGCGGCGATGGGCCTCGCTCTCCTCGCCGAGATACACGATCGAAATGGTCAGCTCGCCGCCCACGGACAGGCCCTGCA
>JAFEFW010000510.1 GCA_018240405.1 Pseudomonadota bacterium
CGCGCCGAACGCCGTCAGCATTGCTGCAATGAAGAAGGCGAGACTGTCCAGAGCACGCTGGTCGCGTAGTGAGGGGTCGTCCTTGCCTAGAGCGTCCGCCATGCCAACCCGCTTTGTCGAGGCCGTGACTATCGGATACTCGCATCCGGTAACTGCTCAACCCGGCACGATCGCTGCCTGGCCTTGTAACGTTTGGCGTATGGCGGCGTAGGCATCGACGCCACGTCGCTTGGCGGTGCCGATGGAACGGGCAGCGGCATAGAGATCAGCGCCCCAGCCGGAGCGAAAGCCGCCGGTGACCTTGCGGTAGGTGGCCATCGGGCGCAGTTTGCGCTCGCTGCTGTTGTTGTCGGCGGTGAGCTGCGGATGGGTCAGGAAGGTGAACAGGTGCTCGCGCAGCTTGCCGTATCGCTGACGTAATCGACGGCCATCACGCTGCGTGGGTGCCAGGACCATGATGGCGTTCAGGTCGCGCTCCAGACGCGCCCGGTAAGCCCGCCTTGTGCTTTCGGCGAGCGTGCGGTGCCGCCGGGCCAGGACCGCAGCACGCAGCAGCAGCGCCTTCATGCGCGGCGCGAACACCGTGTCGCTGGCCTCGATGGCGTATTGGCAATCACGCAATTGATGCGCGAGGCAGATCTGCCAGGTATCGGCATGACCCTGCTGCGCGCTGTAGAGGTCGGATACCCACAGCGCCGGGCGATGCCCGTCCAGAACCTCCGCCACCACGCCGGCTCCGCGGCTGGGACGGATGACGTGGATGACGAGATCATCGTTCTGGAAGACCCAGTTCCAGTGCGTCCGCCCGCTGATGCGCACCGAGGTCTCATCCGAACAGATCACCCGGGCGCGCCGCAGGCGGGCCAGGATGGCGGCAACATCGGCATCGAAACGGGGCTTGCCACGCAGGAAGGCAGCGTCGAGGGCGCCCTCGCTGATCGACAACCCATATAGGTCCAGCAGCAGGCGGCTGAGGCGCTGGTAGCTGATCGCATGCACGAAGCGCAGATACATCGCCAGCGCCACAATGCCGATGCTGAACGGTGTGCCTGGCTCCAGTCCCTCGGGCACCGCCGCCAGGGTGATGCTGCCACAGCACCGGCAATGGCCGGCGTAGCGTTCGACGCGGGTGACGACGGGCCGCACCTGCGGCAGATCGATCTTGTCGTAACGGGCCTGCAACCGCTGATCCGCCGGCGTCAATGCGGCCTGGCAGTGCCGGCATCGGGCTGGCTGCGCGATCACCGTTTCATCGGGAGTTGCCGTCAGCGCCCGGCCGCCGCCCTTGCGGCCAAGGCTGCCGGCGCGCGGTCCTTTACGATCCGGCTTTTGCGGCTGGTTCGGCTTCTGACCTTTCGATGGCGGCAGGCTCGAGTTGCCGGGCGTCTTGCCCGGGCGCGTCAGATCATCGATCCGCGCCTGCAACTCGGCAATCAGCGCCAGCGCCGCGTCCAGACGCGCTGACAGCGTCAGGATCAGGGCATCCTTCTCGGCAGGCGACAGCTTGGTGAGGTCCGGGGTGCTGGTCACCCTGACTTTAGAATCGACTCCACCGTGACCGCGTCAAGCAGTTTCAGCAGCAGGAGGTGTCGAGCGGGGTTGAGCAGTTCCCGCATCCGAGACCCGTGTGGAAATCTATTGCTGCGTCAGACGCCTCGGCCGGTGCCATTTCCCTGACAGCCTGAGCGTGACCGTCTGGCGTCGAAGGAGCGAAGAAATGAATCGTGCTTCAGAATCGGCCTGTTTTTTAGTGATGGATTTTTTGCAACAAGCATGCAGGCTTCAGGTTGACCACTGAGAAAACGGCTACGGTGGGGTTTGCCGCACTTGCTCACCGTGCACGAACAGGAGGTGACGCGAATGAATGCATCAGCAGTGGTAGTGTCT
>JAFEFW010000511.1 GCA_018240405.1 Pseudomonadota bacterium
CGGTTGAACTACTACGACGACCCGCACGACATGAAGGTCATGCAGGCGGTGCTTCGCAAGACCCTCGATATCGCCGCGCACTGGCCCGGCAACAACAAGATAGGGCCGGTGTTGATTCCGCCGTTCCTCGCGGAGAAGCACAACTACGTGCCGAACAGCGAGCCGTCCGATGCATTACTGGAGGATATGGCCCTGCATTTCTCGATGACGGTGTATCATGAAACCTGTACGTGCCGCATCGGCGACGTTGTTGATCCGGAACTGCGCGTCAAAGGGATCGGCCGATTGCGCGTGGCAGATGCCTCCGTCATGCCCAACGTCATCAGCGGCAACACCAACGCGCCGTCAATCATGATCGGAGAGAAAGCCGCCGAAATGATTGCCGCCGCTCATAACGTCAAGCTTCGGGAGTTCGTCGGACAAAGATAATGATCCCACGGCGCGGCCGAGGCCGCGCCTGGGCCACTATTGTTATAATCCTCGCAACCTGGCCACTGCGTCCATGTGCCGCTCATGATCGCCGGCGAAGCGCAGGCAGAGATGCGTGACACCGGCCTGCTCGTAAGCCGTCAGCCACTCGCCCAGACCCGCCAACCCACCGGCATAGTTGACCTGGCGCTTGCGCATCGCGGCGGCGGGCTGGCCGTAATAGCCTTCCATGAACCGGTTCATCCGGTCCTCGGCGGCGGCGGCATTCTCGTCAATACAAACCGTCAGATAGACCGCGCCGCTGATCGCGGTCGGGTCGCGTCCGTGCGTCTGCGCGACCTCCCGGATGTGCGCCATGCGTTCAGGGAACTCCGCCGGCGCCGGCGAATTCGGAAACCATCCGTCAAAGAAACGACCGGCCCGGTCCAGGCTGGCCGGCCGGTTGCCACCGATCCACAGCGGCGGACCTCCCGGCCGGTGCGGCGTCGGCGCCACGGTCGCCTGCTTCATTTGCCAGCGTCCGTCCCAGTCCACGGGCGCCCCCGACCACAGCGCCTGGCACAGGCGCAGCCCCTCCATCATCCGTCCGACCCGCTTGTCCCATGGCACGCCCGCGGCGGCGAACTCCGCGCGGATGTTCGGCACGTCCGCGGCGAAGCCGACGCCCAGGATCAGCTTGCCCTCGCATAGCCGGTCCAGCGTCGCGACCTGATGCGCCAGCAGCACCGGGTTGCGCAGCGGCGGCAGCAGAACTGCCGTGCCCAAGGTCAGCGACGGCGTCCGCCCGGCCACCGCCGCCAGCAGCGTCAGCGGATCGTGCCGCGGCCGGGCGGTCAGTGAATCGCCGACCCAGACGGACTGAAAGCCCAGGGCGGCGGCGCGGGCGGCGAGGTCCAGCAGCGGGCCGGTTTCGTGCCGGCCCTGCATGATCTGCTCGCGGGTCGGCAGCAGATAGCCGAGATGCACCGCCATCGCTCAGACCCCAAGCTCGCGCTTCACCTGGACCCAACGGTCCAGGATCGGCAGGATCCTGTCCTCCTTGTGCTCCGGCAGGGTGAACACGACGCGGTCAATGCCGATTTCCTGGCAGAAGCGTAGTTTCTGAATGTCGTCTGGCACGCGGAATATACTGATCGGCAGTTCCGCCGGATCGCGGCCGGCTTCCGTCGCCATGGTGCGGAACTTCTGCACGACCACGCCAATCCCATCGTGCTCCAGCCGGTCAGCGCGCGGAATCCAGCCGTTGCCGTAACGGATCGCCCGCCGGGCGGCGTGCGGATAGGCACCGCCGACAATGAGCGGCGGGTACGGCTTCTGGAACGGCTTCGGCCACTGGTTCATCGGTCCGAATCTCACGAACTCGCCTTCATAGGATGGCGTGTCTTGCGTCCAGATCGCCTGCATTGCCTCGATGCGTTCGCGGGCCAGCTTGTTGCGCGTCTCAAATGCCGT
>JAFEFW010000512.1 GCA_018240405.1 Pseudomonadota bacterium
CCGATCCAGGGATGCAAGACTGCGTGTCAACACAACGGAATCGGCTTCTCGATCATGTGTGGCGTCAACCTTGGCTTTGTTGTGCCGTCGGCGGCGTCATCCGTGGGCACCTTCGCAAGTCCAACCGGGTAGACGGTCAGCTTGCCAGAGCAGTCGATATGAAGCCGCAGGAAGTTCTTATAATCGGCAATACGAAGAGAGGAGAACGCTTCGTTCCAATGGACGCCGAAGACGTTCAGGCAGAACAGGAAATATACGCCCAGCAGCTTGGCGCCGAGGATCCCGCCGGCAGCGCCGATGGACGCAATCAGCAGGACGGTGCGCCACGCGGGCGGCGCCGGCTGTACCAGCCAGCCAAGCAATGGCGTGACAGAAACCACAGCGCCCATCTGCAGCAGCGCGTGCAGACCACCGGCCAACGCCCTGCGCCAGTTGGGATAGAAATCGGCAAGGTAATAATAGCCGCCGGCTACAGCAGCAGCCAGCAGAAGCGGCCAGGGCGTCGCAATGACCAGGCGGAAGTAACAGCACAGGGCCGCGATGTAGCCAGTTTCCGGACGGCCCAGCGCCGTCGGCAGATCGATCCCGTACAATCGCGCATTGGCGTGCAACAGCCAGGCGAAGAAAATACAGGCTGCGCCGACGGAAAGTGTATAGACCGGATTGTAGATGGCAAAAGCCAGGTTGCGCCAGGCCAGGCGGCGCGATGTCTTGGCGGACGGAAATACGCTGGGCTTTCTGGTCCTGGAGTCCGCCGCCAGCTTGAAGCTACGTTTATATTTTTTGGTATCTGGTATCGGGCGCGGCGTGCCTGGCAGCGGCATGTCCGACTCGAAGTCAGTGTCATGCAGTTGGTGCGTCGGATGCAGAAAGGCGCCGCCGCCGCCAGCGGTAATGTAATGAACCTCTCGCTCCGCCGCATTCGTTTCGGTAAATCGGGCGTAGTGGTGGCTGTCGCCGGTCAGCACCAGGCGCAGCTCATGGCTCTTCTCCGCCGTGTCGAGCAGGTTTTCCATATAAGCAAAGTTGGTGAAATGAGTTGCCGCGTCCGGGTTCGACTTGGCATAGGCCCAGTAGGGCTGCGCCGCGCACATAATGACCTTGGACCGTTCCGGCATCCATTCTTTCGCGACAGTCGCGAAGAAGTCCACCTGCGACTGGTCGATGTAGCTGGTAAGTTGCGCATCGATGCCCCAGAGCCACCAGCCGCCGGGGAGCTTCAGCGCAAAATAGCTTCTTGTCTGTTGCGTCAGGCGTCCGCCAATGCTGCGCCCGTTGCGCGGCGGGCTGAGCGGCCCGCCGATCCGCCGGGCGCAGAAAAGCCCGACGAACGCACTCAGCCCGTCGTACCAGTCATGGTTCCCAGGGAGAGCGTAAAGGTCGGGCGGCGGATTGGGCCAGGTGACATGGCTGGCTGCCTCCTTCAGCGGCGCGACGAGTTTCGTATCGTAATCCTCACGAGATGCGGTAGGATAGACTTCGTCCCCGCCCAGGATAAGCAACCGCCCACGCGGCAGTTCATGATGTTCGGCGGACACTGTGTCGGGCACTGCAAGGACAGGCTCCGCGAGCAGCCGAGCCATGGCGTAGGCCGGGTTCCAGCCGTCGCCCGTGTCGGCCATGAAGTCGAACCAGAGCTCGTCGTTGGCACTGTAATCGTAGTTCTTGTCGATCGCATCGGGGTCGATTTCACGCGCGGCGGCCATTGCCTCCCGCCGGTCCACGAATTCCCCGAAAATGGTCGAGATGGCCACGCGGATCGCGATGGAGACCAGGCGACCGGGATTGTACCAACTCGTCATGCCGACGCGGTGGGGCATGCCTGGTTCCTCTCGCGCTTTCTGTCC
>JAFEFW010000513.1 GCA_018240405.1 Pseudomonadota bacterium
TCCGTGGCGCCGATCACCGGGCTGAGGCCGGGCAGGATCAGCACCTGGTCCGGCTTGCGTCCCTCCTCGGCGACGAGGCGCTTCAGATCGGTATAGAAATCGCGCGCGGTCGCCTTTTCCATCTGCGCGGTGAACACCGCCTCGGCATAGCGGGCGGCGAAGCGCCGGCCGGTTTCCGACGACCCGGCTTGCACGAAGACCGGCCGGCCCTGCGGCGGACGCGGGATATTGAGCGGACCGGCAACCTGATAGTGCGGCCCGGCGTGATTCAGCATGCGCAGTCCGTCGAGCCGAGCGTAGATGCCGTTTGCGCGGTCATCCACCACGGCATCGTCGGACCAGCTGTCCCACAGTCCCGTCACCACGCGCATATATTCTTCCGCGCGCTCATAGCGTTCGGCATGGCTCAGCGCGCCGTGGCCGCCATAGTTGCTGGCGGCGCTCGCCAGCCACGTGGTGACAATGTTCCAGCCGACCCGGCCGTGGGAGATGTGGTCGATGGAGGCGAACTGGCGCGCCAGGTTGAACGGTTCCGTGTAGGTGGTGGAGCACGTGGCGATCAGCCCGATCCGGCTGGTAGCGCCGGCGAGCGCCGCCAGCGTGGTGATCGGCTCCAGCCAGCTTCGCGGCGCCTGCGCCACGTCCTCGCCGACGCCCAGGGAGTCGGCCAGGAAGATCGAGTCGAACAGGCCGGCCTCTGCCCGCCGGGCCAGGTCGGTGTAGTAGGCGATATCGGTCAGCGGCAGCGTCGAGGCGCCGGGATGGCGCCACGCGGCCTCATGATGGCCGCGGCCGTGGATGAACAGATTCAGGTGCATCTGACGGGTCATGGGACGGTCCCTTGGCTGACGCGGCGGTCCTGGTTGCAGCCGCCGCAACGGCCCCGGCTGCTCGGGCTGTGCCTACCATAGTGGCAGCGGGCGCCCGGGAAGCCAAAGGCGGCTTTTTGTCGTCCGCAGCCTCGGCACAGCGTCAACCATCTTCCAGGTAACGAAGGATGGACCGACGCAGGTTCGCGCTGCGGCGATGCCATCGACCAGCGTTCATCATTCCTTAACCGGCCTCACCCGATACTGGCCAAGCCGACCGAAGTGCGCGCCGGCACGCACCTCCGGTTGGCCGAAACGGTCCCAGACAGGTGCGGGCGTATCCGCTGCCGACCGGCGGATGCGTCCCCCCTGGAGCCGTTTTCTCCGGCCCGCGGGTGACGTGTCCCGGCTTCGACGGCCAAGTACCGACAGCGGCTACGACACCGTTGATGGAAGCCATTGTCTGGATCGGGCGGGCTTATTGCATTTTGTATACAGACGGTCGATGGTTGCACCTCTAAATGAGGGACACGGATATGCCTAGCCGGGTGCTGGTGTTGGGTGCAGCTTTCGCCGCCGTGATGGCATCCGCATCGCCGCCCGCGGCGCAGGCGGCGTTCATTGCGACAATGAAAGAGGTCGCCAGCGGCGTCATCATGACGGGTGCAGGCTCCATCAAGCTCGATGGCCTCACACCACTTGGCCCGGACCGCAATACGGGTCTCATTCTACCCAAGTTCTCCGTCGTTTCGTTCGCGCCACCGACGGGAGGCGATACCGACTCCTACATCGGGATCAATCCTCCGCCGCCTTTCGGGCCGGGAGACGCAACGCTCGCTTCCAGCCTCATCGGCAAAATCATTGTGTTTGATACAACCAGTCACTTCTTCGTCGAGCGCGGCTACGCGTCCGGCGACCCTCTGGCCGCAACCGAGACCTTCGATGGCGCCACGTTTGCCAGCCTCGGCGTGACGCCCGGGACCTATGTCTGGACATGGGGCGCCGGGGACACTGCCGACACGTTCACGCTGCAGATC
>JAFEFW010000514.1 GCA_018240405.1 Pseudomonadota bacterium
TGAACAAATCGGCAGGTGACCCAAATATGGCTGCCGACGGAACTGGTCGCGGCTGCAACTTCAGGTGGATGTGCCGAGCATGATAGAACACGTGTATGAATGCATGGGCCCAGCGCGCCGCCAGACTTCTTGCCTGGCGGTCCGGTCATCAGGCGGTCCGCTGGATCGGTGCGCTGATCCTGTTCACCGTCGCCTTGCGTGTCCGTTTTGCCTTGGGCCTGGCCTACGGCGCGAACCCGGCGTTGACCTTCTATCCGGCGGTACTGGCGGCTTTTGTCCTGTTCGGCTGGATGCAGGCCGCGGTGTTGCTGCTGGCGTTCGTCGTCGCCGGCATCCTGTGGTTTCTACCACCCAACATGCCACTCCAGCCCGTCGGATGGGTGGTCGTCGGCGGCTGCAATATCGCCATTCTGGCTGGGCTGGAGCACGTCGTGGCAGCTCTGGTGACAGCGAATGACCGTCAGCGTCTGCTGTTTCAGGAGATGCAACATCGCACGGCAAACACACTGCAGGCGGCCAGTGGAAGCCTGCGGCTCGCACGTATACGAATGGAAGCTGATCCGTCAGCCGCAGCCCGACTGCTTGATGATGCAGCACAGAGGATCGAGGCTTCAGCCAATGTGCATCGGCGCCTGACGGATCCGGTGCTGTTCGGGCAGGGATTGAGGCAAACTCTCAAAGATGCCGTGTCCAGTATCATCGACGTTGAGAGTGTTGGCTTGAGCATCGAAGTTGACGAACTCGCTCTCGCCTTCGATCAGATGAGCACCATCACCATGTTGGTTATCGAGCTTGCCAACAACGCCCAGAAGCACGTGTTTCGGGAGCGGCTGGGCAAGCAGTTTATGGTGAAGTTACAGCGCAGGACCGAGGATAGCGCGACCCTGATCATCCGCGATGATGGCCCCGGCACTGCGCGAACAGCCGAGGCTGGCATGGTAGATGACGGTCTCGGCCTTGAGATCGTGCGTGGCCTTGTGGCGCAGTTGCACGGTCGCCTCAGTATGACGCCCGGGCGCGGCACCGAGTTTATCATTGAGTTCCCGCTGGCCGCACATCGGCGAGGCCGAAACGTCTCCTGACGGAGGGACCGGCCATGGCGCAGCGGCGGTGTGCGTGATGTGCCGCACTGCGCCCATAGTGCGCTTCAACAGAAATACACTATGGGCGACGTGGACCGTTGCCGTGGCCACAGACTACCACGACCTGGTCGGTCCGTTAAATCATCTCAGTTTTGATCCGTTCGGCAGACGTGGCAGGCATGTCATGTCGCAACGGTCTTAAGAAGATATTCGAGGTAGGCAAAGGACTCTCTGTCATAGCCTCATGAAACGAAGCCTGCTGGCTGCGGAATGCCTCTGGCAGATCCTCCAAGATCATTTAGCATGCGGCAGGATACAGGAGCGCCGAATCGTGCTGGATTGTGTGTTCAAGTGAACCCCAAGCGGGTGGCACGCAGTGCTGGGGAGGCAAAGCGGGACGCGGAGCCCACTGAAATCCGGCGGATTCTCGCACGCAACGTTCGCCTGCTTCGTGAGGAGAAAGGGCTGTCCCAGCGGGAGCTAGCCCGGCTGGCAGGCCTCAGCCAGAAATACATCTGGGAAATCGAAGTCGGCGCAAAAAATGTCACGTTAGACCGCATCAGCGAGCTAGCGCGCCATCTCGGCATGACAGAGCTGGAGTTGCTGACGCCACGATCGCGGTAACTCTGCAGATCCTCTCCATCACGTGATGACTACCAATGGTTTGTCAGTTGATCGAGACATGCAACCCGTTATATATGGTGTGACAAACAACGAGTAGTCACCGCGATGGTTGTAGCGCAAGCCC
>JAFEFW010000515.1 GCA_018240405.1 Pseudomonadota bacterium
GCGGCGCGCAGCACCGCCGACGGCGGCGATGCGGTCTTGGACTCGCTCACGCTGCCTCCGGCCGCAGCCGGTCCCACATCAGCCGCGGGTCGAAGCTGCGTGAGGCCAGCATCGTCAGCACGACCACGGCGGCGAAGGCGAGGGCGCCCGGTCCCGGATAGATGCTGGCCAGCGCGCCGAACTGGACCAGCGCGACCAGGATCGAGCCCATGAAGATGTCGATCATCGACCAGCGGCCAATCGCCTCGATGACACGGTACAGCACGGTCCGGTCGCGCAGCAGCACGATACTTCCGCGCTGGGTCATCACCAGCAGCAGCGCCAGGCCCGCCAGCTTCAGCACTGGCACGACGACGCTGGCGAAGAATACCAGGGCGGCAAGCGGCCACATGCCGGCATCGATCAGTTCACGCACACCACCCATGATGGTGCTGGGCGCGCCCGATCCCAACCGCACGACGGTCAGGACCGGGTACACATTGGCCGGAACGTAAAGCACGGCGGCAGCGCCGATCAGTGCCCAGGTGCGTTGCGCGACCCAGGGCTTGCGGTCATGCAGGCGAAAGCCGCAACGTGGGCAGCGTTGGCCTGGCGCGCTGCGGCTGACCAGCTCACACGTGTCGCAGCCGATGCGCCACCGGCGCGCCGTGTCCGGCAGCGGCGGCACCGCCGCCCGTCGGTCGCGCCAGACGCGAGCGCGGTTCGGCGGCTCCATGGCTTCCCACACCGCGTGGCGGTCGAGCGTGTAGTCGGCCAGCACCATCACCACCATCAGCGCGCCCAGCGCATAGGTTGCGGGACCGATCTCCACCTGCGCCATGTCGGAGAGGCGGACATAGGCGACGAACAGCGCCAGCAGGTAGATCTCCACCATCGACCAGGGGCGGATGTGCTCGATCCAGGCATAGATCGCGCGCAGTTCCGCCGGCGGCCGCGGCAGGTACAGCCCGCCAAGCACGGTCAGCATGCTGAGCACCCGCGCCAGCGGCGCGGCGAGCGTGGTGATCAGCAGGACCACCGATAATTCCCACAGGCCGAACTGGTCGAGCGCCACCGCGCCGCTCAGCAACGCCGCCGCTCTGCCCTGGCCGGCGCTGCTGACGTCGATCACCGTCAGGGTGGCGCCGAGGATGATCAGCACCAGCGCTGCCACGTTCAGCGCCAGCGGCAGGCGCAGCGGGTCGTGGCGTGTGTGCCGAAGTACCGCGTCACAGCGCAGGCACATGGCCCGCGTCGCTGGCGGCATGGGCGGCACAACCTGCATCTGGCCGCAATCGCGGCATTCGTGCAGCCGGGGACTTGTCTCCGCATCCACCGTGCGGGCCACGGCGAGCGAGGCACTCACGGTTCTTTAAAGTCCGACAGGGCGTCAATGCACATGCGTGACATGTGGGGCGGCTCCGCCTGGCGGAAAGGGCGTTGCGAGATGACTTCCGCTTTGCATTGCACTGTGTAAAGAACCGCCGCGTTTAGGGAGTATTTGCATGACTGACTGGCTCACGAAGAATTCAACGCGGCGGCAATTCGGCCGCCTGATGGCGGCGGGCGCGGCGATGGGCGCCGTCGGAACGTCGCTTCCGGCGCCGGCCGGCGCTGCGGACCTGCCCGGCGTGACCGACACTGAACTGAAGATCGGCAATACAAACGCCTATAGCGGCCCGGCCTCGGCCTATGGCGTGATCGCCAAGCTCGAGGCGGCGTTCTTCCAGATGGTCAACGACCAGGGCGGCGTCGGCGGCCGCAAGATCAATTTCATCTCCTACGATGACGGCTACAGCCCACCGAAGACGGTGGAGCAGGTGCGCCGCCTGATCGAGGAGGACAAGGT
>JAFEFW010000516.1 GCA_018240405.1 Pseudomonadota bacterium
GTGCTGGTCAACAATGCCGGCTGGGACGTCTTCCGCCTGTTCAAGGACACCACGCCGGATGACTGGACAAAGCTGATCGCCATCAACCTGAACGGCCCGCTGAACATGACGCATGCGGTGCTTCCCGGCATGCTGCAACGGCGCGCCGGCCGCGTCGTCACCATTGCCTCCGACGCCGCCCGCGTCGGCTCCTCCGGCGAAGCCGTCTACGCCGCCTGCAAGGCCGGCATGCTCGGCTTCTCCAAGACCCTGGCGCGCGAACATGCCCGCCACGGCCTGACCTTCAACGTCGTCTGCCCCGGCGCCACCAACACCGCGCTGTTCGCCGAATACAAGAAAGGCGCCGGCAATCCGGAGAAGCTGGAGGAAGCCTTCCGCCGCTCCGTCCCCATGGGCCGCATCGGCGAGCCCGAGGACCTTCCAGGCGCCATCGTATTTTTCGCCAGCGACGACGCCGCGTTCATTACGGGCCAAGTACTCAGCGTCTCCGGCGGCCTGACGATGGCCGGCTAACCCAGGACCGATGCATATGCAATACGAAGACATCCTGTTCGATGCCACCGACGGCACCGCCACCATCACCATCAACCGCCCGAACGTGCTGAACGCGTTCCGCGGCAAGACCTGCGAGGAACTGATCCACGCCTTCAACACCGCCGGCTGGGACAAGTCGATTGGCGTCATCGTGCTGACCGGTGCCGGCGATCGGGCATTCTGCACCGGCGGCGATCAGTCGGCGCACACCGGGAATTACGATGGCCGCGGCCTGATCGGACTGCCGGTCGAGGAACTGCACAGCATCATCCGCGACGTGCCGAAACCCGTTATCGCCCGCGTGCAAGGCTACGCCATCGGCGGCGGCAATGTGCTGGCGACGCTGTGCGACCTGACCATCGCCTCAGACAAAGCGCAGTTCGGCCAGGTCGGCCCGAAAGTCGGCTCCGTCGATCCCGGCTTCGGCACCGCCTACCTCGCCCGTATCGTCGGCGAAAAGAAGGCGCGCGAAATCTGGTACCTGTGCCGCCGCTACACCGCCGCCGAGGCGATGGCGATGGGCCTCGTGAACACAGTCGTGCCGCACGACCAGCTCGACGCGGAAGTGGCCAAATGGTGCGCGGAAATCCTTGAGCGCAGTCCCACCGCCATCGCCATCGCCAAACGCTCCTTCAACGCCGACAGCGACAATATCCGCGGCATCGGTGGGTTGGGGATGCAGGCGCTGACGATGTACTACGCCAGCGAGGAGTCGAAGGAAGGCGTCCGCGCCTTCAACGAAAAGCGCAAGCCCGACTTCCGCAAGCACCAAATGTAGGACACGCCGATGACGGCCGGCCTCACCGACACCCAGCGCGCCTTCCAGGACACAGCACTTCGTTTCGCTCGGGAACGCATCGCCCCCGGCTACATGACACGCGAGCAGTCAGGCCGCATCGACCGCGCCCTGATCAAGGACATGGGCGCTCTCGGCTTGATCGGCGCTGATATTCCGGAAGCGTTCGGTGGCATGGGCGAGGCCTCGGTGACCGTCGGACTGATCATGGAGGCGATCGGTTACGCCGACCTCAATGTCGCCTACGTGCCGCTGCTGGCCTCGCTGAACGGGCAGATCGTTGCGCGCCATGGCTCCCCTGCCCTCGCCGCGGAATGGCTGCCGCGAATCATTTCGGGCGACGCGGTGTCGTGCCTGGCACTGACCGAACCGCGCGGCGGTTCCGATGCCGCGAACCTTGTCCTGTCCGCGCGCCGGGACGGCGAATTCTATCGCCTGAACGGCGAGAAATCGTCGATCAGCATGGCCGACCAGGCCGATGTCGCCGTGCTGTT
>JAFEFW010000517.1 GCA_018240405.1 Pseudomonadota bacterium
GCACCGATTTACCGCCGGACACGCGACGTGCAGTCCAGGTCCGTGTGAACCAACGTCACACTGCGGTGGAAAACGGCGTAACCGCATCATGCATCACGGAATGTTGTAACTTTAGGGGCATTCAGTGAGCTTTGCGTACTATTTCCATAAATGCATAAGTTTCACAGTCGCACCTGCTTGCGCTTGAAACCCGATGCACTTCAACGCAGCCACGCTCCCATCACTTGCGTGGCTGCGTCTCTTTCAGCGGTTGGTCCCTGATGGGGTGAGGTGCAAAAAGAACGCACCCCCAGTTGGCGATAAGGGGTGCGCCAAAGTGCGACGGAACAGCCCGCATGTGTGAGGCACGGCAGGCTGAACCATCTCCATTGATACAACATGGAGGTGATCCGAAACAATCGGCTATGGCCTTCTGTTGCCGCCTCTGCCGCGCTCACGGGCGGCTGCAGCTCTTGTTCAGCCCCACCGGATTACGACGGCACAACGCAGGGCTGCGTCCTACTTTGCCCTGCACCTTGGCAGTGGCATACTACGGAGTCCGGCAGTGTCGAGCGAATGTCCGAGCGAACGGAATGTCCCTCGGCCTCCCAGACCCGTTCGATGACCGTCAGCAGGTGCGACACTGGCGGCAGCGAAACCAGCGGTAGCCATGGGCGATCGGCTCCGGCCGTTCCGACACATCGGTCGAGCCGCACCAAATGTATTGCATCACCGCTACCAATTCCCCTGCATGCCAGGGCCAATTTGGCCCGATCAACGCTGCAGCACGAGCGCTGACTGAATCCATCCGGCCAGCTTTGCCCCTCACCTCCCAGCATCAATCGCAGCCAACCTGACAATACAATCGCGCTACCTGCCATCATACGCCTTTCAGCGCGGCAAGGGCGTTTGCCAGATCCCGCAGATTGTACGGCTTGCGGAGCCGCGGCCATTCGAGCCCGATTGGCTTATCGAGTTCTGCAAAGCCGCTCGCCAGCAGGACCGGTAATCCCGGAGACAACCTGCGAGCCTCTGTCGCCAACTGGGCGCCGGACATCCCTGGCATCAGGTAGTCAGTCATCAGTAGATCAAAATCATTGTGCTGCTGGAGGATTGAAAGTGCTTCACTGCCGGACGCGGCGGTGTGCGTCACCTCGTGGCCAAGTTCTTCAAGCATTGCGGCCGCACCGGCAACAACCAGCGGATCGTCGTCGACCAGCAGAATGCGCAGGCGCCCGGCCCCAGGCGCAGTCACTCTGGCATAGCCTGCAGGTACAGATTCTGCTTGCGATACTGGCTCGGTTGTCCTGGGCAGCCACAGCTCGGCCGTCGTCCCCTCGCCTGACTTGCTTGACAGGAACAGCGCACCGCCGGACTGCACCGCGAACCCGTGCACCATCGACAACCCAAGGCCTGTCCCTTTGCCGGGTCCCTTGGTTGTAAAGAACGGATCGGCAGCTCGTGCGAGGGCTGCTTCATCCATTCCGACTCCGGTATCATGCACCGAAATGACGACATGCTCCCCTGCCGGTGCGTCTGGCCGCGGTCTCTGTTCGATAAAGCTGCTGGCAGGTCTTTCCGCAATGATGTCATTGCGCGTCGCAATTACGACGCGCCCACCGTCTGGCATGGCGTCTCGCGCATTGGCAGCCAGGTTGATCAGCGCAAGTTCAAGCTGGTTCGGATCGGCGCGCAGACTCCATGGGTTTGGCGACAAGTTCTCCTCAAGCACGATGTTGGCGCCCAGCAACTGGGTCAGCAGCGGCCGCATGGACGCAACGATCGTGTGGGGATCGAGTGCCGTCGGCAGCAGTTCCTGCTGGCGGGCAAAGGCAAGCAG
>JAFEFW010000518.1 GCA_018240405.1 Pseudomonadota bacterium
GAGGCGTGGCTGCAGCGCTGGCACGCCAAGCTGAACTCGAAGGAAGCGCCGATCACGCCCTATCACGTGATGTCGGAGTTCATCCGCGTCGTCGATCCGGCGCAGGCGATCGTGACGCACGATTCCGGCTCGCCGCGCGACCAGTTGCTGCCGTTCTACCGGGCCACGACCCCGCGCGGCTATCTGGGCTGGGGCAAGTCGCACCAGTTGGGCACCGGCCTTGGTCTCGCGATCGGCGCCAAGGTGGCCGCGCCGGACAAGTTCTGCGTCAACTTCATGGGCGACGCCGCGTTCGGCATGACCGGACTCGATATCGAAACGGCGGTCCGAGCAGGGATTCCGTCCTGCACGATCGTGCTGAACAACAATACGATGGCGATCGAGATCCCGCACATGAAACTGTCGCACGAGAAGCACAATTCCCGTGACCTCGGCGGCAATTTCTCCGACACCGCACGTTCGCTCGGCGCCTGGGCGGAGCGGGTCAGCGACCCGAACGACGTTGCGCAAGCGATCCTGCGGGCGAAGCGGGCGACGGAGGATGGCAAGACCTGCCTGCTGGAGTTCGTGACCAGCGCGGAGACGGCGTTCTCGCATCGGAACGGTGCGGCGGCTTAACCGGCCTCGCTCTGACCTGCCGGCGCCGTGGTTTGCCGCGGCACCGCCTTGTGGCAGGCTTCCGCGACGGGAGGATAATGTCATGAAAATCGATGATGTAACGCTGACGATTTTCACCTGGGACAACATTCCGGTGACGATCTACCACCAGGGCTCCACTGCTGCGAGCGGCAGCAACCTGGGCCTGCTGACCATCCGCACCGACAGCGGGCTGCAGGGCTATGCGTTCCTCGGCTCCGCGAGCAATCCGGCTTCCATGGACGGACCGCAGCTGATCCGGTCGCTGAAGCCGATGCTGATGGGCCAGAACCCGCTGGAGCGCGAGCGCATCCATGCCGGCATGCGGCTGATCAACCGCAGCGTCAGTTACCGGGTGATCGGCGCCGTCGATACCGCCTTGTGGGATCTCGCCGGCAAGATCGCGGGACTGCCGGTGCACGCGCTGATGGGGACATGCCGCACGTCGATCCCCGCCTATGCCAGTTCGCAGGTGCTGCCTGATGCCGCTGCCTATGTGGAGCAGGCGCAGGGATTCAAATCGGCCGGCTGGCAGGCGTACAAGATCCATCCGCCGCGGGACCCGGACAAGGACATCAAGGTCTGCGAGGCCGTGCGTAAGGGCGTCGGCGACGACTACCGGATCATGTTGGACTCGACATGGTCGTACGACTACACGCAGGCGCTGAAGGTCGGACGGGCCATCGAGGAGATGAATTATTACTGGTATGAGGATCCGCTGGCTGACGAGGATATCTACAACTACGTCAAGTTGCGGGAGAAACTGGATATCCCGATTATGGCAACGGAGTTTCCCGCCGGCGGCCTCGACACCTATCCCATCTGGCTGACCGAGAAGGCGACCGACTATCTGCGCGGCGACATCCCCAACAAGGGCGGGCTGACGACGATGCTGAAGACGGCGCACCTCGCGGAGGCCTTCGGCCTGCGCTACGAGGTACACCACTCCGGCAATTCGCTGAACAACCGGGCAAACCTGCATCTGTGCATGGCCATCCGCAACACCACGATGTGGGAGGTGCTGCTGCCGGACGGGGCGCATAAATACGGCATGGTGGAGGAGCTGGCGCCGGACGCGAACGGGCTGATGCACGCGCCGACGGAACCGGGGATCGGGGGCCAGATCGACTTCGATCTGATCAAGCGGAAGACCGAGGCCGTGCTACGTTAGGTCATTTCC
>JAFEFW010000519.1 GCA_018240405.1 Pseudomonadota bacterium
AAGCCGTGCAAGTTGGCAGGTATCGGCATTTACATCTCCCCATGTTCGTCAAATTGGCTTGCTGGGCCGTCCAGTTAATCCTGAGACTAAGTCTCGCCCGTTTGCAACCATTCATCTTCAAGTTGTGCCGCCCGGATTAGCGAAGGCTGCTGCCCGCCGCCGTCAGCGGGACATTCCCTTGAGAATGATGGTGACCGGCATGCTCACAGCCGACCGCTGCCGGCGTCCAGGCCGAGGGCGATCCGCCCACCCGTCACGTAGCTCTGCTGCGACATGGCGATGTGGCGGCTTGCCGCGTGCGCGTCGCGAAGGCATCGCTCAAGGCTTCCGCTCTCCATCAACGCGGCCGTTCCAGCCGCCGCGGCAAGGCGTTCGACAATACTGCTTGCGGTTTCCGCAGCGCGGGCGCACGACATTCGGAACATTGCTCGTGCCCGCAGAAGGCGATCGCTGGCCGCCGGGACCGCAGCGACAAGTTCAGCCATCGCATGACGCAGTAGCGCGCGGGTGGCGGCGTGATCGCTCTCGCACCGGCCGAACAGCGCCTGTACTGTTTCCTGATCCCGTAAGGTGAGCGGATTGCCGGAGCGGGATCGTGTGGCGGCCAGTGCCGCGAAGTGATCCAGTGCGCCTCGGGCGATCCCCAACGGCACGGTCGCGACCGTCCAACTGAACGCGGACAGTGCAGGGAGGCCATATACGGCACCAGGCTGCGTTGGAACGATGTCGGGAAACGCGAAGCAACTTGCGGAAGGAACGTAGGCGTCATTCACTATGAAGTCGCAACTGCCCGTGCCGCGCAGCCCCGACACGTGCCAGTTATCGATAATCTCGACCTTGTCGATGTCGAAGCAGCAAATCAAAGAGGCGTTTTGCTGTGTACCGCCGTCTCGATCGACAACCCGGCACAGTACGGCTGCGTGAGTCGCGTTGTGAATGCCGCTGCCGAACGGCCAACGGCCTGCAATCCGATAGCCTCCGTCAGTAGTGGTTGCGTCCCCTGTGGCGCCGGTGCTGCTTACGACAAACGCGCGCGGATTGGCGAACCAGGTCTCGGCGACGCTATGCGCCACGTAGCCCCCGATCCGGCTCATCCCGGCGCCGTTGCCGACAACCCAGCCCACGGAACCATCCAGGGCGGCGACGGCCTCGACAACTCTCATGAAATCGTTCGGCGACAGTTCGGGTCCGCCAAGCGCTTTAGGCAGCCAAAGGCGGAACAAGCCAGCGTCGGCAAGGACATTGAATAGTCGAGCGGGCAGCCGCCTCTCGCGCTCCAAATCTGCGCGATGCTCGGCGATTGCAGGCGCTATGTCATCGATGATCCGGGTCAGGATAGTCGCGCATTCGGCGTCGTCCGGCTCATCCTGCCACATGTTGCTCTCTGGGTTAGGGTGGAGTGTAGGCTATCCATCCACCCGAACGCGAGCAAACTGGTGTTCGTCGGTAACCGGTGTCAGCCGGACGGTGCTCTTTGAGCCTTGATCCGCGACACCGTCCCGACACCAACACCAAGCGCTTTCGCGACCTTCAGAATACCGGCGCCGGTGGCCAATTCAGCGCGTATCGCCCGCTCCGTCTTCGGTGACACCGGTGGCCGGCCCAGCCGCTTGCCCTGCGCCTTGGCGCGCGCCAGACCGGCATTGACGCGCTCGCGGATCATGCCGCGTTCCAACTCGGCGAAGACTGCCGCCATCTGCAGCATGGCGCGGCCGTGCGGCGTGGTGGCATCCATCCCTTCCTTATCGGCGTAAACCGCTACACCTGCCGCCTCCAGTTCCGCCAA
>JAFEFW010000051.1 GCA_018240405.1 Pseudomonadota bacterium
CTGTAACCGGTTGATTCGTTGTGTGGGCATAGCTCAGGCGCCTCACCAAATGTCAGGCGTTTGATCACCAAATATCAGGACGGTCCTGTTAATATCGGACTGCGATCATCACCAAAAATCAGCGTGCTGACCCGACTCGCTCACCGCGCGACTCGAACTGCCTGCTCCTGTGCGTCAAACATCGCCAAATATCAGACCGCGTGCTGTGTTCGCTAGCGAGTCGGTCCGATGGGCAAGCGTGGCGCTGCGCCGATTGAATTGCGATCTTGTGCCGCAGCGTGCTCGCCCACGACAGCGGCGCCGCTGGCCTACTTCCGCTTCACGGGACGCGTTACATCGGTGCCCTCCCGCGGCCTTGGAGCATCGACGACCGGCACCGCCAGTCGCTCCGCGAGGGCATGAACTTCGTCGTCTGGGATCGACGTGGCGAAGCGGAAAACCCATTGGCCGCCATTTCGAGTCAATGTGCCGATGCGCCGACCCTGATGAACGATATGTCGCCTGTCCGGGACTGGCGAGCGTGGGTTTCCCCTCGCCGCTTGCTTGCCTTCCGCAGCGCGCAGCAAGACGTCAATCTGCGTAGCGGAATCGAAGGTGCTGTCGCGAGACGTGGTCTCTCGGTAGGCGTCGAGCGCGGCCACGATGCGCTGAACGGCTCCTGCGTCGTTTTCGATCGCTTCCATGACGCGCCGGGCTGGTAACATGGCAAGCCGGCGAGGCTCTTCCAGCCTTTCAAGGATTTCATCCGGGAAGCGGGCGAGGCGCAGATAAAGACTGAAGGTGGAGGGATCTACGCCAAACTGTGCGGCGATCTCCTTGCCACTTGTCTGAAGCCGATCACGCACATCAGCGAACCAGCGAGCACGCTCCAACGCCGAAATGTCCGCTCGCCGCTCGTTCTCCGAGAACTGGATACGCAGCATAGCTTCGTCGTCGAGGTTGCGGACGCGCGCCAACACCCTGGAACCGAGCCGGATGCAGACCGCAAGCCGACGGCGACCGGCTGCAATCTCGTAGCGTCCGCTGGGCACGGGCCGGACGGTGATCGGGTCGTTCTGACCGTGCTGTCTGACGTCGGCGAGTAATTCCTCGAATTGCCGGCCTTCAGTACGGCCGCGCAGGCGATCCCTGGGTAGGTGGTCGTCGACGCTTGCAGGATCCAGAAAGGCAAATTCGTCGGCATCAGCGCCGGCTTTGTCTTGGAGAGACCGCGCATACTCGAGCTCACGCCGGAGGTCAGCGTTGGCATTCTTGGAGTGTGCGAGTTCGCCTTCAAGCCGGCTGATGTGATCGCGCAAACTCTCGCTGACGGCGCTCAGGGCGGCCGCTGGCTTGTGGATACCGGCGCCAGCCGGACGGGACAAGTCCGGTGATCCGGTCGCCGATGCATTATCCGCCGTGCGCTCCTTCACGGCCTGTGCCAGGCTGCTGAAGCGCGATTTCGTCGAGGTCATGCTCGGACCGCCTTGGCGTGTTGCATTTCGTTTGTCGGGCCCCTGCCCCATGCCTCCCGGATATGTGCCTCGATCGCCTGATGCACGCCGTTAGCGCTGGCAAGGACGCGATTGTAAGCTGCCCTGTCCGTGGTGGGCTCGTATTCGTAGAGCGTTTCCTTGCCGAACCCGGCGGTGCCCATGATACGTGAGTGCAGGAACTCGCCCGGAAGAATGGCTTCGCCGAAGCGCTCGCGAATGAGTCCGGCCAGCGCCTCCTGGCTTCGATCGGTCGGATCATACGCCGTGATCATGATCCTGGCGACCTGAGTCGGCAGGCGCACGCCGAAGGATTCCTCGAAATCCCCGACGTAGCTGGCTAGGTGCGCGAAGAACTCGCCCGTCGAGGAAAGATCCGTCATGGTCGCACGGGTTGGCACCACGAGGCATGTGGCGGCGTGAAGAGCGATGGTCATCAGCATGTTGACGTCCGGACGGGTGTCGACCACAACCACATCGTAGATATCGCCTGTTGCGGTAAGGAAGCTGCTCAGTTCGTCAAAATAGAGAACAGGTTCCATTTGGCCGCTGGCTGAGCGACGCGCCAGCGCTTCTTCGGCTTGGGTAAGGACGGCACCAGCTGCGACGAGGTCGATCGAGGGCCAATAGGTCCGTTGGCAGATCGACAATGCGTCGATTGTCTTTCCCTTCTCCCTGGCAGCCGTCCAAGCAGCAAAGCTGTTTTCAATGCCGACCTCGTTGGACGGGTCGAGGCCGAACTGCGCGGTTGCGCTGCCCTGGCTGTCGAGGTCTATTAGGAGCACCCGATAGCCCGCGCGCGCTAGATACTGGGCGAAGTGGACGCTGCTGGTGGTTTTGGCTGAGCCGCCTTTGAAATTGGTGAAGACAATTGTTGCTAGGCCCTCGCTCAGGTTGGGACGGCGCCAGGGGAGCAAGTCGAGATTGCCTGTCCTGCCGAAAAGCTCGCGTCGCAGATGGTTGATCTCATCGAACGTTAAGCGCGTGCGCGACGACCCACCTTTCTCGTCGATCGTCTTGAGGAACGCGGTAACCTCCCGATGTGGCACGGCAAGCAGCGACGCCACCTCCTGTATGGAAAACGTCCGAAGACGCTTGCGCTTGTCGGGGGCATTTTCGAACTCAATGGCGGCGCGCTGGGTGGACCTGAGAATGTCCGCAATGCGTTGGTAGGTGGCAACCAGGTTCGTCTGAGCCATGCTGTAAGCCTTGCTATTCCGCATCCATATGCGCCGGGCTGCCGGCAACGTGGGTTGGATGCATCCAAGTTAGAGGAAAGCGAGCGATAAGGAAATAGAGAACTAGTCGAATTGGATGCATCCAACTTTTTTAGGAACGCTGTAGCAGCGCGCGACGTGCGGGGCGCGTAAGGGGGCTTCGTGAACACTGCACTGCTTTAGAGCACTACAGCATAGGGAGCCGAGTATAGCGGCAGGGCCTTTACAACTGAAGCAACGGCCCATCGGCAGGCGCGGGGGCTGTAGAGGTACCCTCTGTGACGACGTCGACGCCGGTCGCTGATACGGCGCCCTCAAATGATTCCAGAGAAATTGACTGAAGTCCGGTCGGCGTGGCTACAACCCTGTCGCTGGGCCGGCCAGTAGAGGCGGCAAAGTTGGTGCCGCGGGCGTCTAGGGGGCGCCTGGACGCGGGAATACGGACCATAAGCCTGATGGGGCATGACGCTGCGGGGAAGCGACCGGTGATAATCGCACTCTATAGGGCATCCCAGCGAACGACCGACGTTAGCCCGAGCTGAGCGTGCTCTAGTACAAACCTTTAAGTGCTCCGTCCTCGAAGCTCTCGCGTTCCTCGAGATACTGCGCGAGGGTGGCGTAGCTCTTGTGCCGGCCGAGCCGCTTCATGGCGGCAGGCTCAGCGCCATGATCGGCGGCGGTGTTGAGCGCGCCCCGCTTGAGGCTGTGGCCGGCGAGGTCGCTGGGATCGAGCCCGGCGTGGCGGGCGCGGGCCTTGACGATGCGCGCGATCGTGCCGTCGTCGAGCGCGCCGGTGCCCAGCGTGACGGCGGGCGTCCAGCCGTCCGGCGCCGGCCGGGGGCGCGGCTGCACCTGAACCCGGCGGAACACCGGTCCGGCGGCGATGCCGGCGGCGCGGATCCAGGCTTGGTAGGCGGCCAGTGGGCAGAGCGCGGTGGTGCCGGCCGGGATCACCACGACGGCGCCGAGGCCGGCCCGGTCGCCCTTGCTGCGCGGCAGGGTCAGGCGCAGGCCGCGGCGCTCGAAAGTGTCCAGGATCTCCACATGGCGTGCCTCCAGGGCGGCCAGCTCCGAACGGCGCAGCGCGCCGGCAAAGCCCAGCAGCAGGATCGCCCGGTCGCGCAGGTCCACCAGTGCGTCGGTGCCGATCGCCGCCACCACAGCCGCCAGCAATTCAAGGCGCAGCGCCCGCTTCGGCCGGGGCAGCTCGTTGCTGGCACGGCGGTAGCCGGTGAGCGTCTCGATGATTTCGACCGCCTGCGACGGTGGCGGCAGGCGGGCGAGGCGGTGCATGTAGCCGATCGCCGAGGCGCGCAGCCGCAAGGTGGTCAACGCCAGCGGCTTTCCCGGGGGCAGGGGCTCGCGCTGGTCGACCAGGAACGCCTTGACGTCGTCGGGATCGGCAGGCAGCGCGCGCACGCCATGGCGGGCGGCATAGGCGCACCAGGCCTGCACGCCAGCGCGATAGGCGCGGATCGTGTTGGCCGCTTTGGCACGGCGGCGGATCGCATCGGCGGTGCGGCGCTGGCCTTCGATCGTGCCGTCATTGGCCGGGATGGCCAGGTCCATGGCGCGGTCGAACCAGGCGGCGACGGCGGCTGGCGGGGCGCTGGTCAGGTCGCGCGCGGCGGCTACGATGGCGGCAGCCTGGGGGAGGGGGGGCAGCGGTGCGAACGGGTCGGGTGGGGCAGACGCTACGCCGGCTGTGTCGGGTGCTGGCAGGCGGTGTGCGTCGTCAGCCATGGTGGGGCAGTCGGCGGACACAGCGGGTGGCTCCGGGCTGAGTTTGGGATGGCGCTTTGATACGCCTTTTTCGAACGCCCGACAATCGCATTTATCAGGCATTCGACGCGCCGGAACGGCGGGGCAGGGGCCTCACATAGAATAAAATGGTAATTTCGTGCTAATACGCATATAACATTCGCTAGCGGATAACACACTGAAATCAGGTGATGGCGACACTGTCAAATATCCCCGACGGGTATCCGGCCTGGCTCGCGGACCTGAAAGCCGCCATCCGGGCGGCCCGGCTGCGCGCCTCGCTCGCCGTCAACGCCGAACTCATCAGCCTCTACTGGCAGATCGCCCGCGACATCCTCACCCCACAAAGCACCCGTGGCTGGGGCGCGCGGATCGTCGACCGCCTCGCCGCCGAGCTCAAGGCGGAATTCCCCGACGCGCGCGGCTTCTCCCGCGCCAACCTGCTCTATATGCGGGCCTTCGCCGACGCCTGGCCTGACCCTGACTTCGTCCAACGGGTCGTTGGACAATTGCCCTGGGGCCAGAACATCGAACTGTTGGGGGTGAAGGATCCGAACGCAAGGCGCTGGTACGCCGAGGCGGCGCGCGAATACGGCTGGAGCCGGGCCGTGCTGGCCGCCCAGATCGCGACCAATCTTCACGCCCGCCAGGGCCAAGCGCTGACGAATTTCTCCGCGCGCCTCCCCCCTGAAACGTCCGACCTCGCGCAGCAAGTCGTCAAGGACCCCTATCGGTTCGACTTTCTGACCATCGCCCCCGCCGCCCGGGAGCGCGACCTCGAACGCGCCCTGATCGCCCGCATCCGCGACCTGCTGCTGGAACTCGGCAGGGTTTCGCCTTCCTCGCAAGCCAGCACCATATCGAGATCGGCGGTCAGGATTTCTATGTCGACCTGCTGTTCTACCATCGCCGGCTGCGCTGCCTGGTGGCGGTCGACCTCAAGACCGGCGCGTTCACGCCCGAACATGCCGGCAAAATGAATTTTTATCTGGCCGCCCTCGATGAGCGCGCGCGCGAACCCGGCGACAACCCGAGCATCGGCCTGATCCTCTGCCAGCAGCGCAACAGGCTCGTCGTCGAATACACGCTGCGCGGCGTCGCCACCCCGATCGGCGTCGCCCGCTACCAACTTGCCGGCGATCAGCCGTTGCCGCCCGACCGCGCCGATGCCCTGCCGACCCAGGACGAACTGGCGCCGGGGCTGCTGAGCAGCAGGCCGCCGGAGGAGGCGACCGGAGAATGAGCGGCGTGGTCATTCGGGACGCGGCGGTGCGCCAGGGGGAGCGCCAGGGGGAGCGACCGGATGTGGTCGCCGCCCTGGCCCGCGCGGCCGCAGCGATCGCGCGCCTCGACCACGCGCTGACCGGCCATCCGCTGCTGCCGGCCATCCTCTACCGCGCCCGCCTCGACGCGGTGCGCCGCGCCGCCGCCGCCGACGGCCACGCTATCGACCCCTGGCACCTCGCCGCCCTCCTCGAGGGCCTGCGCCTGCGCATGGATCCCTACCTCACCATGCTCGACCGCGGCGCCATCTTCGATGCCGCCCGGCATGCCTTCGACCAGTACCAGTGGCTGGTCAGGCCGGATTTCGATGAGGAGGGCGAGATCCAGGCAGCGGAAAGACTGCTGGCCGCCGCTCCGGGCGCGGCCCCCCTGCTTGCCGGCGCGCACGGGTTTTATCAGTGGATCGACCAGGGCGGTGACCGCCGCGCCGGCCGCACCGCACTGGTGCGTTTCTGGCAGCGCCACGGGCTTCTGCACGCGCCGTTCCCCCTGCTGGGTGCAGCCGCGCTGCGCGCCGGGACACCCTGGATCCGCGCCGCCTGGCTGACGGTGTTCCTGGAGAGCCTCGCCGCCGAGGCGGCGGACGGGCTGCAGTGCGTGATGACCCTCGAACACGCCTGGTTTAGCGCCCGCACCCGGGTCGCCGCACGTGACGGCCGGCGCAGCACCTCCCGCGCGGCACGCGCGATCGACGTGATGGCCGCGGCGCCGCTCGTCTCGGCCACCTCGCTCGGCCGCGCGCTCGGCATGGCACCGCAAAATGCCGGGGTGTTACTGGAGGGGTTTCGGGGGGACGGGATCGCACTCGAGCTCAGCCATCGCGCCCGCCGTCGGCTCTATGGCCTCGCGGACCTCGCGCCGCTGCGCGACGGCGTGGCGCCGCCGCGCCGGCCCGAGCCCGGCCGGGGCCGCGGGCGGCCGCCGCTGGTGGCGATCGAAGACGAGGTCCCGACCGGGCCGCCGCCGCCCCTGCCGCCGCTGACGCCCCTGGAACGGCGCAGCCTCGACTACAGCGGGCTCGAGGCCGCCATGGCTTTCGTCGATGAGGCCATGCGCAACGCGAAACGGCTGTTCGCCAC
This sequence comes from Pseudomonadota bacterium, assembly GCA_018240405.1. Classification (GTDB taxonomy): domain Bacteria; phylum Pseudomonadota; class Alphaproteobacteria; order Acetobacterales; family Acetobacteraceae; genus Rhodopila. The sequence continues at coordinate 6,814 of JAFEFW010000051.1, forward strand.
GCTGCCGCAGCAGGAGTCCGTCGGCCCTGTCGCCGACAGCGATGTCGCAGACGATGAGGGGGATCGGAGGGCTTTGGACCACAATCTCGACGACCCCGACACGCAGGACGTGGCGTGGCCGTGAATCGAGGTGCGACCGATTAGTATGTTGGTGCCAATTGTGGAGGTAAGACAATGGTCAAACCGCAGCAAGCAACAGTATATGGCCGGCGCCATCGAGCTGGAAGGTGTTGGCCGGGACGACCCAAGGCTTGCGCAATGGCTCGAGGAGCACCGGTCACGTAATGGCGGCAAGATTCATATCGGCCTCGGGGGACGAGGTGTCCGGATCATCTTCAGCCAAAAGGCCGACCTGACATATTGGCAGACCGCATTACAAATAGCGACCTCACCCCAACTGTCAGAAGCGGCATGGGCAGCCGTTTATCCCGCTTGTTCCAAAGGCCGGCGACCAGTGGTCCCTCATACCTGTTCGACGTCAGGTCTTTGCAGTTCCAGCGGCGATACGCTGCAATGCAGCATCCCGGATGCCGAGCGACGCCAGATGGTCCAGCGTGTTCTGGAAATAGGCAGCACAGGTGCCCAGCGAACCGGAAGCAGACGCAATGCGCATGGCGGCTTCCGCATCGCTCAATCTGCCCGCGTAGCGGGGATGATCGCGGTTAACGACGAAGGTGATGTCGGGGACAGTCGCACAGGCTGTCCGGACGTCCACCCAGCGTGCCAGATAAGCAGTTCCGAACATCTCGCGCCGCCATATGATCAGCAGCTCAGTGCGAACCTCCGCCGCCGGAATGCGGAAGGCGACACCCCGACAGGTACCGCCGCGATCGAGCGCCAACATCAGACCGGGATTGTCGGGACTGCCCCGGCCCATCTCCAGCCACAGGCAGAAGCGACGATGCCAACCCCGCACGATGCCGGTCTGCTGTTCCGCGTAGTCGAAGGCGGGGTTCCACATTAGCGAGCCGTAACCGAACACCCAAAGGTCCGCGGCGGGATCATGAGACGCAAGGGTCTGTTCGAGAGACGCGGCGATTTCCTCGTCGCTGCGCACGACCATGCCAGGCAGCAGATTGTTGCGGATCGTCGCGAGCAACGAGCCATCAGCCAGTCCATCGCGGGTGATCACCACCGGCTCAGGCGGCTCAAGAGCGTCGTCTCTCATACAACTAATGTTCCCACAGAACCAGGCCGCAAGCGAGCCCGTACCTGCTGAAGGCTACGTGGGGCGGTCGCCAGTTATGCAGCCTGCGTGGTGAATTGGACGTTCGTTTGAGGGTAGCTTTAGCAGGCTCTACAAACGCTGGGTTAGCTGCAACTCCAATAGCTTGACACAAGCGAACACTGTGGTCGTCAGCGGCACCGGGCGGAGGAGGGGCCGCATGCCGCGGACCAGCCACGCGTGGGTGTGGACGGTCGACCCGGCCCACAACGTCATCGCCTTGCCACATCACACAGAAAAGAATTGATCCAATCGCATATCTGATCTACGATACGCGCAATTCTCGTCCAAATCATGAGACGGGGAGCTGGGAGGCATCATGACGTCGAATGAAACGGCTCGTTCCGTTCTTTCGCGCACGCCCTTGACCCGGCGTGACGCACTCAGCATGGGCGCGATGGCCGCGGCGGCGGCAATCGGTGGCAGGGACGCCCGCGCGGCCAGCGGGAAACTCATCTGGGGTGTCCACGTCTCGATTGCGCCGTCGTGGCTCGATCCCGCCGAAACCAATGGCCTCGTAACGCCATACATGCTGCTTTACGCAGTACACGATGGCATCGCCAAACCGATGCCAGGCCAACTCTACGCTCCTGGTCTCGCCTCCTCCTGGCAGGCGAGCGAGGACGGCCTGACGTATGAGTTCGTGCTGCGCGACGGCGCGGTGTTCCATAACGGCGAGCCGGTCACCGCCGAAGATGTCCGCTATTCTTTCCAGCGTTACCGCGGCACCGATCATGCGCCGCTGCATGATCGGGTCGATAGCGTCGATGCACCGGATGCACGACACGTTCGATTTCGCCTCAAGAGTGCATGGCCGGACTTCCTGGCGTTCTACACCCAGTCGACCGGTGCCGGCTGGGTCGTACCCAAGAAATACGTCGAGAAGGTCGGCGAAGACGCATTCAAGATGTCGCCGGTTGGCGCCGGCCCATACAAGTTTGTGTCGTACAAGCCCGGCATCGAACTCGTTCTAGAAGCATTCGACGGTTATTGGCGAAAGAAGCCATCCGTCCAACAACTGGTGATGAAGGTAATACCGGATGAGGCGACCCGGCTCGCTGCCCTGAAGCGCGGCGAAATCGACATCGCTTACTCGATCCGCGGCGAACTGGCTGAAGAGCTGCGGCAGTCACCGGGGCTTGCATTGAAGCCGGTCGTCATTCATGGGACATTTTATCTCTATTTCCCCGAACAGTTCGATGCAGCATCGCCTTGGCACGATCCAAGAGTCCGGCTTGCGGCAAGCCTCGCCTTGGATCGCCCGTCGATCAATCAGGCGCTGACGCTCGGCTACTCGCACCTGACGGGCGCGTCGATCTTTCCCGAAGGGTTCGAGTTCTACTGGCAGCCACCGGCGCCGAAATATGATCCCGAGCAGGCAAAGCAGCTGCTCAGTGCCGCCGGATATCCAAAAGGTTTCAATGCCGGTTTCTTCTTCTGCGACTCATCATACAGCAATCTTGCCGAAGCCGTGCTGAACAACCTCGGCGAAGTCGGCATCCGGGTGCAGTTGCGGCCCGTTGAGCGCGCCGCTTTCATCAAGGGGTACGCAGAGAAGTCGTTCAAGAACATCATCATGAACGGCACCGGCGCGTTCGGCAATGTCGCGACCCGGTTGGCCAGCCTGGCGGTCAAGGGTGGCGCGTTCGTCTATGGCAGCTATCCCGACATCGACGCACTGTTTCCGCAGCAGGCGGCCGAACTCAACCACGACAAGCGCGCGGCAATCCTGCAGCAGATGCAGCAGATGGTGCACGAGCGAACGATGTTCGTTCCGATCTGGCAGTTGGGCTTCATCAACGGGATCGGTCCGCGCGTGGCAGAGTCCAGTTTCGGCAAGATTTCGGGATACCCTTACACGGCGCCTTACGATGAACTCGCGATAAAGGGCGCCTGAAAAACTCAGGTGCGACAGAAACGTTGGAGGACACGAATGACGCGAAGCCCTGGGGAGCTATTCGCGGAGCCATTCCGGCTTCATCGGCGTGACCTTCTGGCCCTGTCGGCGGCCGCTGGGCTGACCGGGGCGCTCGCGCACCGCGCCGAGGCGGCGGCACCGGGACAGCTTACGTACGCTGTGCATATCTCGCTTGCCGCGAGCTGGCTCGATCCCGGGGAGACCTCCGGCTTGATCACGCCGTTCCTGTTGCTTTACGCGCTGCACGACGCTCTGGTGAAGCCGATGCCAGGAACGGCATACGGTGCAGGCTTGGCCGAGTCCTGGACCGCGAGCGAGGACGGGCTGACCTACGACTTCGTCTTGCGGCCAAACACGCTGTTCCATAACGGTGATCCTGTCACGTCTGATGACGTGAAATTCTCCTTCGAGCGGTATCGCGGCGCGAACCACGTCGATCTTCAGGGCCGTGTCGCGTCGATTGAAACCCCGGATCCACGGCATGTCCGTTTCCGGCTGAAGCAGCCCTGGCCGGATTTCCTGACGTTTTACAGTGGTACAACCGGTGCGGGCTGGATCGTGCCGCGCAAACATATCGAGAAAGTCGGCGAGGAGACGTTCAAGAAGGCGCCTGTTGGCGCCGGGCCGTTCAAGTTCGTATCGTTCAATCCCGGGATCGAGCTGGTGCTTGAGGCGTTCGGGCAGTACTGGCAGAAGCCGCCGCCGGTCAAACGCATCGTCATGAAGGTGATACCAGACGAAGGCACCCGCCTCGCGGCCCTCAAAAGCGGAGAGGTGGATATTGCCTATTCAATCCGGGGCGAGCTTGCGGAGGAACTGCGCAAGGCGCCGGGCCTCAAGCTGGAGGCGGTGGCGGTCCAGGGGACATTCGCCGTCTACTTCCCGGAACAATGGACGCCGTCATCGCCATGGCACGACATTCGTATCCGCCGCGCGGTGAATTTTGCGATCGATCATGAGGGAATCAACCAGGCCCTGACCCAGGGCTACTCGCATGTCACCGGCAGCGGCGTCGTGCCGGATATGTTTGAATTCTACTGGCAGCCGCCGAAGCCGGAGTACAATCCGGACAAGGCACGCAAACTATTGGCTGAGGCCGGCCGAGCAAACGGGTTCGACGCCGGATTCTATTATTGCGACTCGTCCTACGCCAACATTGGTGAAGCCGTGGTCAACAACCTGCGCGAAGTTGGCATCAATGTCCGGCTGCGGCCCATCGAACGCGCAGGATTCCTGAAGGGGTGGGGAGAAAAGCAGTACAAGAACCTCATCCAGATCGGTCCCGGCGCATCCGGCAACGCGGCGACTCGGATGGAAAGCCTCGTGGTGAAGGGCGGCCAGTTCGTCTACGGCAGTTATCCGGACATCGACGAGCTGTTTCCCCGGCAGGCGATCGAACTTGACCGCGCAAAACGTGAGGCAATCCTACACCGCATGCAGGAGCTTGTTTACGAGAAATCGCTTTACGCGCCGATCTGGCAACTTGCGTTTCTCAACGGTGTAGGCCCACGCGTCGAGGCGTCGAGCTTCGGCCGCATCCCGGGCTTTCCCTACACCGCGCCCTATGAGGACATTACGCTGAAGTCCGCCTGACCACAGGCGGAAAGGGAGGCTTGCGTGCGGCAATTCGTGCTGAAGCGCTTCTGCTATTCGCTCCTGTCGCTGTTCCTGTTGTCGGTGACGATCTTCTTCTTTGTCCGCGTCACCGGCGACCCGGCGACATTGCTGACCGAACCGGGCGCCAGCGAGGCTGACATCGCGGCGATCCATCAGAAGTTCGGTCTGGATCGGCCCCTGGTGGTGCAATACGTGCTATTCATGACCAGCCTTTTCCGCGGTGATCTTGGCCAGTCGTTCTACTATCAGACGCCGGTGATGGACCTGTACTGGTCACGCTTGCCGCACTCGCTGCTGCTCGCGGCCGTCGCAATGGCGTTCTCGCTGATCATTGGGATCCCCAGCGGCATCATCGCCGCGGTGCGCATCGGAAGTTTCTGGGACAGCGTCGGCAAAGTCTTTGCGCTGCTTGGTCTGTCGCTGCCCTCATTCTTCATCGGGCTGCTGATGATCCTGCTGTTTTCCGTCTATCTGGGATGGTTGCCGTCGTCCGGTTCCGGCACACCGTTGCACGTCATCATGCCGGCCTTCGCCCTGGGCTGGTATTTCGCCGCCGCCCATATGCGACTGACCCGGTCGTCAATGCTGGAGGTTCTCGGCTCTGAATATATCAAGCTGGCGCGGCTCAAGGGACTGCCGCAGAGGCTGGTGATCGCAAAACACGCGTTCAAGAATGCGCTGATCCCGGTGTTGACGCTGGCCGGCATCAATCTCGTCCTGATGATCAATGTCGCCGTGATCGTTGAAACGGTGTTCGCGTGGCCGGGCATCGGACGGTTGCTCTACGAGGGTATATCGTTCCGCGATTTTCCGGTCGTCCAGGGCGTCGTCATTCTGGGCGGTGCAATGATCGTCGCCGTCAATCTGCTGGTGGATATCGTCTACGCCGTCATCGATCCTCGCATCCGGCTGGGGAGCTGACTGTCATGAGCACAACAACCATCACCGAGGTTGCAGCGATCCGGGACACTGGCCGTTTTCGCCTGCTGCGCTCGCGCGACTTTCCGTTGGTGCCGGTGCTGATCATCCTGACGATTGCACTCGTCGCCGTGTTCGCCGACTTCCTCGCCCCGCACAATCCCGAGGTTGGCAAACTCGCCGCCCGCTTCAAGCCGCCATTCTGGATGGCGGGCGGCAGCATGACGTATCCGCTCGGCACCGACCAACTCGGGCGGGATATGCTGTCACGGCTGATTTTTGGTGCACGGGTTTCCATGGTAGTCGGTTTCACTGCCGTTATATTCGCCGGCGTCGTCGGCACCACGCTTGGCATCATTTCTGGCTATATGGGCGGCTGGGTAGACCAGGCCATCATGCGCCTCACTGACGCCTGGCTGGCCCTGCCGGCGTTGACCTTCGCCATCTTCCTTGCGGCCATCGTCGGACCGAGCGAGATGAACATCGTTATCATTCTGGCGCTGGTTTACTGGACACGGTACGCGCGGATAGTGCGCGGAGAAGTCCTGTCACTGAAGGAACGCGAGTTTGTTCGATTGGCAGTCGTCGCTGGCTGCTCGAAGTGGACGATCATGCGCAAGCATATCCTCCCGAATGTGATGAATTCCGCCGTCGTGCTCGCGTCGCTCATGCTCGGCGTGGTCATCGTTGCGGAGGCGTCGCTGTCGTTCCTTGGCGTCGGTGTGCCGCCACCCAAACCCGCTTGGGGCCTGATGCTGTCCGATGGCAAGCAAGGCCTGATGGTCGGCTACTGGTGGCTGACCGTTATGCCGGGCCTTTGCATCATGCTGATGGTCCTGTCGGCGAACCTTCTTGGAGATTGGTTGCGTGTCAAACTCGACCCTCAGCTACGCCAGCTCTAAGGCGGCGCCGCGCGCCATTCGGGATATCCGGCCACCGTTGCTGGAGCTTCGCAACCTGTCCACGCACTACGTCTCGCAGCAGGGAACGCGCGTGGTTCCCGCCGTAGACGACGTCACGCTCTCCATCCGGCCGGGAGAGACGCTTGGCGTCGTCGGCGAGTCCGGTTCGGGAAAGAGCACGCTCGCGCTGTCGATCCTGCGCGTGCTGCCCACCGCTGCACGCATCGTCAACGGACAGATTCTGTTCGAAGGTGAGGACCTCGTAACGAAGTCGGACTCCGAGATGCGGCATGTCCGTGGCAAGCGGATCGCCATGATCCTGCAGGATCCGATGGCGTCGCTGAACCCGCTGTTCACCATCGGCAATCAGGTGGCGGAGTCGATGCGCGTGCACGAAGGCACACGCCGCCGGGCGGCATGGCAACGCGCGATCGAACTGCTGAAATCGGTACGCATCCCGTCGTCAGAGACGCGCGTCACGCAATTCCCGCACGAAATGTCCGGCGGGATGCGCCAGCGCATCGTCGGCGCCATTGGGATATCCTGTGAACCGAGGCTGCTGATCGCAGACGAGCCGACGACGAGTCTGGATTTGACAATCCAGGCGCAATATCTGGCGCTGCTGAGGGATATCCAGCGCGAGCACGGGCTGGCGCTGATCTTCATCACGCACAACCTCGGCATCGTTGCGAAGATGTGCGATCAGCTTGCCGTCATGTACGCCGGGCGTCTGGTGGAATACGGGCCGGTGGAGCGGATTTTCGACAACCCGGTGCATCCGTATACCAAAGCCTTGCTGAATTCGATCCCGCGCATCGATGGGATGCGGCAGCGCCTGACGGCAATCGAAGGGCAGCCCCCCGACATGGCGCGGCTTTCGCCCGGCTGCGCATTTGCGGCACGCTGTCCAATGGCATTCGACCGCTGCCGGGTCGAGGCGCCGCCGTCGGTGGCGCTCGAAGAGAACCGCACCGCGCGCTGCTGGCTTGCAGTGCCGGAACCGCCCCGTGCGGCAGTAGGAGTCGCATGATGGCGGTTCTCGAAGCGGTCGAACTCAGCAAGCACTTCGAAACGCGGCGCGGTATTTTCGGGGGGAGCCGCGGAACCGTCAAAGCCGTTGACGGCATTTCCTTCTCCGTGGAGAGCGGCAAGACACTCGGCCTTGTCGGCGAGTCCGGCTGCGGCAAGACAACGACGGCGAAAATGGTGCTCGGCCTGGAACAGCCGAGCGGAGGCGTCATTCGTTTCGACGGCCACAACCTTGAGACGCTCGACACCGACGGCCGGCGCCATTATCGCAAATCGGTGCAGGCGGTCTTCCAGGACCCTTACGCGTCGCTCAATCCGCGCATGCGGATCAGTGAGATCATCGCAGAGCCGCTGGTCACCAATGAGACCGTGTCGTCCGCTGGCGTCGCGAAGCGGGTCAGTGAGTTGCTCGACCTCGTGGGCCTGCCCGCTAGGGCAGCGCAATTGTTTCCGCACGAGTTTTCAGGTGGCCAGCGTCAGCGCATTGCCATCGCCCGGGCGTTGGCGTTGTCGCCGCGGCTTGTAGTGCTAGACGAGCCGGTCTCCGCGCTCGATGTTTCGATCAGGGCGCAAATCCTCAATCTTCTGGTCGATCTGCAGGCAGAGTTGGGCCTGGCCTACTTGTTCATCGCGCATGACCTGGCGGCGGTCGCGCACCTAAGCCACATGATCATCGTGATGTATCTGGGCAAGATCGTTGAGGCAGGCGATGCACGCGATCTGGCTTTAGATCCCAAACATCCATACACCCAGGCGCTGTTTTCCGCCGCGTTGCCGAGCCATCCCAACGAGCGGCGCGAGGAGGTGATCCTGCGCGGCGAAATCCCAAGTCCCTTGAAGCCACCATCCGGATGCCGGTTTCACCCGCGCTGCGTTCACGCAATGCCCGCCTGCGCCGTGGAGGCGCCGGAACTGGCCGCGGTCGATGGTCGGTTTCTGGCGTGCCATCTGTTCACCCATGAGGGCATCAAAGGTCACTAATCGAAGGATCACAACGCGAGCGGCGGAAAGGTACGGGGCTCGACAGGATAATTGCCGAGGCACGACCTCGGCTGCATCTACCGACACTCCCGATCGAAATGAAAATTCGCGGACGAGATGCACCGCCCAGGGTACTTTGCATCTCGTCGATTGCCTTCGCACGCAGCTTGTAATGCGTTACAACTTCAATGACGTACCAGTGTATCAGTTATTCATCCCACGGTTGGCAATAACATCCATAATTTGACAAATAGGGCACCGGCGGCTCCTCAGCCACGATGGGCAGGGGAGGGAGCCGCAGTTATCAGTATCGGCCTGATCCGCGTGACCAGTCTATCGCCTGTTCCAGCCGATCATCGCCCCAGAACACCTCGGGCCCGGCGACAAAGGTTGGCGAGCCGAACACACCGAGCCGCTTCGCTGTATCCGTTGCCTCGACAAGTGCCTGTTCGGCGCTCTCCATCTTCGCCATTGTCAGCACGCGCGCCGGATCCTGACCCACCTCGATCAATGCCGTGGCGATGTCGGGTTCATCGCTGACATCACGCTGACCGATGAACCAGCGCCGGTAGATTGCCGGCATGTAGGTCGGGCACCAGCCTTCCCGGGCCGCGATCATGGCGGCGCGATCCGAAAGGGTTACGTCTCGCAGCGGATAGGGCGGCGCCCCTGCATACGGCACGCCATGCAAGGCAGCGCGTCGTTCCAGATCGCGCCACATGTAAGCCAGCTTCACCGGCTTTGTGCGAAAGGGAATGTTGTTCTGCTCGATCATGATCGACCGGACGTTGAACGGCCGCCAGCGGATTTCGGCTCCGGTACGCTGTACCACGTCGGCCATCCGCGTCACGCTAAGGTAGGTGTAGGTGCTCGCTAACGAGAACCAGAAGTCGATCGGCAATAACTGCGTCCCCATTTGTAGCCTTCTTCGGTACTGCGCCAATCAAACCACATTAAGGATCAACCTGCAGGCCGGCGTTACCGTCGCCATTGCGGACATTTACGCCTGCAGTTGCTTGCCGTTGTGACGCGGCGTAGTCTTACGGGTCCGCGGTGACCGACAACGATTGGAAAGCCGTTTATGACCCAACCGCCAATCACGTTCGATGATGGTGCTGCCTATGAGCGCTTGATGGGCATTTGGAGCCGCAGCACAGGCAATGTTTTCCTTGATTTCCTGTCGCCGCCCCCCGACCAGCGCTGGCTCGATGTCGGCTGCGGCAACGGGGCTTTCACCGACCTGGTGGCGCGACGTTGCGCACCCAGCGATATACAGGGGATCGATCCTGCCGAAGGCCAGCTTGCCTTTGCCCGCGACAGGCTGGCGGGACGAAACGCCGCGTTCCAGCAGGGCGACGCCATGGCGCTACCATTCCCGGACGACCAGTTCGATATCGCCGTCATGGCCCTGGTCATCCATTTCGTGCCGCAGCCGGCGCGTGGGGTGGCTGAGATGGCGCGGGTCGTGCGCCCTGGCGGCGTAGTCGCATCCTATGTCTGGTCATACGACCAAGCTGCCAGCCCACTCGATCCATTCGAAGCGGCCTTTGAGTCCGCCGGTATTCCGGCACAAGCCCCACCAAGTGTAGAGGTGACGTCCCTGGCAGCCTTGCGAGATCTGTGGGCCGGCGCCGGACTAGAAGGAATTGAGACCCGGACCATTGCTGTCGAGCGCATCTTTCCGAATTTCGAGGAGTTGTGGTCCTCGGCGACGGCAACCGGCCGCCTGAAGTCCACAGTCGCCAAGATGGATGCGGATGCTGTCGCCCACGTGCAGGCCGCATTGCGCGTCCGCCTGCCGGCTGATCGCGAGGGACGAATCACCTGCACGGCGCTGGCCAACGCCATTAAGGGCCGCGTCCGCGCGTAGCGTTCTTTGCCCGGAATTCTGCAGTGGACGCGCAAGCTAGGCGCTCCGTACTATGTTCAGTAGGCAAAAGGCGCCTTTCTGAAAACGTAAGTTCAATCAAGGGTTTGCGCCGCTATTGAGCAAAAAATTCGGTCTATGGTCCGCCGGTGGTACTCATCCTGAACAAACTCGCGAAGGCGATGAGCGGCATGCCGCGCGACGCACGCATCCTGATCCGACTGCCTGACGAGCGGCTGGTCGATTTGGATCACGTCACACCGGGCTTTGTCAGCGACGACAACAGAGAGGTACCAAGCACAAGCGGCGCTGGCAGCTACGGCATTATCCTCGTCGCGAGTGATCCAGACGCAGCTTCTGATTGATGGCCAGAACTACTTCGACCAGATGCGACGTAACGGCATATGCCTGCCGAAACGGCACGAGCTGCTTTGAGACGGATCATACCAGCGGCCTAGACCCCTGACCGCTTTCAATCGACATAGCGTCTGTCATTCTTGCTAATCTTACTGTGTCATAAACCTCTTGCCCGATTCGACGCCGCTCTGGCAGTGCTGGAGATTCTCACTCGTGGAGGCGGGTTGTGGGTCTCAAAGCCAGCGCAGACGGCAGCGAATCACGCTTCGCCGCCTATGTCGAGGCGATAACGTCGGCACTTGGCCATGCCGATCGTGCTACGCCGTTCCATTCGTATTGCGCGGGGCTGCTGTTGCCCGGCGAGCGTAAGAGCGTCGAGCCCATGGCGGCGCGCATCCATCCCGCACGGGTGCGGGCGGCGCATCAGTCGCTGCACCATTTTGTGGCCAAAGCCGACTGGTCCGACCCGGCGGTGCTCATGGCGGTCCGCAGCTGTGTTCTGCCGATTATCGAGCGCCGCGGTCGGATCCGCGCCCTGATCATTGACGACACCGGCTTCCCCAAGAAAGTATCCATCCGGCCAGCACCGTCGGCTCCCGGTCCT
>JAFEFW010000520.1 GCA_018240405.1 Pseudomonadota bacterium
AATATAAGACGAAATCTATACTTGTTAATACACAAGCGACCGCGGCCGCTATTCAACGATGAATGGCGGCACGGGTTCCTGAAGCGCAAAAAGCGAAAGCCCCGCTGGTCACTGGGACCGGCGGGGCTTTCGCTTCGTAGGCTTCGGATGTCAGGGGTATGGCTTGTGCCTACACTCCTTGCTCCTCACCCAGGGCGTGCCCTGCCAGTCCCCCCGTAGGATACGGGAGGTGGTGATGCAACGGCAGTGGCAGTAGCTGGCCGCCCGCGATCGCTTGCGCGATCCCGGCGACAGCATTCGCCCTTAACACGTTGCACATGGCAGCCACGGACTGGCTCTCCGAATTGAATCCTTATCCGAGTTAGCATGCCCTCCGGCGGGGCGCAAGCATCCTGATGTGCTGTTCCCGGGTTTCGTCCCTCGCATGCGGGCATGGCATGATGGTCGCGTGGAGGCATTGGTGGACGCGTCATGCACAGGCGGATTGAATTTCTTGACGTCACCCTGTGGGAAAGCAATGGCCGGAATGGCGAGATGCGGTCGCGGGGTGTGCTGGTGTCCTCCATGCCGCCCAGGGCTGGCGCCGATACGGATGAGGCCTGCATACGGGTGGTGACCAGCCGGGGAGAAGTGTCGGACTCCGCCCGGGTCGTTTTCCCCTCCGAGGCAGCCGGGGACATTGCCGCGGCTGTGCTTGAGCATTTTTCCGCGCATGCGACGCCTGAGGTCCGCCGGGCACTGGCTGCCCGCCTGGTCGCAATTTGCGAGACAGGATTGGACCCGGCCCATGCCGATGACGGCGTAAACGCGGCCCCACCCGCCGGTCCGCGTATCTAGGGAGGCCTGAAATGCAGAGGACGGTCACCTTCATCGAGCCGACGGAATACCAGAGCCGGGCGGGCAGCAAATACATCGAGACCGCCGGGGTCAGTATCACGCACTCCGGTAGGCGGTCAGACCGCCCCGACGACGCCGATATAGAGGTGCATCCGGTTGGGGTCAGGGGCCAGCCTGTCGAGGGATGCCGCGTGGTCCTGCACAGCGAGGCACTGGGCGAGGTCGCGGAGACCCTGTTCGAAATGTGGTCCAAGCACGCCACGCCGGAAGCCATGCGGGGATTACTGGCGCGCATGGAGGCCATTGTACGGACAAGGGAACCGGAGAATGCCGACGGGGACGAGCCCGCCGACCCTAGGCCCCGTCCGTAGTCCAGGAGCTATTTCGCCAGCACCGCGATGAGCCGCAGGAGCACGCGTCCCATTCTGATCCGGGTTACCTCGTTGGCGTATGCGCCCGTGTAGAGCTTGAGGATGAGGCGGCGGCGGGTCTCCGGCGAGGCGTTGAACCGGACGGTCAGGTCACCCTTGTCGATCCGCACGGCTTCACAGGGTATCTCCAGGGTCCCGCCATCCATGGACAGCATGTTGCCCATGGTGCCCGGCCAGCCGTCCTCCCGGTATAGCCTGGCGCCGCCCACGGAGATGTCGAGCGCCGTGCAGGGTATCCGTTCGCCTCCGTGCGCGAGTTCCATTGGTTCGCTGCACTGGAAGCGGTCATCCTTGCGCTTCTTCGGGAGTTCGACGCAGACCGCAGCCGTCAGGCTGAGCACGGCTATATTAAAGATGGACCAGAATACATTGACCGCGTAGCCCGGCGTCCCGTTGACATGTGAATATGGTGAGGTGTTGATGATTACGCCCGCCAGGGTCGCGATGGCCATCCCCGCGAACGGGATGAGGTAGTGCCACTGGACGGTTATCCGGTCCTTGGCCACTGCTAG
>JAFEFW010000521.1 GCA_018240405.1 Pseudomonadota bacterium
ACCCCCGGCGACCACCACCACATCCGCGCCAGCCGCTTCCTGCATCGGCCAGGCGGTGCCGTAGGGGCCGCGCAGGCCGATTTGCGCCCCGGGCTGGAGACGCGCCAGTGCCCCGCTGACCATGCCGACATGGCGGATTGTGTGGATGAACTGTGTGCTGTCTGTCACCGGACCACTGATGCTGACGGCGACCTCGCCGACGCCAAAGGCGTACAGCATGTTGAACTGGCCGGGCCGGAAATCCGGCCGTTTGCCGGCCAGGGGAACCACGAGCAGTGTCGCGGTATCCTCCAGCTCGCGCTGCACCGACACGACGCGGTAGATCTGCGGCAGGAACGGGTCTGCGGCGATCGGCGCGGTTTCGGCCAGAGTGTCAGCCATGGCCGCCGCGCCCACCGTAAATATCCAGCACCTGCAGCCGCGTGGCCTGCAGGCGTTGCACCAGGATCGGCAGGAAGCGCTTCATCATCTGGTAGCCCAACGCCGGATCAGCTTCGCATTTAGCGCGCAGGCAGGCAGCGTCGATGCCGATGGCACGGGTCAGCACCGCGGCGCGAGCGTCCGACATCCAGCGATAGGGTGGCACCAGCCAGGACGCGCCGACGATCTCACCTTCGCCCAGCGTGCCGAACACCACCGGCGCGCGGCCGGGGATGCCGGTTTCCAGCGCCACGCGGCCGTATCGGACCAGGAAGAACTCGTCCGCCGCATCGCCCTCATGTGCCAGGTATTCACCGGGCTGGAAGCGGTGGTTGCGCGCACAGCCGGCGACGAGGGCCGCATGCTCCGGCGGGAAGTCGGCGAAGAACGGGTGCTTGCGCAGGATTTCGTCAATCCCTTCCATGGCTGGCTCCCTTCGCGGCCGACGTCGCTCGGATTGCGGCCGCCTCCTCGGTGATGTCGATGCCGACCGGGCACCAGGCAATGCAGCGTCCGCAGCCGACGCAACCCGAGGTGCCGAACTGGTCGTGCCAACTCGCCAGCTTATGCGTCATCCACTGCCGATAGCGGGCCCGCCCGCTGGGGCGGACGGCGCCGCCGTGCAGGTAGGAGAAGTTCATGGTGAAGCACGAATCCCAGCGGCGGACACGTTCGGCCTCGGCGCCGGTCAGGTCGGTGTGGTCGTCGACGGTGATGCAGAAGCAGGTTGGGCAGACCATGGTACAGTTGGCGCAGGAGAGGCAGCGCTGCGCCACCTCATCCCAGCGCGGGTGGTTGGGGTTCGACTGCAGCAGCTCCTTCAACCCGTCGGTCTCCAGCGACCGCCCCATCTGCGTGGCAGCGCGGGCGCTGACGGCGTCGGCGGCGGCTTTGTCGGCCTCGGTCGCCGCGCGCTGCGGCACACCGGCGAGCAGCCGCGCGCCAGCGTTGGTCCCTGGTTCGGCAAGGAACGTGGCGCCGGGTTCCAGTTCAGTCAGCGCCAGGTCGTAACCGGTGTCGGCCTTCGGGCCGGTCTGCATCGACACGCAGAAACATGTCGTTGCCGCCTGTCCGCAGTTGACGGCGATCAGCAGGGCGCGGTCCCGGCGCGCCTGGTAGGCGGTGTCGGGGTAGGGACCGTCGCAGAAGACGCGATCCTGGATGGCGATGGCGTGCAGTTCACAGGCGCGGACACCGAGGAACGCATAGCGCGGCAGTTCCTCGGGCAGCGGCGCCAATGTCATCGCCCCGTGTTCGTCCCGTCGCGCCTTCCAGATCGTCTCTATCGGTGGGTGCAGGAAGCGTTTCCAGGCGTGCGGTCCGACAGTGTAGCCGAACAACGCATTGTCGCTGCG
>JAFEFW010000522.1 GCA_018240405.1 Pseudomonadota bacterium
CACACGGTCTACGGCGGCAAGCCGGGCCAACTGGTCACGCAGTACGAGTTCGCCAAGGCCGGCATCATTACCGATGAAATGATCTACGTCGCCCACCGGGAGAACATGGGCCGTGCGGCGATGATCCCGGGCGCCGCGGAACGCGTCGCCGACGGCGAAAGCTTCGGCGCCGAGATCCCCGAATTCATTACCCCGGAATTCGTCCGCTCCGAAATCGCGCGCGGGCGCGCCATCATCCCGGCCAACATCAACCATCCGGAACTCGAGCCGGTCATCATCGGCCGCAACTTCCTGGTGAAGATCAACGCCAATATCGGCAACTCCGCGGTCACCTCGGGCGTCGCCGAGGAAGTGGAAAAGCTGGTGTGGGCGATCCGCTGGGGCTCCGACACCGTGATGGACCTGTCCACCGGCCGCAACATCCACAACATCCGCGGCTGGATCATGCGTAACTCGCCGGTGCCGATCGGCACCGTGCCGATCTACCAGGCGCTGGAGAAGGTGAACGGCGACCCGACCAAGCTCGACTGGGAAGTGTTCAAGGACACGCTGATCGAGCAGGCGGAACAGGGCGTCGACTACTTCACCATCCATGCCGGCGTGCGGCTGAAATACGTGCCGCTGACGGCGAAGCGCGTCACCGGCATCGTCTCGCGCGGCGGCTCGATCATGGCCAAGTGGTGCCTGTCGAAGCACAAGGAGTCTTTCCTGTATGAGCGCTTCGACGAGATCTGCGACATCATGCGCAAATACGACGTGTCGTTCTCGCTCGGCGACGGGCTGCGCCCTGGCTCCAACGCCGACGCCAACGATGCCGCCCAGTTCGGTGAGCTGGAGACGTTGGGCGAGCTGACCAAGGTGGCCTGGGACAAGGGCTGCCAGGTGATGATCGAGGGGCCCGGCCACGTGCCGATGCACAAGATCAAGGTCAACATGGAGAAGCAGCTGCGCGAGTGCGGCGAGGCACCGTTCTACACGCTCGGCCCGCTCACCACCGATATCGCGCCGGGCTACGACCACATCACTTCGGCCATCGGCGCAGCCATGATCGGCTGGTACGGCACCGCCATGCTGTGCTACGTCACGCCGAAGGAGCATCTGGGCCTGCCCGACCGCGACGACGTGAAGACCGGCGTCATCACCTATCGCATTGCCGCGCACGCCGCCGACCTTGCCAAGGGCCACCCGGCGGCCAAGCTGCGTGATGATGCCGTCAGCCGCGCCCGCTTCGAGTTCCGCTGGGAGGACCAGTTCAATCTCGCGCTGGACCCTGACACGGCCCGCAAGTTCCACGACGAGACGCTGCCGAAGGAAGCGCACAAGGTAGCGCATTTCTGCTCCATGTGCGGGCCGAAATTCTGCTCCATGCAGATCACCCAGGATCTGCGCGCGGAAGCCGAACGGATGGCCGGAATGGAGGAGAAGAGCGAGGAGTTCGCCAAGGCCGGCAAGGAAATCTACCTGCCGCAAGGGGCGAGCCAGCAGGCGGCGGAGTAGCCGCTTGCCGCGCGGAGGCGCCTACTTTCTAGATCGTCATGGCGGGCGAAGGCCCGCCATCCACGCCTTGCGGTGTCTCTCCAGGTATCAACAGCGGAATTTGTGGCAAAGGCGTGGATGGGAGGCATTCGCCCGCCATGATGACAGGAAGCGGGCAGCCGCCGCCACCCACTCCGTGTCCCATTATCCATGACCGACCCGCGCCGCGCCCTGGACGCGATCGGCCAACTGCCGGACGCCGAGATCGACATTGGTGAGGCGGCTCTGCAACTCGCC
>JAFEFW010000523.1 GCA_018240405.1 Pseudomonadota bacterium
CGCCGCGCTGATTATGGCGCTGGATCTGGTGGTAACAGTCGATACCGCCATCGCACACCTGGCCGCCGCGCTCGGCCGACCGGTGTGGCTGCTCAACCGGTTCGGCGGCGACTGGCGTTGGTTGCTCGATCGTGACGATACTCCCTGGTACCCGACACTGCGTCAGTTTCGGCAGAAAGCGCCGAATGACTGGCCGGGTGTCGTCGCGGCTGTGCGGCGCGAGTTGGCGGGCGGGTGATACTGACGTTGAGGCGACGTCGTTCGGTGGCCGGGATAGCGCATGAGTGCGGTGACTCGGGCTGAACCACGCCGCCGCATGTAACCGTCAGTGCCTCATGGGTGTGGCTCGTGCCGATAGAACCCGCTTTGATTTCACGCGGAGAACCGCAGAGACGCGGAGGGCCGCGGAGGATTTATCAGCGGCGCCGCGGCACCTTCTACATCGCGTAGGCACCGGCCAACGCACCTCGCTCCGCGGTGCTCCTGCGCCTCCGCCGTCCTCCGCGTGAAATAAGCGCGGCAAGCTGTGCCGCCGGCGGCGCCCGCGAGGCTGCCAATGCCCGAACCAGTTTGATTCCCCGCCAAGCCGCGCCGCCCGGTTCTGGCACTTACGCGAACGCATCCCATGCACGGTCCTGAGGCCTGCTGGTCACCACACCACGCACCAGGCGGCGCTGATCAGACGATCAAGCCTCAGAACCCAACGCGATCGCCGCCCTTCAACTGCAGGATTTCCCGCGCTTCGGCGGGTGTTGCGATCTCCAGGCTAAGGTCTTCCAGGATGCGGCGGATCTTAGCCACCTGCTCTGCATTCGACTTCGCCAATTGGCCCTTGCCGATGTAGAGACTGTCCTCCAGCCCGACGCGGACATTGCCGCCGTTGATGCCGGCCATCGTAGTGAACGCCATCTGGTGCCGGCCCGCGGCCAACACCGACCAGACATACTGGTCACCGAACAGCCGGTCAGCGGTTTCCTTCGCAAACAACAGGTTTCGCGGCTCAGCCCCGATACCGCCCAGGATGCCGAAAATCGACTGCACGAAGAGCGGCGGCTCCACCACCTTGCGGTCGAGCATGTAGGCCAGGTTGTAGAGATGCCCGATATCGTAGCACTCGAACTCGAAGCGCGTGCCGTGGCCCTTGCCCAGGCGCTCAACAATGCCCTCGATGTCCTTGAATGTGTTGCGGAAGATGAAATTGTCGGTGTTGTCGAGATAGGGCTTTTCCCAGGGGAACTTCCACTCCTTGATCCGGTCGCCGGCGCGGGAGATGTTGAAGTTCATGCTGCCCATATTGAGGCTGCACATTTCCGGCTTCGCCAGCAGCGGCGCTTCCAGACGTTCGTCCAGCGTCATGGTGAGGCCACCGCCGGTGGTGATGTTGATGACCGCATCCGTGTTCTGTTTGATCCGCGGCAGGAACTGCATGAACACCGCCGGATCGGGCGTCGGCGAGCCATCGACCGGGTTGCGCGCGTGCAGGTGGATGATCGCCGCGCCCGCTTCCGCCGCCTCGATCGACGACTTGGCAATCTCCTCCGGCGTGATCGGCAGATAGGGCGACATGCTCGGGGTGTGGATTGCCCCGGTGACGGCGCAACTGATGATGACCTTGGCCATGGACGTCTTCCTCTCAAACCGATCGTGCGGCGCAGTTTGCCGCAGGCGGTAGGGAAGGGCCAGAGGCGGACTTATCCCTTGACCGGCGTCAGATCGCCCTGCGGCACATGGTCCGGCATCCAGTCGACCAGCGTGACCCGGCCGCCCCAGCC
>JAFEFW010000524.1 GCA_018240405.1 Pseudomonadota bacterium
CTCCGCCTCCGGCCGCGGCCCGGCGAACAGGAACCCGAACACCAGCGCGCTGAACGTACCAACCGCCACGGGCAGGCCGATCGTCCGCAGCAGTGCGGTCTCGCAGAAGGTGAGCAGGCCGAAGGTCATCAGCGTCATGGCGTTGCACGTCACTAGCGTCCGCAGCGTGCGGGCCCGCTCCTCCTCGTCCACCTGGGTGCGGGCGAAGAACAGCGCGTAGTCCAGGCCGACGCCGGCGGCGAATTGCAGCGTCACGATATGGATCAGCGACAGGCGGGCGCCGGTCAGCGCCAGCACGGCGACCGTGACCACACCGGATGCGGCCAGCGCACCGATCACGCGTGCAACGCGCGACATGTCCCGCAGGCCGATGACCAGTGCGACAATGGTGGCGGCCGCGCTCCAGGACAGCCAGGTCCAGGCATTCGCCGTGCTGTCGGCCAGCATGCCGTTCAGTTCGCGGCCAATGTCGACATAGGTGACATCCGGCACGCCGGCAAAGGCCGCGCCCAGCGCAGCCGTGTCGTTGATGCCGCGCGGAACGATCAGCCCATACCAGACGCCGTCGCGCTGGAAGAGCAGCGGCTGCACCCGCGCCGCCAGCAACGGGCTGGCAATGTCCGCCGGGGACAAAGGCTGCCGGGCCCGCGCCGCTTCAACATCCTGCCGGAACGGCGCGAAAGCCTCCGGCCGGAACGGCCGCTCGTCGCCCGCCTCGCCCAGCCGCTCCGCCAGCGTCGTGCCATCCGGCAAAGCCGCCTGCCGCGCCCGCTGCGTCGCGTGGCTTGGCATGTACCGCGCCGCCAGTTCTGCGCCGTCGATCACCTTACCGGCGGCGAGGCGATCCAACACCGGCAGCAGCGTTTCCTCACGTCGCAGCACCGCCTCGACCGAGGCGCCGCGCACCACGGCGATCTGCCCGACCTCCGGCGCGCCAAGCTGGCGGCGCAATTCCTGGTCGAGTGCCCGCCCTTCGGCCGGCACCGGCGAGAGATTGGCCAGGTCCCGCTCGAGACGCGGCGGATACAGCACCAGCACCAACGCTGCAGCGGCGACCGGCACCAGGCCCCAAACGCGCCACCGGCGCAGATGCTCCAGCCGCAGCAGGCGTTGCGCCGATCCGGCCGAGACCGGCGCCAGATCGGCGGCGACGATCAGCGGCGGCAGCAGCCAGCGTGTCGCGGCCGCGGCGGCCAGCACGCCGACAACGGCAAACACGCCGACCTGCACCAGGCCCGGTAGCGACGCACGCAGCATGCCGACCAGGCCCAGCGAGGCGCTCGCCACCGCCAGGTTGAAGGTCGGGCCGATGCGATGCAGCGTGCCGGACGCCGCCTCGCCGCGCTTGCGGTGGCCGATCAGCAGGACCGGATAGTCGACGGTGACACCCAGCATGGTCATGCCGAAGCCGAAAGCGGTGCCCTGGACGAAGCCGAAGATCAGTTGCACCGCGACCGCCGCCACCGCGACCGCCAGCATGACCGGCACCGCGATCACCGCCAGCACCAGCGGCGAGCGGAAGCGCAGCAGCAGCAAGCCGGCGACCAGCACAGTGGAGGCGATGCTCAGCAGCCGGACATCGCTGCGGATGCTGCGTTCGGCGTCGCGGGCGAAGATCGCCGGTCCGGAGACCAGCAGCCGGGCGGGGCCGGGGGAAGCGACGGCGAAGGCGGCGCGGATCGCGGCGTCGGCCTGGTCCTGCGCCGTCAGGTCGAGCCCGGCTGCCTTCATGCGCACCAGCATCAGCGCCCTGTTCGCATCCGG
>JAFEFW010000525.1 GCA_018240405.1 Pseudomonadota bacterium
ACGTGCGGCGCGTTGGCCACCAGATGGCCGGTGGCATCGAAGATGGCGCAGGAGAAATCCAGGCGCTCCTTGATGTTCACGCTCATGGAGGTGTTCTGCAGTACCGCGCCGGTCTGTTCGGCGACGTTCATGAACAGGTTGTTGAACAGTTCCAGCAGCACCGGATCAGGGCGGCCGGTGTCGGCGGCAACAGCGTTGGGACGAGCCTCGGTGCGGCGGAGGACCATATGGTCCAGCGACGTTACCTCCGCTGTCCAGCCGGGTTCGACGACGGTGGTGGCATTGGCCTCGCGGATCAGCGCCGGCCCGGCGATGCGGTCGCCGGCGAGCAACGACGTGCGGTCGAGCACCGGTGCATCCCACGCCTTGCCACCGGTGAAGATGGAGACGTGGTCGATGGTGTCTGGGCTGCCGCTGCTGCGGGCGGACAGCGTTGCCTCGCGCGCCTGTTCGCCGGCGAAGGTCGCCTCGGCGGCGACGGTTTCCACCACGACCGGCCGCTCCGGCGTGGCAAAGCCGAAGCGGCGGCGGTGGGCGTCGGTGAAGGCAGCGCGGATGCTGTCGAGATCGGTCAACGGAATGATCAGCGCCGCCTCGGTGCCGGCGTAGCGCAGGTGCAGGGACTTAGCGGCGGTGACGGCGTCCGGCGTGGCCCCCTGCTCCGCCAGCGCCGCCGTCGCGTCGGCGGCCAGCCTGTCGGCAAGCGTGTTGACCTGCACCATGTTCTCGGCATTGAGCGGGATTTCCACCGCCTGCTCGCGCATCGCCGTCTGGTCGGCGAGGCCCATGCCGTAGGCGGACAGCACGCCGGCATAGGGGTGGATGAACACCGTCTCCATGCCCAGCGCATCGGCGACAAGGCAGGCGTGCTGCCCGGCGGCGCCGCCGAAGCACTGCAGGGCGAAGCGGGTGACGTCGTGGCCCTTCTGCACCGAGACTTGCTTGATGGCATTGGCCATGTTGGCCACGGCGATCTGCAGGAACCCTTCGGCGACCTGCTCGGCGCTGCGTGCTTCCCCGGTGGCGGCGCTGATCTCGGCGGCCAGCGCGGCGAATTTCTCCCGCACGATCGCGGCGTCCAGCGGTTGGTCGCCGTTTGGTCCGAAAATCGCCGGGAAGTGCCGCGGCTGCACCTTGCCGACACAGACATTGGCATCCGTCACCGCCAGCGGACCGCCGCGGCGATAGCAGGCGGGACCGGGATTGGCGCCGGCGGAATCCGGGCCGACGCGCATGCGGGCGCCGTCGAAGTGGAGGATGGATCCGCCTCCTGCAGCAACAGTGTTGATCGCCATCATCGGCGCCCGCATGCGCACGCCGGCGACCGCCGTCTCGAAGGCACGCTCAAAGCCGCGGTCGTATAGCGCGACATCGGTGGAGGTGCCGCCCATGTCGAAGCCGATAATGCGATCGAACCCGGCCATCCCGGCGGTGCGGGCGGCGCCAACAATGCCGCCGGCGGGACCAGACAGGATCGCGTCCTTGCCCTGGAAATTCTCCGCCGCCGTCAGCCCGCCATTGGACTGCATGAAGTAGACCTTGGTGCCGGGTAGCTCACCAGCCACCTGATCCACGTAGCGGCGCAGGATTGGGGAGAGGTAGGCATCCACCACCGTCGTGTCGCCCCGCGGCACCAGGCGGAGCAGCGGGCTGACCGCATGGCTGGCAGAGACCTGTGTGAACCCGGCCTCACGCGCAAGCTGCGCCAGGCGCTGCTCGTGCTGGGG
>JAFEFW010000526.1 GCA_018240405.1 Pseudomonadota bacterium
GGCCATCGTCGCCACCGGTGTGCCCGCCGCCTCCGCCGTCGGCCACAGCCAGTCCATTGTGCCGTCGAACGGCCAACTCTGCTGCTCCGGCCGTGTCAGCGCCCAGCGCAGTCCGACCATGCCCGGCTGCTGCTTCCAGGTCCTGATGCGCTCCCGCTGCGAGGGATCGTCCAGCGGAAACCAGCCCAGCGAGCAGAACTTGTCCGGATAGTTTTGCACCGCCTCGATCGCCATCTCGTTCGAGCCCGCATCCCAACTCGGAGGATGTAGCACGGCGCCGTTGACGCCGGCCTCATTCATCTCCGCGATCAGTTCCTCGGCGGAATAGACCGAGGTCTGCCGGTGATGCGGCGTCGGTGTGCCGCTGCCCCAGATATGCACCTGCGCGTCGATGATCAGCATGGTCCCGGTCCTCCCGCGCCGATGCTGGCGCGTTGACCGCTACCACGCAACCGGGCCAAACAGACCCCGACATCAGGAGAATGTACCGTGCTCGACCGGGTGATGCTGACCAATGACGATGGGATCGACGCGCCCGGCATGGCAGTGCTGGAACAGATTGCTCTGGAGATCGCGCGCGAAGTCTGGGTGGTGGCGCCGGAGCATGACCAGAGCGGTCAGTCGCACGCCATCAGCCTGCACCACGCACTGCGCATCAGCGTCCGCGGCGAGCGGCGCTTCGGCATTACCGGCACGCCCGGCGACTGCGCCGCCATGGGCATCTGCCACCTCATGAAGGACAACCTGCCGGACCTGGTGCTATCGGGCGTGAACCGCGGCCTGAACCTGGGCATGGAGACGGTGTTCTCCGGCACCGTCGGTGGCGCCATGACCGCCATGATGCTGGGCATTCCGGCGCTGGCGCTGAGCCAGGCCTTCACCAAGCGCGACGACGTTCCCTGGGACACGGCCCGCACGCTGGGTGCCGAAACGATCCGCAAGCTGCTGGCGATCGGCTGGAGCAAGCGGGCAATCCTGAACATCAACTTCCCGCCGATCCCGGCGCAGGAGGTCGGGCCGATGACCCTGGCGCGGCAGGGCGAGGGCATGCTCGCCGGCATGTTCGTCGATACGCGCGTGGACCCGCGCGGCATGGAGTATCACTGGCTGAACTTCCGCCGCGGCGACATCAAGCAGGGGCCGGAGAGCGACTACACTGCGCTGCGGGCCGGGCGGATCGTGGTCAGCCCGCTGCGCTATGACCGGACCGATAATGATGCCTACGGCGACCTGGCGGCGCATCTGCCGCGGCTGGAGGGGTAGGCGGGGCGCATGCGACGGTGAGGGCGCCCCCCTCACCGTCCGCACCGTGCCTCTACGACGCCCGCTTGTTTGCGTAGGACCCGCCGGCCGCGCGCACTTCCTCGGCGGTCTTTGCCTGGCGTAGCCGAGCGAGGTGCTCCGCCTCGTTGTCCAGCATCTTGCGGGCGTTCTCCAGCACCTGCGGCGCCTTTTCGGCCGGGAACTTCACCGCGCCGTTCTCATCCATGTGGATCAGGTCGCCAGGCGCCACGTCCATGCCGCCGACCGAAACCGGCACGTTCACCGATTGCACTGCCATCTCGCCATGGCCGGCGCTGACGCCGCCGAGCAGAAGCTGGAAGTCCAGGCGGCGGATCGCGTCGATGTCGCGCGAGGGACCATTGGACACCATGCCGACGCAGCCGACCGCCTTCATCGAGGTGACCATGATCTCGCCGGCCAACCCGGCCTTGGCCATCAG
>JAFEFW010000527.1 GCA_018240405.1 Pseudomonadota bacterium
CGCGACGCCGAGTCCGAGGCGGCCGAAATGGAGGCCGCCGTTGAGGCGATGGGGCCCAAAGCGCTGCCCGAGCACAGTCTGATGGCCCATTACGACCTCGCCCGCTTCTGGTCGGGGCGCGGACAGCGGGCCCGCGCCTTCGCCCATTGGTCGGCCGGCCACGCGATCCTCAAGCGAAGCGAGCCATTTTCGAGGGAGAAGGCGAAAGCCTTCTTCGAAGCGCAGATCGCGACTTTCACGCCAGAGCGCTTTGCCGGGCAGCGTGCGCGAAACGCCGATCCGGCGCCGGTGTTCATAGTCGGCATGCCCCGATCGGGCACGACTTTATGCGAGCAGATTCTCGACATGCATGCGCAGGTTCGGGGCGTCGGGGAGCGAAGCGCGCTGCGCGACGCTTTTTACAGGCTCGGCCATGAGGACGGAATCGTCGCGCTCGATCAGGCTGGACTCGACGCGGCGGCGGCTGACTATCTCGCCGAGTTGCACGCGCTCGCACCCGACAAGGCGCGCATCGTCGACAAGATGCCCGGCAACGAGAATTTTCTCGGCCTCGTTGGCCTCATGCTGCCGGGCGCGAAGATCATCCGCTGCGTGCGCGATCCCCGCGACATCGGCCTGTCGATCTGGGTACATCGTTTCTTCGGCGAGCATAACTACGCCCACGACCTCCAGGACCTCGGCTGGATGATCGCCGAGCGAGCGCGGCTGATGGCGCATTGGCGCGCGGCGCTGCCCAATCCCATCCTCACGGTGGCGCTCGACGATTGGGTCAGGGATTTCGACGCGACGCTGGCGCGTGTGCTCGCCCATCTCGATCTGCCGCCCGATCCCGCCTGCGCGCGTTTTTACGAGAACGACCGCGACGTGCGCACCGCCAGCCGCGCCCAGGTGCGCCAGCCGGTCAACGCCAACGGTCTTGGGCGGTGGCGCGCATTCGAGGCGGAACTTGCGCCGATGATCCAGGAACTGAAGCGCGCCGGGGTGCTGGCGGGATGGGACGAGTCCGCGCCGTCTCCGAGGGCGGTCATGAGTAACACAGTTCCGCGCCTGCCGTGACAAGCGTCCGTTTCCAACCTGACTGTGTTGACAACCCCGGCTTTGACGCCGAGCCGAAATGTTTCCCACTCGCGCCCCGGCGGGCCCAAGAATGACACGATCAAACCAATTTTTTCGGCGCTTGTCATGGGGGCTCTATTTGTTACCATGGTGTGATTTTTTCGTCCTTGCGTCTGCCTCCTCGCGAATGCCGTGCGGCCTGGCTGCCAACGCTCGGCGCGGCTGTGTCGCGGCCCGCGCGTGGCTTCGTGACCGCGGATAGCCCCGTAATCGATTCCTTCACCCCGAGAGGCCACGATGTCCACAAACGCGCCGGTTTATAGTGCGACATTCATCTACAACGGCGGCGGTTTCGAAGGGTTTTCCGTGCCGGTGAGCGGCGTGTACCACGTGGACCTTTACGGCGCGCAAGGAGGCGCCGCGTACGCCGGGGCGGGGCAGCGTCGTGATGGCGGGAAGGGCGCCGCGGTCGGTGGCGACATTTTTCTGCAGGAGGGCGCCGACCTGTCGTTCGGTGTCGGCCAGGCTGGACAGCCAGGCACCGTGTTCGGCGCCATCGGTGGCTTCGGCGGCGGCGGCGGCGGCGGCGGCACGTTCTTGTTCGAACTGCCGCCCAACGGCGACCACTATATCTTGCTGGCCGTCGCGGGCGGCGGCGGCGGCGGCG
>JAFEFW010000528.1 GCA_018240405.1 Pseudomonadota bacterium
GGGAGGGCTTGCTGCACTGATCGGCGGCCTCGCTCTCGACTGTGATGTCCGTCGTGTGCCGGCGCAACGAAGCGTTGAAACAGGCAGGGACGGCCATTGCTATCCCGTTATGACGAGTGATCCTGGGGTCGAGCCCCAGGACACGGGAGCCTGGCGCCTGGCGCCTCAATCGTTCACGCAACGACTGAATTCGCCGGCCCCCGAACCGGCCATCCACGACTGAGTCTTAGGTTCACCGACCGGCCTCAGCCAGTCGCGCGATCACCGTAGACTGCATCCGGCCACGTCGCCCCCTGTACAGCCACCCACGAAGCCGTCTACCCTACCAACGTCTTGTCCCGTGTGGCAATCCTGTGCTGGATCGAACCGTTTCGTCGTTTTTTGGTCAGTCGGTGCCCATGATTTCATCGACCGCCGGAACCTGAAGGAGGGAGCATGACCGACGAGGACGCTGTCCGCCTGGCGCTGGAAGTCGCGCGCAAGGCTCGCGCTGCCGGCAACCACCCGTTCGGCGCCATTCTCATCGGGCCCGACGGCGCCGTGCTGATGGAATCCGGCAATACGCATGGCGATACCGGCGACCGCACCGGCCATGCCGAACGCGTGCTGATGACGCGCGCCAGCCTCGCCTATAGCGCCGAATTCCTCGCCGGCTGCACCATGGCGGTCAGCGCCGAACCCTGCGCCATGTGCGCGGGGGCCGCCTACTGGGCCGGTATCGGCCGCGTCGTCTACGGCCTGTCGGAAAAGCGCCTGAAGGACCTGATCGGCCCGCATCCCGACAACCTGACCATGGATCTGCCGTGCCGTACGGTGCTCCGCGCTGGACAGCGCCGGATCGACGTGGTCGGCCCCTTGCTGGAAGCCGAGTGCCTCACCGTGCATGACGGCTTCTGGTGATGGCCGGCTCGGCAAACCGGTGGCGCATCGATTGCATGGAATCCGCCGCAGGCTTGCGAAGAAAGGTGACAACGAGCAGAGCGGCCGGCGCCGCCATGGCCCGTCCATCGCACGACGCGTTCTTGTCGCAACCGGCGACCTCGACCACGGAGTAGTTCATGCAACGACGCCAGTTCACCCGTCTGCTTGGCGCCAGCGCCGCGGCCGCCACCCTGCCCGCGCTGATCCCGCCGGTCCAGGCGGCGGACCCGCTGAAAATCGGCTTCATCTATGTCGGGCCGGTCGGCGATTTCGGCTGGAGCTATGAGCACGATCTCGCCCGGCAGGAGGCGGCCAAACATTTCGGCGATAGGATCAAGACGACCTATGTCGAGAATGTGCCGGAAGGTCCTGACTCCGAAAAAGTGCTGAACGACCTGGCCAACCAGGGCAACAAGCTGATCTTCGCCACCTCGTTCGGGTTTATGAACTACACGCTCGCTTCGGCCAGGAAGCACCCCGACACGTTCTATGAGCATGCCACCGGCTACAAGCGCGCGGCCAATGTCTCCACCTACAATATTCGTTTCTACGAAGGCCGTTTCGTGCAGGGCGTGATTGCCGGCAAGCTCAGCAAGTCCGGCGTCGCCGGCTATGTCGGCTCCATTCCGGTACCGGAAGTGGTGCAGGGCATGAACGCCTTCATGCTCGGCATGCTGTCGGTCAATCCGAAGGCGCGCCTGAAATTCATCATGATCAACTCCTGGTATGATCCGCCGAAGGAGGGCGATGCGGCGAAGGCGCTGATGGACCAGGGCTGCGATATCAT
>JAFEFW010000529.1 GCA_018240405.1 Pseudomonadota bacterium
CGCCGGCTGCAGCCGGCGGACCGACGCCGACGGCAGCGGCGGGAAGAACAGTGCGATCGCCACCGCGC
Source organism: Pseudomonadota bacterium (assembly GCA_018240405.1). Lineage (GTDB taxonomy): Bacteria > Pseudomonadota > Alphaproteobacteria > Acetobacterales > Acetobacteraceae > Rhodopila. The sequence goes on from JAFEFW010000529.1 coordinate 69, forward strand.
CCAGCCCGAACGCCCATGAACTCAGGTACAGCCCGCCATAGCTGCCGAACGTGTCGAAGATCCAACCACCCAGCGGCGGGCCCAGCGCCATGCCGAGCGAGGAGATCATGGCCGCTGCGCCGAATACGGTGCCCATGATGTGCGGCCCGAAATAGCCGCGCGCCAGCACGGCGTAGAGCGGCATGGTCCCGCCATAGGCCATCCCGAAGACGATGGCGACCGCGTAGAATTCGCCGATGTCGCGGACGACGTAATACGCGGCGGCGGCGAACGACTGCACCAGCAGGCCGGCGATCAGCACCGGCTTGGCGCCGAAACGATCGCCTGCGAGGCCCAGCACGAGGCGGCCACCGAGACCGGACAGCCCCTCGACGCTGTAGATCGTCACCGCCGCCATGGCTGGGATGCCGCACGCGAGGGCGTAGCTGACCGTGTGGAAGATCGGCCCGGAATGCGTGGCGCAGCAGGCGAAAAACGTGGCCGACAACACGATGAACGGGCGCGAGCGCAGTGCCTGCGCCGCCGTCATGCGGGGTGGCTCCGCGATGCCGCCCGCGGCCGTGGCGTCGACCGGCGGCGCCCGGCGCACCAGCAGCGCTGCCGGGATCAGCAGGATCCAGGCGGCGATGCCGATCGTCATCTGCGCCGTGCGCCAGTCATAGGTGGTGATCAGCCAGCGCGCGAACGGCGACACCGTCATCGGCGCCACACCCATGCCGGCGGAGACCAAGGAGACCGCAAGTGCACGGCGTGTGCTGAACCAGGAACTCGCTAGCGCGATCATGGGCGCAACAAAACTGCCGGCCGCAAGGCCGACCATCAGGCCGTAGATAAAACGGAACTGATCCAGGCTCGTTGCCTGACTGGCCAGCACGAGACCGGCGCCCAGCAGCACGGCGCCGCACAGCACCACCAGGCGAGTCCCGAAACGGTCGCTCAGCGCACCCCAGAAGAAGCCGGCGACGCCCATGACCAGGAAATCGATCGTCATGGCGCTGGAAATGCCCGTGCGCGACCATCCGGTGGCGTCACTGATCGGTTGCAGGAAGACCGCCAGCGAGAACATCGATCCCATGCCGACGCAGGTCATCAGCGCGCCGGCGGCGACGACAATCCATCCGTAGTTGCGAGGCATGAGGCGGTCTCCCTGGATTATGCGGCTGTTCTCGAGGCTGCCCGGCTGGCTGGCTGTGTGTGCGGTAAGGCGGACGGCGCCGCAAAGAGCAGTTCGACGTAGCGGCGCAGGTGATCCACTGACTCCGCCGCCACCGCGGCATCGCCGGTGGCCTTGGCGAGGATGAAGGCGCCCTGCAGCACGGCTTGGGCGTGCAGCGCGAGGCTGCGCGCTGTCCACGGACCGGTCACGCTGTGGGCGCGCATCGCCTCGGCAATGTCCGCCTCGAGCCGCGCGGCGTGGCTGGTGATGGACGCCGCGCAGGCGTCCCGCACCGGCGGATGGGTCGCAAAGGCCTCCTGCACGATCGTGCCGACGAGGCAGGTATAGTCCGCAGGGGCACCGCGCAGCAGGGATTTACGGAAGTCGATGTAGCCGAGCAGACGATCGAGCGGGTCGGCGTGCTGGTGATAGGGTGCGGCGCCGAACAGGGACGTGGCGCGCTCCGACCAGTGGGCGGC
>JAFEFW010000052.1 GCA_018240405.1 Pseudomonadota bacterium
GCCATGCCATTGGATGAGTTGACCGGGCGGATCGACTGTATCGTCTACGACGGCTCGCTGGAGCGGATGCACGACCCGCTGGCGGTGCTGCGCCGGCATGCGCTCCTGCTGGCCCCGGACGGCATGATGCTGATCAAGGCAGCCAACGCATCGCATTGGCGTGTCGCGGCACGGGCCCTGCTCAACGACATCGATAGCGAGGATGAGGCGCTGGAAACGCCGCCGCCCCTATTGTTCACGCTCGACCGCCTGCGCACGGCCCTGCTCGGCCTCGGCCTGTGGCCTTGCGACGTCACGCTCGACGAGTCGGACGACGGCGAGGCTCGCGCCTTTGTCGACGCCATGGCCCCGTCCCTCAGCGGCCTCGGTGTCGACCCGGAAGACTACGCAGGTCGAGCCATCCCGGCGCACTACATCTGGCGCGTGCGGCGGTCGGCTGGCGAGAGACTGGTGGTCAGCGGCAGTATGCTGGAGCCGGTTGGCGGCGTCTCGCATGTGCGGGTGGTGCATCCGCTCGCCGCGGTCGGCTCCGATCCGTTGGCACGCGTCGCGGTGATCGAACAGATCGACGGCGCGCCGGCGCCGGATGACACACCGCGAATCTTTGTGCTGCACCGGCCGGCACTGACCCGGCAGCAAGGACCGGCCATCCTGCGGGCGCTGCGCGCGTCCGGCTATCTGATTGTCACTGAGTTCGACGACCACCCCGACTTCTTCCACATGATGCGGCACGGCGGCGAACTGAGTTTTCGCGGCGTGCACGCGGTTCAGACCAGCACGCCGGTCCTGGCCAATGTGCTGCGCCAGTACAATCCGGAAGTTGCGATCTTCCCCAACGCCATGGCGACGCTGCCGCCGGTGCAGAACTACGGCAATCCCGACCAGATGACGCTGTTCTTTGGCGCGCTGAACCGCGAGAGCTGCTGGCAGCCGCTGATGGAGGTGATCAACACTGTGGCCCGAATGGCCGGGCCACGGCTGAAATTCCAGATCGTGCACGACCGGATGTTCTTCGACGCGCTCGATACGCCGCACAAATCATTTACCCCGACCTGCGACTACGAGACCTATCTTCACCTGCTCGGCAGTTCGGAGATTTGTTTCATGCCGCTGTCGGATACGACGTTCAATCGTGCCAAGTCCGACCTGAAGTTTATCGAATGCGGCGCCTGCCGGGTGGCGGCGGTGGCCAGCACCGTCGTCTACGGCGACAGTGTTGAACACGGGCGGACGGGCATGCTGTTCCGCGATCCACGGCAACTCTACGACGTCCTGCTGCGCCTGCTGGCCGCGCCTGAGCTCGCGCGCGCCATGGGCGACTCGGCGCGGCATTATGTCGAGACAGAGCGGATGCTGGCCTATCAGGTGGCACCGCGTATTGCGTGGTACCGGTCGCTGTGGCAGCGGCGGGCCGAACTGACGGCGGCGCTGGATGCGCGCATGGCCGCGGCCATGTCCGCCGCGGCGTGAGGCCGTCCGCGTCAGCTTCCGCGATACGTCGTGTAGGTCCAGGCGCCCAGCAGCAGCGGGATGTGATAATGCCCTTCCGGTTCGGCGATGCCGAAGCGAACGGGGATCACGTCGTACCAGATCGGGTCGGCGCGGTACGGATAATCGGCGAAGTAGTCGGCGACATGAAAGCGCATTTCGTAACGCCCGATACGCAGCGGTTCGCCTTCGATCAACGCTTCCTCGGTCCGGCCGTCCCGGTTGGTGACGCCTGACTTGATCAGAACATTTTCGCGGAACAACTCGATGCGGATGCCGGCGCCCGGGCGCCCGCGGGCGGTGTCGAGGACGTGGGACGACAAATGCCCGCCGGTGCGCGGCATGCCCGGGCCAGTGACCCGGTCCACAAGGCGCAGACGGGAAATATAGCCGATCTCATCCAGCGCCGCGGCTCTTTCAGCGGCGATGTCATTGTCGAGCCGCTGCTGCAGGCCGCGCAACACAAACGCAGGGGTCTGGCGCCGGACACAGACGATGAATGGGAAGCCGAACTTCGCTTCATAGGCCGACGACCCGGTCTCAAACCGCGCCAGATCCTCGCCCAGGCTTGCCATGCCGAGGCCGGTTTGCTCCGACCGCGAGGCAGAGGTCAGCGCCGGGTCGGCCAGCGCCTTCGGCGACAGCGGCGGGTGGCCGCGCAGGAAATCGTCGCAGACATCGGGCGCGGCGGTCCTGACCACCGTCATCAGCGCATCATGCAGCGCCGTCACGGTCGCGAACGGCCGTTGTGTTGCGGCTGCAAGCGGAATCCAGGGCGCATGCTCGAACACGCCATCCAGCGCGCTGGCAAAGTCGGCGTCCGACAGGGCGTTCAACTGGTCGAGCGTCGGCATTGTTGTCCTCTATTGCAGGCGGCGCGACAGGCCGAGGAAGCGTTCCATGAGGCCGGCCATCACCACGGTGAACAGGATCAGCGCGGTGGAGGCGGCGGCGACGGTGACGTCCAGGCGGCCCTCCAGATCCTGCCACATGCGCACTGGCAGCATATCGGTTGCTGCATCGCGCAGGAACAGCGACACCGGGATGTTGTCGAAGGACGCCATGAAGCAGATGAAGGCGCCGGACATGATGCCGGAGCCGATCGAGGGCAGCGTTACCCGGCGGAAGGTCGTCAGGCGGGAGGCGCCAAGGCTGAGCGAGGAATCGATCAGCGCCGGATCCAACTGCGCCAGCGCCGCGACGGTGTTCCGGATAACATAAGGCACGCAGACCACGGTATGGCCAATCACCAGCGTGGTGATCGAAACGTTCAGCCCGGCTGCGGTGAAGAAGATCAGGCTGGCCAGGCCGAACGCCAGGCCGGGCAGGATCAGCGGCGACAGAAAGAACTGGTCCAGCGCGCGGGTAAGCCTATTGCCGGTCCCCGTGCCAATCGCCAGCGCAGCGGGAACGCCTAGCAGGACGGCCAGGGCGGTGGCCAGGATGCCGACCATCAGCGAGTTGCGGGCAGCGAACTGCAACTGCCAGGAATCAGCGAGTGATTCGTACCAGCGGAACGAAAATCCAGGCGGCGGAAAGCGCAATGACAACCCGCTGGTGAACGACACAATCACCACGATCAGCGTCGGCGCTGCCAGCAGGAAGAGCGCGAGACCGGCGAGCGTGCCTGTTGTGAAGCGGAATGACAGCCGGTCGAGGGCGCCAGTGTCCTGCCGGCGGCTAGACATGTGCCACGCCCTTGGCAAGGCGCCCAAGCGCGGCGATCAATGCAAGAATGGCGAGCACGGCAGCGAGGAACACCATCGAAATAGCCGCGGCAAACGGCCAATTCTGCAGCGAAATGGCCTGCTGGTAGATATAGCTCGGCATCAGCAGCATTTGCCCGCCGCCGACCAGCGTCTGCGTAATGAAGGCGGTGACCGCGGCGGCGAAGGTCAGCGTACAGCCGGCGAGTGCGCCGGGGATCGACAAGGGCAGCGTGACCCGGAAGAAGGTGCGCCAGGCACCGGCGCCGAGGGCGGCGGACGCGTCCTCCAGGTTCGGCGGGATACGCGCCAGCGTGCCGGCGAGCGGCAGGAACATCAACGGCAATTGCACCTGAGTCAGCGCGACGATCAGCCCGCCCTCGGTGTAGAGAAGTTTCAGCGGCAGATCGATCAGGCCGAGGGATTGCAGCGTGGTGTTCACGAGTCCCTGGCGTCCGAGGATGACAATCCAGGCGAAGGTGCGCACCACGACGCTGGTCAGCAGCGGCAGCAGCACGATCAGGGTGATGACCGACCGGCCCCAGGGCGGTGCGTTGCGGTAGATCAGCGCCAGCGGGTAGCCGAGCAGGAGGCAGGCAATGGTGGTTTCGAGGCCGATCAGAAGCGTGCGGGACAGCACTCGCGCGCCGAGACCGTCGGCGAAGAAGCGGGCATATTGTGACAGGCCATAGCCGCCGGCCTCCCCGGCTTGCAGGCTGACGCCGAGGAGGAGGACGAGCGGCACGGCGAAGAACAGCGCAAAGAACAGCGCCAGGGGCGCGGCAAGGCGCGGTGGATGGATTGTTGCGGCAGTGGTCATCAGGCCGCGCCGGTCGAGGCGCGCGATGTGATGACGGCCGCCGACGTGTTCCCTCCGTCATGGCAAGCGAAGGCCCGCCATCCACGCCCTTGGCTCAAAGCACATCCTTCATTCCCGGATTGGCCCCCCAAGCCGTGAATGGCGGGCCTTCGCCCCATAGGCGTCAAGATAAGCTGCATCGGACGCCAGACGATCCGGCACAGGCGCTCCACCGTCATGGCGGGCGAAGGCCCGCCATCCACGCCTTTGCCACAAATGCGCTGTCTCTGCCGGGGGTTCTCCACCGCAGGGCGTGGATGACGAGCCTTCGCCCGCCACGACGGAGTAGCAATGGCCGCCATCGGTACGCCTAAGTTACCGCACATAGGACCTTCGCCCGCCACGACGGTGGCGGCGGTCGTTCACCGCGTTTACGCTCAGGTCGCGATCTCCTTGTTGAACCGGTCGATCCAGGCTGGCCGGCTCTGGTTGATTGCCTTCCAGTCCTGGAAGACGAACTTCTTCATCAGATCCTCCTGATCCTTGGCCAGGACCTTCGCCACCTCACCCTTCATCTGCACCTTGGCGTTCGTCGGCACGATCAGGTACGGCGACTCCATCAGCTTCGCCTGCACCTCGGGCGAGAGCGCCGTCTCGATCAGCTTGAACGCCAGCTCTGCGTTCGGCGAGTTCTTGGTGATGTGCATCGTCGTCTTGAAGGCGATGGCCCCTTCCTTCGGCGCAACAAACTCGACGGGCACACCCTGCGCCTTCAGAATCTGGATAGCGTTGAAGTTGCCTGGCGAAATGTCGATCTGCCCCTGCTGGTACAGCGACGCCAGTGCCCCCGGATTGGCGGCGACCGCGGCCAGGTTCGGCTTCAGCGCGGCGATCTGCTTGAACGCCGGCTCGATGTCCTTCTCCGACCCACCATGCATCTTGGCGATCTCCACCATGAAGCCGGTGCCCAGGGTCGAGTTCATGTTGGTGATGCCGACGCGGCCCTTATAGGCCGGATTCCACAGATCGGCCCAGGAGGTCGGCGGCGTCTTCACCGTTTCGGGGTTGTAGGTCAGGCCGACGACCTGGAAGAACCCCGCCGGCCCCATCGGCTCCTGCGCCGCCGGAATCAGGCTGCTGTAGTATTTGCTCTTTTCGACCGGATACGGTTCCACCAGCCCCTGCCCGATCGCCACCAGCGCCGGCCCCGGATCATGTAGCATGACGTCGATCGACGGGTTCGCCGCCGATGCGCGCACCTTGGCGATCTGATCCATCGACAGCATCGGATCGAGCACGATCTGGGCGTTGTCGTTGGCCTTACGGAACGCCGGCACCACGACGTCTTTCGTCGCCACCTCCCAGCTTCCGGTAAAGGTCGCGTAGACCAGCGGCCGGGCCTGCGCCCGGCTCAGGCTCGGAAACAGCTCCATCGCCGCCAAGGTGAGAGCAGAGCCAAAAAGGGATCGGCGAGATAACGACATGACGTTTCCTTGTGGTTACGAGGGGAAAGCCACAGCCGGGGCATGCTGGCGCAGCCGGACCTGGGCGCCACCCGGCAACGGCTGGTCGCCGGCGCTGCGCGGCGCGGCGGTCTTCAACAGCGTGCCATTGGCCAGGCGAAGCTCATGGACGATGGAGGAGCCCAGCGGTAGTCCAACCTCGACCGTCGCCGGCAACCCGTCGGGATGTTCGGTGACGGTCAGCGCCTCCGGCCGCAGGCAGACCTTCACCTTGGCACCGTGCGCCAGCGCGTGCGGCGCCATCGCACGCACCGTGCCGCCGACATCGAGGACCACTGTGTAGCTATCAGCATCGACCGCCTCGATGCGGCCATCCAGCACGTTGGCGGTGCCGACGAAGGTGTTGACGAACAAGGTCGCCGGACGGTCGTAGATTTCGGTCGGGGCGGCGAACTGCTCCAGCTTGCCGCGATTCAGCAGGGCGACACGGTCGGCCATCGACAGCGCCTCCTCCTGGTCGTGCGTGACGATGATGGTGGTGATGCCGGCATTGCGCTGGATGCGCTTCAGTTCGATCTGCATGTCCAGCCGCAGCGCCTTGTCGAGCGCGGCAAACGGCTCATCGAGCAACAGGATCGAGGGCTGGACGGCGAGCGCCCGTGCGATCGCCACGCGCTGCTGCTGGCCGCCGGACAACTGGCGTGGATAGCGGTCGGCGAGATGGGCCATCTGCACCAGCTCCAGCATCGCGCCTACGCGCGCCTGCTTGGCCTGGCGCTCCATCCTCGTTACGTCCAGGCCATAGGCGACGTTCTGCGCCACACTCATATGGGGAAACAGCGCGTAGTTTTGGAATACGATGCCGACCCGGCGCCGGTTCGGCGGCAGGGCGTCCACCGTGTTGTTGCCTATGCGCACGATCCCGGCGGTCTGGCGCTGGAAACCGGCGATGATCTTTAACAGCGTCGTCTTGCCGCAGCCCGAGGGACCGAGCAGCGCAATCAATTCACCTGGCGCCAGCGCCAGCGAAACGTCATCGACCACCGGCGTGTCGCCGTAGTGGTGAAAGATGCGTTCCAGCGCCAGGCCAAGGCTTGCGGGCTGCCCGCTCGTGCTCATGCAAATCCCCTTCAGGGAGCGCAGAAGCATAATGCGTGCCACCGCTGGGCGGTCGCGGATCAGCGATGGGCTTCCGGGCGAATGATCAAAACTATGGCGACCGGGGAAACAACCTGTCCGTTTGCGATGCAGCCGCCACTGGTCAGACCGGTATCAGCAGATAATACCACACCGGTAATGTCAGAAATGACAGCACGATACCGACGGCAACGACCAGGGTGATCAACGCGGGGTTCAGGCCGTACTGAATGCCGACGATAGCGCCACCGATCTGCGGACCCATGGCCGCCTCGAACAGCGTGACCTGCATGATCGGTCCATGCCGGTGCAGCCAACCGACGTAGATCAGCGCAACGATCGCGGGTCCAAGCACCAGCTTGTAACCCAGCCCCGCGACCATCGCCGCGACATTGCCGCGAAACGCCTCCAGCCGCAGCTGCAGACCGACCGAAACCAGCGCCAGCGGACCAAGCGTTGCCGCCAAAGATAACAGCAGGTGCTGCGCCCACGCCGGATAGGTCACCTTCATCAGCGCAAGCGCAATGACCAGGGCAATCAGGGGCGGGAATGTCACGATCCGCAGCACGACCGCGCCGGGACGTGTGTTGCCGGAGGAAAATGATGCCGCGACCAGGATGCCCAGCGTGCTCAGCACGAGGTAGGTACCAAGCTGATCGATCAGGATGCCAGTCGCCAGGTCGGCCTTGCCGTAAAACGCCTCGATCATCGGCAAGCCGACGAAGGATGTATTGGCCAGGCCTCCCACCAGCATGAGGCCGCCGGTGGTCGGACGGGAGAACCCAAGAAAGCGGCCGATCAGGTAGAAGAAGCCGCAACCGAAGGCAAACAACAGCCACGGCATGGCGACCGAAAGTATCAGCTCACTGTGCAGGTGGATGTTGTGAATATAGAGGAAGATCATCGCCGGCAGCGAAATGTGCAGGATAAAGGCGTTCAGCGCGAGATGGGCATTCTCGGGGAAGCGCTTCGTCATTCCGAACACGACGCCCAGCAGCAGGCAGCCGAACAACAGAATGATGTTGGCCATTCGGTGCACCCCTGTTCCGTGAAGCGCCGGTCGGCCACAGCGCGTGCCGTCGACACCGTTTTGGTAGAGTATGAAGTACCAGGGCCGAAATGAACAGGAACGATTTCACGTGACCGCCGCTCGAACCACATCACAGGTCTGGCGCGAGGCCGGGCGACGATTGCGGAGCGGAACGGACGAAGCGCCCGGCGCGGCTTTGCGTTCAGCGCGCCAACCAGCCGCTCCGCGCCCCGGCGCTTCGGCCGGCTCGGTGCAGTCCGACGGTCAGACCGGATCGGCCGGCCAACGATCCGCCCAGGGCCGTGCCTGCTCGTAGGCGAGCCCCACAGCCAGGAGCGCCGCGTCCGTGCCGGGCGCTCCTACGAGTTGCAGCCCGATCGGCAGCCCACTCCGGCTGAACCCGGTTGGCAACGCCAGCCCCGGCAGCCCAGCAATATTGGCGAACGCGGTAAACACGGCATGCCCGCGCGGACCGACCTCCTGGCCGTCGATCGTCAACGGATGGCTTTCGCTTTTAGGCCACGGCAGGGCGGCGGCGGCCGGCGTCAGGATCATGTCGGTGGTCTCGAAGAAGACGGACATTGCCGCGCGCAGGCGCAACGCGGCGTCGAGCGCGCCGAACAGCGCATGCGCCGGCAGCGCGGCGCCACTGTCCGCCATCGCCTGCAACGCCGGCATGCCGGGGGTCGCACCGCCATGTGTCTGCATCAGCCATGCCATGCCGGACTGGCTGACCATGCCCTGGATGGCGTTCACCGCGGTCACATCAAACGGTGCCAGCCCTTCAGTGACTGAATGACCCAGATCCGCCAGGGTCGCGGCGGCGGCGGCAACGCTGGCGGCGATCTCGGGATCCACCGGATGATCGGCGAACCGTGGCACATACAGGATACGCTTCGGCGCCGCAGCCGGAAGCGTGAAGCGGGGCAGGCGCAGCGAGGCCGGATCGCGCGCGTCCGGCTCCGACAGCGCCTCGGTCATGGCGATGACGTCCGCCACCGTGCGGGCGATCGGCCCGATCACCTCAAAGTCCAGCAGGATCTGCGGCAAACCGTCGCAGCGCGGGATGCGCCCGGGAGTCGGCTTCAGCCCCACGACGCCGGCATGCGACGCCGGGCGGCGGATCGAACCACCGCCGTCGGTGCCAAGCGCCACCGGCCCGACGCCGGAGGCCACCGCGGCGACACCGCCACCGGAGGAGCCGCCGGGCGTCAGCGCCGGGTTCCAGGGATTGCCAGTCGGACCGAACAGCGTGTTGTCGGTGTAGCCCTGCGAGGTCAGTTCCGGAACGTTGGTCTTGCCCAGCAGCACCGCACCGGCCAACAGCATGCGCTCGACCGGCAGTTCGTTCACCGCGCCACGAAAATCCCGGTACAGCGGACAGCCCCAGGTCGTGGGCAGGCCGGCGGTGACGATATTGTCCTTCACCGTGAAAGGCACGCCATCCAGCGAACCAAGCGACGCGCCGGACCGCCAGCGCCGTTCACTCGCCTGCGCCGCCGCCAGTGCTGCGGCGCGGTCCTGTGCAATGACCGCGTTCAGCACCGGGTTCACCGTGTCCAGCCGGCCCAGGCAGGACTGCAGCACGTCCACCGGCGAGACCGTTCCGCTGCGATAGGCGTCGGCCAGCGCGGTCGCCGGCAGTCTGAACAGCTCCGTCACCGGTACACCTCCCACGGGTCGACAACATCCACGCCGCTGTCGGCAAAATCGGCGACGTTGCGGGTGACCACAACCTTGTTGTTGACCCGCGCGGTCGCGGCGATCAGCGCATCCGCCATCGGCCGCGTACGCTGCGCCATCAGCTTGCCGCAGGTCACCGCGACAGCATCGTCAATTGGCAGAATGCGGCTGGCGTAGACAAAGCGTAGCTCATCCAGCCAGCGCATCAGCGCCGCAGCTCGCGGCGGATCGGTCCGCGCCTTCAGCATGATGCCCTTGGTGATCTCGCCAATGGTGATCACACTGAGAAACAGCGTCTCCGACTGCGCCGCACGCAGCCAGGACACTGCCTGCGGCGTTCGCCGCCGCGCCTCCGACACCATGCAGGTGTCGAGCAGGTACATCAGAATTCGATGTCGCGTCCGGTGTCGGCGGAGCGGTCGTTGATGGCGTTCACCACGTCATCCGGCCAGGGTGCAGCGTCCGGTGTGTCCGCCAGCAGAAACTCGACGAAGGACACCCGCGGCTTGATCAAGGCGTCGAATTCCAGGGCCGAGACGACGACAGCCGCGCGCTGCCCATGGACGGTGACCGTCTGAGGTCCATCTTCCCGCGCGCGCTTAACCACCTCACTGAAGCGGTTCTTGGCGTCCTGAAGTTGCCAGTCCTGCACAGCCGCCCTCGACTCTGTCTAGACTGGCTAGATTAATCTTGACGCTTATCCTCGTCAAGATGTTCCAGGTCCCGAGCGACCTCGGGCCGGTGCATCAGCGCGTCGATCTTCATGGCGTAATCCAGCGCGTGGTCGGGCTCGAAGATCAGGTCCGGCGCGAATTTCAGCCGCATTGCGTGCGCCACCTGCCCACGCAGATAGGCTGCGGCCCGCTTCAGCGCCGGCAGCAGCGCGTCGACATCAGACCGGCCCAGCCGCGACACATAAACATGCGCGTGCTTCAGGTCCGGGGTAACGCGGACCTCGGTAACGGTAATCTCGGCGGCCGCCAGTTCCGGGTCACGAAATTCATGCCGCGCAAACACACCGGCGAGCACGTGGCGGATTTCCTCCGCCACGCGCAACTGCCGCTGGGACGGGCCCGCAGCCTGCGTATGCTTCTTCAACCCGGCACCATCTCCGTCTCGAAGCACTCAACCACGTCGCCTTCCTGCAGATCGTGGAAGTTGGCGAAGGACAGGCCGCATTCGTAGCCGCGCGACACTTCGCGGACATCGTCCTTGAAGCGCTTGAGCTGCGACAGCTCACCGTTGTGGATGACCACGTTCTCACGCAGCACGCGCACGCCGGCACCGCGCTTGACCAGGCCTTCGGTGATGTAGCAGCCGGCGACCTTGCCGGTCTTGGTGATGTTGAAGACCTTGCGGACTTCGGCATAGCCCAGGAACTTCTCGCGAGCCTTCGGCGCAACCTTGCCCTTGACCAGCTTTTCGACGTCGTCCGCGACCTCATAGATGATCGAGAAGTAGCGGATATCCACGGCATCGCGCTGCGCCATCTCGCGCGCCTGCGACGTGGCGCGGACGTTGAAGGCGATGATGACCGCGCTCGACGCCTTGGCAAGCTGCACGTCAGACTCGGTGATCTGGCCGACGCCAGCGAGCAGCACACGCACCTTCACTTCCTCGTGAGCCAGCTTGATCACCGTGGCCTGGATGGCTTCGGCGCTGCCCTGCACGTCGGCCTTGATGAGGACCGCGACCTCCTTCTGCTCGCCCGCCTGGATACGGGCCAGCATCTGGTCCAGCGTACCGCGGGCACCCGCCGCCGCGCCAGCCGCCTTCTCACGCAGCCGCCGCGCACGGAATTCGGTGATTTCGCGCGCCCGGCCTTCGTTCTCGACGACCACGAAGGCCTCGCCGGCCGATGGAGCGCCGCTCAGACCGAGCAGTTCCACCGGCATTGACGGTCCGGCCTCGGACAATTGCTTGCCCTTGTCGTCGAGCATCGCCCGCACGCGGCCCCATTCGGCGCCGGCCACGACGATGTCGCCCTGGTTCAGCGTGCCGCGCTGCACCAGCACGGTGCCGACCGGGCCACGGCCACGGTCCAGACGGCTTTCGATCACCGTTCCTTCAGCCGTACGTTCCGGATTGGCGCGCAGGTCGAGGATTTCCGACTGCAGCAGGATCGCCTCTTCCAGCATGTCGAGGCCGGTCTTCTTCAGTGCCGATACCTCAACGTCCTGGGTCTCGCCGCCCATCGCCTCGACGATGACCTCGTGGCTCAGCAGTTCCTGGCGCACGCGGTCCGGGTTGGCGTCCGGCTTGTCCATCTTGTTGATGGCGACGATGAGCGGGGCGTTGGCTGCCTTGGCGTGGCGGATCGCCTCGATCGTCTGCGGCATCACGCCGTCATCGGCCGCCACCACCAGCACGACGATGTCGGTGACCGACGCACCGCGGGCCCGCATGGCGGTGAACGCCTCGTGGCCTGGCGTGTCGATGAAGGTGATGCGATCGCCCGAGGCCAACTGCACCTGATAGGCGCCGATGTGCTGGGTGATGCCGCCCGCCTCCCCGGCCGCCACGTCAGTGGAACGCAGCGCATCCAGCAGCGAGGTCTTGCCGTGGTCGACATGGCCCATGATGGTCACGACCGGCGGACGCTGCAGCAGCTCCGTATCGGTATCGGCCACACCCTCCAGGCCGAGCTCAACGTCGGCTTCCGAGACACGGCGGACGCGATGGCCGAATTCCTGTACCACCAGTTCGGCAGTGTCGGCATCCAGCGACTGCGTGATGGTCGCCATCACGCCCATCTTCATCAGCGCCTTGATGACCTCCGGCGCACGCGCGGCCATGCGGTTGGCCAGCTCCTGGACCGTGATCTGTTCCGGCAGAATGACTTCGCGCACAACCTTCACCTGATCGGACCGCAGCCGGTCCAGTTCCGCCTGACGGCGTTCGCGGTCGCGCTGGCGACGGACGGATGCGAGCGAGCGCACGCGCTCATCCTCACCCTCAATCGCCGCTTGCACGTCGATACGGCCGCCGCGACGGTTGCTGTCGCCACCCTTCTTCGGCGCCGCAACCGGCGGCTTGCGCGGAGGCACCGCACCCGGGCGGCGCACGACGCGGCCTTCATCCTCTTCCTCACCCGGGCGGCCTAGCCCAGCGCGCAGGCGCAAGGTCTCGGTTGTCGCCGCGGCACCGGGCGCGGCAGCGGGTGCTGGCCGGGGCGCCGACGGACGTTCCGGCGCACGCGCCGCGGGCTGCGGCGCTGCAGGGCGGGCTTGCGGCGGCGGTGGGGCCGCGCGTGGCGGCGCGGGTGGCGCCTTGGCTTCGACCGCAACCTTAGGTTCGGCGGCTTCGGCAGCCGCCTGTTGGCGCGCGGCCTCTTCCGCGGCTTTGGCCTCGGCCTCGCGGCGTTCCTGCTCCTCGACCGCGGCGCGCTCCTCGGCTAGGCGCGCTTCCTCCTCGGCCGCTTTGCGGGCCTCTTCCTCACGGCGACGCGCTTCCTCAGCGGCGGAGAGGATCGAAATCTTCTCCTGCTCACGCCGTTCCGCCTCGCGCTTGGCATTGTCGCGGGCGAGCTGTTCCAGCGCGCGTTGGCGTGCCGCCTGCTCCGCCGGCGTCAGCGCACGGCCGGCACCGGGTGCGGGCTTGCCGCTTTGCTGCGGCGGGCGCGGCGTCGACGCGCCGCCGGATGAACCGCCGGGCGCGCGGGCCGTCGGCGCGGCCGGTGCGCCGCCGGGCTGACCCGGGGCCGGCGCGCGCTTTTTGCGCACTTCCACCTGCACGACTTTCGACCGGCCGTGGCTGAAGCTCTGCCGGACGGAGCCTGCGTCAACTGTCCGCCCGAGTTCCAACCGCCCTGCGGGGCGCAGAGAGAGCCGACCCTTGCTGCCGTCCTGATCGTTGCTTTCGCTCATGTGTATCCGTTGGCACCCAAAACTATGTTCACCGGATCGGTCGCCCGATCCGTGGCCCCTTCGGGCCCCCTGGCCCTTGCGGACCTGCTTTTTAGTCCTGCCAACCGGCCTGCTTCGATAGCGAGGCTGTCGGCCAATCTGCCCGGCGCAACCGCGACGTGCACCACATAGTCACGCCCAAAGACCCGTCCCAGGGCTGCGCCCGCGAGCGGATCGAAAACCTTCAGGCCGGCCGGCGCTCCGACCAGAAACCGTGCCCGCTCCGCCGCGCTTCCATCCAGAGCCTGGAGGACCAGTCGCGCCGAACGCGTCCGCATATGCTCACGCGCCTTCTCGAAGCCGGCGACCGCGTGTCCGGCGCGTCGGGCCAGGCCCAGCAGTTCCCCGATCCGCCGGATCAGCGCCGCCTGAAGAAGGGAACCAAGATCAGGGGGAACGACTACGGGCCCGCGTGCAGCCCGCGAAAAAGCCCGAACAAGCTGGCGGTGCGCAACACCTTCTTTCCGCCGTTCCTGCAGGGCGCCTTGCGGACCATGCCTTTGCGCCGCCTCACCCGGGCGGCCTGGAGACTCGTCATGATGCGGCGCTTCTAGCACATCGCCAGATGCACTCAACCACATTCCCCGTCCTGGCAGCTTTGCAGCCAGGTCTGGGACCAGGCATCCATCCGGCCCGAGAACAAACCGGATCATCTGCTCCTTCGGCAGCCGCTCTCGCGTTACGATGCACCGACGAAACGGCCCTGTCTCCGGTTCGGCCTCCTCGGCGGCAAGCGGCTCTTCGCAGGCGTCTGTCTCAGTCGTTGTTCGCCTCCTCAGCCGCTTCCGGCTGCGCTTCCTCACCGTCGAACCAATGCGCCCGGGCGGCCATGATCACATCGTTGGCAGTCGCCTCATCCATCGCTTCGCCGCCAACAATTTCGATCAGTTCGTCAGAGGCCAGGTCGCCCAGGTCATCGAGCGTCTTCACGCCTTTTTCACCCAGCGCCACCAGCATCGCCGGCGTCAGCACCTCCATGCTGGCAACCTCATCGGTCACACCCAGAGCAATGCGCTTGTCGTTAAGCTCGTTGTCGCGCTGCGTCAGGAAGCCTTCGGCGCGGCGGATCAACTCCTCGGCGACGCCTTCGTCAAAACCTTCAATCGCCGCCACTTCCTCGATCGGCGTGTAGGCGAGTTCCTCCACGCTGGTGAAGCCTTCGGTCACCAGCAGTCCGGCGATCATGTCGTCCACGTCCAGCGCCTCGACGAACAGGCCGGAGCGGCGGCGGAACTCTTCCTGACGGCGCTCCGATTCCTCGGCCTCGGTCAGGATGTCGATGTCCCAGCGCGTCAATTGCGAGGCGAGCCGGACATTCTGCCCGCGGCGGCCGATGGCCAGCGAGAGCTGTTCATCCGGCACCACAACCTCGACGCGGCCGGCTTCCTCATCCAGCACGACCTTGGTCACCTCCGCCGGGGCCAGTGCGTTCACCACAAAGGTCGCGGCCTGGCTCGACCATGGGATGATATCGATCTTTTCGCCCTGCAGCTCCTGCACGACAGCCTGCACGCGCGAACCGCGCATACCGACACACGCGCCAACCGGATCAATGGAGGAATCGCGGCTGATCACCGCCATCTTGGCGCGGCTGCCGGGATCGCGGGCAACGGCCTTGATCTCGATGATCCCGTCGTAGATTTCCGGCACTTCCTGCGCGAACAGCTTGGCCAGGAAGCCTGGATGGGTACGCGACAGGAAGATCTGCGGCCCGCGCGGTTCCTCCCGCACGTCGTAGATATAGGCGCGGACCCTGTCACCATTCCGAAAACTTTCGCGCGCGATCAGTTCGTCGCGGCGCAGCAGCGCTTCGGCACGGCCCAGTTCGACCATGAGGTTGCCGTACTCGGTGCGCTTCACCACGCCGTTGACGATCTCGCCCACGCGGTCCTTGAACTCCTCGTACTGCTTCTTGCGCTCCGCCTCGCGGACGCGCTGCACGATGACCTGCTTCGCGGTCTGCGCCGAGATGCGGCCGAAATCGATCGGCGGCAGCGGATCGACGATGAAATCGCCGACCGACTTGTCCGGGAACAGCCGACCGGCGACGATCTTGGACATCTGGGTCTCTTCGTTCTCGACCTCATCGACGATCTCGGTCCAGCGCGAAAGGCGAACGTCGCCGGTCTTGCGGTCGATCGTCGCGCGAATGTCCTTTTCGTGCCCGTACTTGGCGCGGCCGGCCTTCTGGATGGCCTGCTCCATCGCCTCCAGCACTTCCTCACGCTCAATGTTCTTTTCGCGCGCGACAGTCTCGGCGATCAGCAGCAGTTCGGGACGGGCGATTGCGGTGTCCATGGCGACCTCTGTGCGTCCGTTCGATGGATTCGGTTTCAGTTGGCCCGCGGCTTGGCTGCCGTGGCTTCGATCAGCGCGTCCGTCAAGACAAGTTTGGCGCGGCGGATATCGGCAAGTGGCAAGTCGACCTCGGCACCATCATCCAGGCGCAGCCGGCCAGCGGTTTCGTTCGCACCCAGCACAATGCCGGAAAAGCGCTTGCGGCCATTCTGCGGCACAAAAGTCTCGACGCGCGCAAGATGGCCAGAAAAACGATTCCAGTCCTTGACCCGGGTCAGCGGCCGGTCGATGCCGGCGGAGCTGACTTCCAGCGTCCAGGCGCCCGGGATCGGATCCTCGACATCAAGGGCTGCACTGACGTCGTGACTGATCTGCTCGCAATCCTCGACCGTGATCAACGAACCATCGGCGCGATCCGCCATGATCTGCACCGTCGGCCGCTCACGGCCCAGGACAGCGACGCGCACGAGCTCGTAGCCCATCGCTTCCAGCCGGGGCGTGATGATGGAGGCCAGTTTGCCCTCCAGGGTGGTGTGGTTGGCTTCGTTTCCGTCCAAGGCAGGAATGTCCAGCTAAGGCCCCGCCGGAAAACAAAAAGGGCGGCCCGCAAGGGGGACCCTCGCGAAAGCCACCCCCCGTAAATCAGCGGAGAATGTCGATCCGTTAATTAGCCTGACGCCGCGCCCAATGCAAGGCTTGGCAAGTTATTAACCTTTTCCCGCCACGCTGTCGGCATGAAGCGCCTGGATTGCCTCGACGGCCTGCGCGGCGTGCTCGCGCTCTACGTGACGCTCGGCCATATGGCACCCTTCGCTCCGCTGCCAGGATGGGTGCAATCGACGCTGAGCCACGGCGGCGCGGCGGTTGACGTATTCTTCATGCTCAGCGGCCTGGTGATCAGCCAGTCGCTGCAACGCCTGCACGGCGACAAGCGACGCTTCCTGCTGGCGCGGGTAATGCGGCTGTATCCGGTCTACCTGCCGGTACTGGCGGTCGCGATTGCCATCGAGCCCGTATCCTGCGGCTTTGACCTGATGCCGTGGATCGGGCCGGGTGATCCGGCACGGGACATCTGCACCTCCCGCTGGCCGCAGGATTGGGCGGTGGAAATCGCGGCGCATCTGACGATGACGCACGGCCTGGTCCCTGACGGTGCGTTGCCGGATGTGTGGCTGAGTTTCCTGGGCGCGGCCTGGAGCCTGTCGACCGAGTGGCAGTTCTACGTGCTGGCCGCGCTGATCTGGCGGCCGGGCGAACGGCGCCTGCTGATCGGCCTGCTGCTATTCGCCGCTGCCGGCCAGGCCTGGCTGGTCCTGGCACCGGCCGACTGGCAGTTCAGCCGCGCCTTCCTGCCCAACCGGGCGCATTTTTTCGCACTGGGCGTGGCCAGCCAGGCACTGATTCGCGGCGAGCCCATGGCGACGTGGCGCTATGCCGCGGTGCTGGCGGCGACACTGGCGATCTGCGGCTTGCACCTGAACCTGCAGATTGGAAAGCTGCTGCCGCCGATCGTGTGGACGACGTGCCTCGCGGCGCAACTTCAGCCGCGCTTCGGCGGCCTGATCCTGCTGCACCGGCTGTTGCGCTGCCGCACGGCCTTATGGTTCGGCGCTGTATCCTATCCGCTCTACCTGGTGAACGAGCCGATCCAGAAACTATTACTTGCTTTGCTCGCTGGCGTCGCCGCAGGCAATGCGAGGCTTTTCACAGCGTTTTGGCTACCGGCGTCGATCGCGGTGCCCGTCCTCATCGCCGCAGCACTGCATAGGACAATCGAGCGTCCCGCGATGCAATGGGGCAAGAGCAGAGCGCCGGGTGTGGCAGCGGCTGTGCCTGTCCCGGCCCTGATCGTTCCTCTCCAGGCTGACGCACGCGGGGTGGCTGTGCAGGGCGGGAAGCCCGGTCTATAGGTCCGACGATGAAACCTCCGCATGGTAATCGTCCCGGCGGCCCGCCCCGGCCGCCTTCCGACCGCGGCGGACCGCCGCGTGGGCCTGGCGGGCAGCCGTCCCGCCCGTTCGGCACAGGTGGCGGCGGCCAGCGCGGCCGCGATCAGCAGGGTCAGCAACATGGCGGCGGCTTCCAACAGCGCCCGCAGCGGGATGGCGGCAAACCAGGCCAGGGCGGCGGCCCGCGGGAGGGCTTCAAGCCGCGTCATGGCGGTCCGCCCCATCGCGGCCAGGACCACAACGCACCGCGCCACACGCCCGAGGCGCCGAAGGGCACCGTCTGGCTGTATGGGCTGCATGC
>JAFEFW010000530.1 GCA_018240405.1 Pseudomonadota bacterium
TCGACGACGAGCCTTGGCGGCTGGTGGACGACCTGTCGCTCGCGCAGCCCGCCGATCCCGCCTTCGTGCTGCGCGCCGGTGCTGGCGGCGGCAGCGTGGTGCGCGTCGGCGATGGCGGCAACGGCCTGGCGCTGCCGCGGCGGCCGCTACAGGCCAGCTTCTCTGCCCGCATTGGCCTCGGCACCCAGGGCAATGTCGGCGCCGGCGCGCTGCGCCGCATCGTCGCCTTCGGCACCGGCGGGGACATCGAAGCGCTGATCGCCGGCAGCGAGGACCAGCGCCTGGCGTTGCAGCAGGCCCTGCAGGTGCGCAACGACCTGCCTGCCATCGGCGGTCGCGACCCGGAGCCGATGGCGCGGATCCGCTACCGTGCGCCGCGCCTGGTGCGGGACACGCTGTCAGCGGTCTCGGCGGCGGACTATGAGCGTCTGCTGAATGCCCTGCCGGAGGTTGCCGGGACCCGGGCCGCGGTGATCGACGCCGGACTGCGCCACCTGATCCGCGTCGTGCTGCTGCTGCGCGATGAGGACCAGTTGACGCTGCCGGAACTCGGCGCCGATGCGGAGGCCGAACGTCTCCGGCGCTGGGCGCTGGTGCGCAGCCGGCTGGAAGCGATTCGCCTGCTGGGCTGGGACGTCGAGTTGCTGCCGCCCAGCTTTGTGCCGCTGGACATCGACCTGACGGTGGATGCCGAACCCTGGGTGCAGGCCGAAGCGGTCCGCCGGGGCGTGGTAGCGGCCCTATCCGGCGATGGCGGACTGTTCGATCCTGACACGTCGGGCCTTGGCGGCGACGTGCATGTCGATGCGCTGCACCGGGCGGCATTGTCAGTGCCGGGGGTGACGGCGCTACGAGTGCAGCGCCTGCGCCGCCTGCAGCCGCACGCGATCGACTACGCCGAAGCCGGCACGCTGCCGATCGCCGAGGATGAGGTCGCCGTGCTGCGCCGGCCCTACGGCACGCCAGATGGGCTGCTGACGGTGACCGTCTGCGGTGGCCTGCCATGAGGAGCGTGCCCAGCCAGCACCGGCAGCGCAGTCACGCCGCCCTGCTCCGCGGCCTGGCCACTGACGCGCGCGCCCGGTTCCGCGACGTCGCGCCGGCCTGGGACCCGCTGCGGCCGAGCGAAGTCGCGCCGGATCTGGGACGGGGATTCCTGGACTCCTATGCGCTGGCGCTGCACGTGCTGTGGACCTACCAGCAATCCTGGGCAGAGGAAGGATTCTTGCCAACCGCGCGCCTCCCGGCCTCGGCCGCGCGCCTGCTGGAACTGATCGGCTACGCGCCGCGCCCGGCCAGCGCTGCCACCGGGTTGCAGCATTTCCGGGCAAAGCCGGGCAAGCAGACGACGCTGCCGCCGGGCTTCAAGGTCGGCGCCGCCGCCGACGGGCCACTTCCGGCCGCGATCTATGAGACCTTGCGCGCGACCGCCGTCGACGCGGCGCTGAACGAGCTGCGGCCCTTCCTGCCGCCGCCGGACCCGAACACCGCCGGCCAGGGCGGCACGCCGGGTGCCATCACCGACGTGGTGGCACTGCTGGCGCCGGAGGTGAACGTGCCGCCGCCGGACGACAATTCGCCAGCCGGGCTGGCACGCGCACTTGACCGCCGCCTCGGCACCGCGCTCGGTGGCGCCATCGCTCGCCGCAACGCCGAACGCGCACGGATGAAGGCGCTGCAACTGGCGGAACTGGCGCAGG
>JAFEFW010000531.1 GCA_018240405.1 Pseudomonadota bacterium
ATCTCCCCCGCCAGCCCCCAACATTTCCCCCTGCGCCGTATCGCACCTTCGTGCGCATGTTTACGCACGATCATGACGCCCCTTCAGTCACCGCAATTCGGCACCTGAATCAGCTCGAACTCGCCCGCCGATGGCGGATGAGCGAGCGGACACTCGAGCGCTGGCGGTGGCTGAAGAAAGGCCCGACCTACCTCAAGGTCGGCGGGCACGTCGTTTACCGCTTCGAGGACGTGCTGGCCTACGAGCAGGCCCAGCTTCACGGCGCTGACGGTCAAGCAGCCTCCATTACGGTCGCGGTCCGCTGATGGACCAGGTCACAGCCTCTTATGTGGCTAGCCCGATAAAGCGGTTACGCGCGACCAAGACCGAGGTTCAGGACCGGCGGGCCGGGCTGAAGGCGATCATAACCGAGATGCGGCCGATGACGGTCCGGCAGGTCTTCTACCAGGCCACGGTCCGCCGCCTCGTGGAGAAGTCCGAGGCGGGATACGCGAAGGTCCAGACGGACCTGGTGTTGATGCGCCGCTGCGGCGACCTCCCCTACGATGCCCTGGCCGATAATACCCGCTGGCAGCGCAAGCCGCGGACCTATCGGGGCATCGAGGCAGCTCTGGCCGAAACCGCCAGGCTGTATCGGCGAAGCCTGTGGGATAACGCCGACGCCTATGTCGAAGTCTGGCTGGAGAAGGATGCACTGGCCGGCGTGATCCTGCCGGTGACGGTGGAATACGACGTGCCACTGATGGTGGCTCGCGGATACGCCAGCCTCTCATTCCTGTACTCGGCCGCAGAACACATCGCCGACCTGGACGTGCCGGCCTACATCTATCATCTCGGAGACTACGACCCGTCCGGGGTGAACGCCGGCGAGAAGATCGAGCAGACGCTACGGGAGATGGCGCCGGCGGCGGACATTGTCTTCGAGCGCATCGCGGTGACACCCGCCCAGATTGCCGCTTGGGACCTGCCGAGCAGACCGACGAAGATTTCCGATACGCGCGCGCGGGGCTTCGGCGAGATCTCGGTCGAACTGGATGCGATCGACCCCGATCACCTGCGCGGCGTCGTGCGTGACGCGATCGAGCGACACCTGCCGGCGGATCAACTCGACGTCCTCAAGGTGGCAGAGGCAAGCGAGCGACAGCTGCTGCACGGGATTGTCGATCGGCTGATGGGTACGCCCCGATGAGCGGGGATGGGCCGCAGACGGAGGCTGCTGGCGGTAGTGCCAGTGCCAGTGCCGATCCAGGCGGACTGACGGTGCTGAGATGTATCGGGAAAAGTTTTGGCACGAAGCGGTGGATCTGGTCTGCGGCGATGAACCAATGGTGGAAGAAGAGCTATTCCGCCGGGATCTATTTCGAGGTCGAGGAGGTTGGCGGTCTGCGCGGGATCCACGACCTGTCGCGCGTGATAACCCGGATTGCGGCAGATCCGCGTGCGTTCGTGATCCGTGGCGCGCTCACTGATGGCGCGCGCGCCGACCTTGGGAGCGGGCTGATCCACACGGTCCGCCGAATCAAGAAGCCGCGGGACGGCGTAGCGGCGACGTTCGTCGAGGTGCCACGCGCCTGGCTCATGATCGACATCGACAATTTCCAAATGAGATCATGCGACGATCTGGCCGACGACCCAGAAGCCGCAATTCAGCATGCGATCTCCGAGATTCTGCCGGAGATTTTCCAGGAGGCCACCTGCTT
>JAFEFW010000532.1 GCA_018240405.1 Pseudomonadota bacterium
AGATCGCCAGCCTGGTGCGCTACCTGGCCGGCAGCTTCTCCGGCGTGGTCGGGCTGCCATTGTTCGAGACGGCGCAATTGCTGCGCGCCCACGGCTATTCTATCCCGTGACCGTCACCATTCACGCGGTCTCCACCCCGGGCGAGGTCCGCGTCGCTGTCTCGTCAGGCGACGAGTTGCTGGACTACGCGCTATGGCGCCCGGGCGCACCGGACTCCGTCGGCGATCTGCACCGCGGCAGAATTGCTGCCGTCGTGCCCGCCATGGCGGGGGCCTTTGTCGCTCTCGCCGATGCCGAAGGTTTCCTGCCGGATAGCGAAGGCGCCAAAGGCCTGACGGCCGGCACGATCCTGGGCGTGCGGGTGACCAGGGCCGCACAAGGGCAGAAGGGCCCGCGGCTGACGGCGAAGCTGACGGCTGAGGAGCAGGCTGCTGTCGGCACCGGTTCTGTCGGCCTGGTGCGCCGTGGCCGTGACCCTCTGCACCGGCTTGCCGCCCGTTACCCGCAGGCACCGGTCATTGCCGACGATTCCGCTTTGGCCGCCGGCTTACGCTCAACCCTGGGCGCGCGGTTGACGCTGCAGCCAGGCGCCACCTTCAACGACGACATTGCCGCCGCGGTCGATGCGCTGGCCGAGCCGGTGGTCGATCTGCCGAACGGGTCGCGCCTGTCGATTTGGCCGACGCCGGCCCTGGTGGCCATCGACGTTGACTCCGGCGCCGCGGCCGGCGGACGGCACCAGCATGAGGCGATCAACAGGGCGGTGCTGCCGGCCCTGGCGGCACAGATCCGGCTACGGAACCTCTCCGGCGCGATCGTCGTCGATTTGGCCGGCCTGTCGCCGCGCCGCCGCTCGGCACTGGCTCCTGACCTGGAACGGGTATTGGCGAGTGATCCGCTGCACCCCCGCTTCCTCGGCTTCACTGCCCTCGGCCTGGCTGAGATTGTGCGTCCGCGGGTGCACCCGCCGCTGCACGAGCTGCTGAACAGCCCGCTGGCGGCAGCGCTGGCTGCGCTGCGGGGGATCATTGCGGGATATCACGCGGCTGCCCGCCTGCCTGTCCTGCGCGCCGCGCCGCCGGTGGTCACCGCGCTACAGGGCGATCCTGTCGCGCTGGCGGACCTTGTTCGGCGCACCGGTCACAACCTTATAGTGCGCTCCGATCCCTCGCTGCCCAATCTTGCCTGGGTGCTGGAGCATGACGATGGCTAACCCGAAATCGCGCTGCCCGATCTGCGGGCGGCAGTCTTCCGTCGAAAACCGCCCGTTCTGCACGCCCCGCTGCCAGGAGGTTGACCTCGGCCGCTGGCTGTCCGGAGTCTATCGGGTTCCCGGCCCGCCGGCGGAATTAGACGAAGACCCTCCACCGTCGCCGGAACCGGCTTGATCACCCGGAGGGCTTCGGCTACACAGCCGCTCCCGGTCGCATCTATGGTGCTCCGGCCGGTGCCCAGGTAGCTCAGTTGGTAGAGCATGCGACTGAAAATCGCAGTGTCGGTGGTTCGATTCCGCCCCTGGGCACCATTATTTGCCGCGCGATGTCGCCCACCAACCCAGCGCGCCGGTGCGACTTCGCTCCGCCAAGCCGCACCGTTTCATCGCATGCATTTAGAGCGAAGGCGTGAACGGCCACGACAGGCTCTAGCGCGGGATCGCCCTGGGCGGAACGTCGACAGGGCGTGAATCCCG
>JAFEFW010000533.1 GCA_018240405.1 Pseudomonadota bacterium
TCGCCGCCGCCCTGGCGCTGCCGCTGTTTGCCAACGATTACTGGGCCGTTATTGGCGCGCGCGCTGCGGTCTACTGGGTGCTGGTCGCCGGCCTGAACCTCGTTGTCGGCTATGGCGGACAACTGGCCATCGGCTGGGTGGCGCTGCTGACGCTGGGGTCGTACACCGCCGCCGTCCTGTGCGCGAAGCTCGACCTGAACCCGTACCTGGCCTATGCGGCTGGTGGCGTGATCGGCGCCCTGGCCGGCGTCGTGGTGGGATTGCCCGCGCTGCGGCTGCGCACCTTCTACTTCGCCATGACCACGCTGGGCTTCGCCACCATCGTCACGCAGGTCGCGCTGGCCTGGCAGAGTGTCACCGGCGGCGGCATCGGCCTGCCGGGACCGGCACTGAACCCGCCCTTCGACTCCGCCTGGGGCTTCTACCTGCTGTGCCTGGGCCTCGCCGCGCTGGTTACCTGGATGACGGCGAATATCGGCGCCGGGCGCTACGGGCGATCGCTGGTCGCCATCCGCGACGCCGAGGTTGCCGCCGAGTCCGTCGGGATTTCCAAGGCGCGGCTGCTGGTGACCGTGTTCCTGTTCTCCGGCTTCACCGCCGGCGTGGCGGGCGGGCTGTTCGCTACGCTGCAATCCTACATCACGCCGGAAGCCTTCAGCTTCGAACTGTCAGTCACGTTCTTCATCGCCATCCTGGTCGGCGGCCGCGGCTCGATCATGGGGCCGCTGCTGGGCAACATCCTGCTGACGCTGCTGCCCGAGGTGGCGGCGCCGCTGGTGGCGTGGTCCACCTTCCTCTACGCCGCATTGCTGCTGCTGATCGTGCTGCTGATCCCGGGCGGCATTGCCGCACTGATCGACTTCAAGAACCGCAAGCCGCTGGACAGCGCGCGCGCGATTGTGCCGCGGCCGGACCTGCTGCCGGCGCTGCTGCGGCACGACCCGGTGCGGCAGGAGATCGTGCTGCGCAACGTCGTGCTGGCGTTTGGCGGCGTGCGTGCCATCGACGGGCTGGACCTGACGGTAAAGCCGGCCCGGGTGCACGGGCTGATCGGCCCGAACGGATCGGGCAAGACCACGACGCTGAACGTCATTTCCGGCTACTACGAGCCGCAGCAGGGCGAGGCCTATCTGGGCGAACGGCCACTGCCGCACGGTGCGCCGCAGGTGCGCGCGTCGCTGGGCATCGCGCGTACCTTCCAGACCCCGCGATCGGTGGGCGAGGCGTCGGTGCTGGAGAATGTCATGATCGGCGCCAGCATCGACGGGACGGCAACGTTCATGGAGACGGCGCTGACCCTGCCGCGCCACCGCGCCGACGAAAAGCGCCTGCGTGCCCGGGCGATGGACGCGCTGCGGGTGGTCGGGCTGGAGGCGCTGGCCGATGTCAGAGCCGACCGATTGCAGCACAGCGAGTTGCGCTTCATGGAGATCGCCCGGGCGCTGGCCGGGCGACCGGCGTTCCTGCTGCTGGACGAACCGGCCGCGGGCCTGTCTGCCGATGAAATCACCCGCCTGGGCGCGTTGACCAAGGCAGTGGCGGAGTGCGGCACCGGCGTGCTGCTGGTCGAGCACCATGCCGACCTGATCTTCGACATCTGCGATGAGGTGACGGTGCTGAACCTCGGCCGCGAGCTGGCGGCGGGGACGCCGGCGGAAATCCGCTCGCACAAGGAGGTGGTGAGTGC
>JAFEFW010000534.1 GCA_018240405.1 Pseudomonadota bacterium
GGCCGAAGCTTTGGCCGGTCTGGTTGAGCGCGTAACCTACCACAACGAGGAGAACGGCTTCTGCGTGCTGCGCGTGAAGGCGCGGGGCCAGCGGGACCTGATCACCATCGTTGGCCATGCCGCCAGCATCGCCGCCGGCGAGTGGGTGCAGATGAGCGGCACCTGGGTCAACGACCGCACCCATGGCCTGCAGTTCCGGGCGGCGTTCCTGAAGGCGACACCGCCGACGACGCTGGAGGGGATCGAGAAATACCTCGGCTCCGGCATGATCCGCGGCATCGGCCGGTCTATGCCAGGAAGCTGGTGCGCGCCTTTGGCGAAGCGGTGTTCGACCTCATCGAGCAGGCGCCGCAGCGGCTCCATGAGGTGACGGGGATCGGCCCGAAGCGGGCGCAGCGCATCGTCGCCGGATGGGCGGAACAAAAGGTGATCCGTGAGATCATGCTGTTCCTGCACACCCATGGCGTCGGCACCTCGCGTGCGGTGCGGATCTTCAAGACCTACGGTCAGGATGCGGTCCAGTTGATCAGCGAGAACCCCTATCGCCTGGCGCGCGACATCCGCGGCATCGGGTTCCTGACGGCGGATAAGGTCGCCGAGCGCCTGGGTATCGAGAAGACGGCGATGATCCGCGTCCGGGCCGGGATCAGCTACGCCCTGGCCGAAGCAATGGACGAGGGCCATTGCGGTCTCCCGGTCGACGAACTGACCGAGCTGACGACCCGGCTGATTGATGTGCCATCGGCGCTGATCGAGACGGCGCTTTCGCTTGAGCTTGAAGCCGGAGAAGTGGTTGCCGATACGGTTGAGGATCGGCGGTGCGTCTTCCTTGCCGCTTTGTATCGGGCCGAGCAGGTCATCGCCGCACGTCTGCGAGTGTTGGCCGGCAGCCAGCCGCCATGGCCGGCGATCGACACCGATAAGGCCGTGCCCTAGGTGGAGAGGCGGACCGGCCTGACCCTGGCAGAGAGCCAGAAGCAGGCACTCGCGCTGGCTGTCACCAGCAAGGTGCTGGTGATCACCGGTGGGCCCGGCGTGGGCAAGACCACGCTGGTGAACGCAATCCTGAAGGTCCTTCTGGCCAAGGGCGTCCAGGTCGCGCTCTGTGCCCCGACCGGCCGGGCCGCCAAACGGCTGAGCGAAAGCACCGGGCTGGAAGGGCGCACCATTCACCGGCTGCTGGAGACGGATCCCAAGACCGGCCAGTTCAAGCGTGGTGAGATGCACCCGCTGGAATGCGACCTGCTGGTGGTGGACGAGACCAGCATGGTCGACGTGCTGCTGATGCGCTCACTGCTGCAGGCGCTGCCCGATCAGGCGGCGCTGCTGATCGTCGGCGATGTCGATCAGTTGCCCAGCGTCGGGCCGGGCCAGGTGCTGGCCGACATCATCAACGCGAACGCGGTGTCGGTGGTGCGGCTGACCGAGGTGTTCCGGCAGGCCGCACAAAGCCGGATCATCACGAACGCCCATCGCATCAACCGCGGCCAGATGCCGGACCTGACCATTGAGGAGGGATCGGATTTCTACTTCGTCGACGCCGCTGATCCGGAGGACGGCGTGCGCAAGCTGCTGGCCGTCGTGCGGGATCGCATTCCGGCACGGTTCGGGCTCGATCCGGTGCGGGATGTGCAGGTGCTGTGTCCGATGAACCGCGGCGG
>JAFEFW010000535.1 GCA_018240405.1 Pseudomonadota bacterium
AACGGCGGACGAGCGATTTCACGCGGACGGAGGATTTCCGGAACGCGTGCCGGTCGTTCATGGCGAAGGAGAAGCCGGTGTTCCGGGGGAGGTAGGGGACCATTGGCGCCGCAACGCCGGCCCTGACACTCGACACAGTTGTCCTTGGTGCCTGACGCAGCAGAGGTAGCGCCGCGTGCTGCAAGCGCAGTGCGCACGTCTGCTTTCGGTTGAAATCAATGACGTTGGTTCCGAGACCCAGCGTCCGCCTTCGCAAGCTGCCGGTCGAGCGTCACCAGCTCTGCGCCTAATCGGCGTGCCAGCCATAGATAGCTGGCGTCGTAGGCGGTCAGTCCGGTTGCGACAGCCAGTTTCAGCACGCCATCATGGTCGATCGCGATTTCTTCCACCCGCAGTCGACTACGCAACCGAAGGGCAGCGGCCAATTCGGCTTCTCGCTCTGGGTGGCGCCTCGACTTGATCAGGCAGATATTGGCCAGTTCAAAGCCGAGTAGCGCTGGTGCCACAAGTCTCGCGTCGGTCAGTTTCGCAGCGACACCATCGGCCTCGGGTTCGGCGAACAACAGTGCTGCAAGGGCCGACGCGTCGACAACCTTAACCGGCATCACGGTTGGCGCGCACGATAGCGGCTGCCTCAGCCGGTGTGCTCAGGCCCAGCCGCCGGACCTCGGCGAGAACATCTGCCGGGGACGAAAAGCGCTCCTCACGCACGGCTGCTTCGATGATCGCCATCAACTCGCCCTGCAGCGATCGGTGATGCCGCTCCGCACGCTCACGTAAAAGCTGGACCACATCGTCGGGCGCGTTCTTGATGGACAGGTTGACAGGCATGGTTCTGAATCGCCTCCAGTCTGGAGGCACTCATAGCAGGTTCTACGTACAGGCGGCTAGCAGATATGATTCTGTGCCCGATGCCCGTATCACTCAAAGCCTCGTCAGGACTGCGCTGCGTCCGCTACTTCATACGGACACAAAACGATCCAGAAATACTCGCCCCTGTACGCATTGTAACTGGACGCCCCTGCCCGGCCCCCGGCATGATCGCCGAAAATGCCTGGGGAGGCAGAAACGGCCATGAGCGAAGCCGCACTATCCGTACAAGATCTGACAGTCCGCTTTCACCTGAAGCGCGGCACCCTGACCGCCGTCGACCACGTCTCCTTCGACATCGGCAAAGGCGAAACATTCGGCCTCGTCGGCGAGTCCGGCTCTGGCAAGACCGTGACCGCCAGAGCGATCATGCGGCTGGTGCCGACGCCGCCAGGTGAGATCGCCTCCGGCCGCGTTATCCTCGACGGCCAGGACATCTACAGCCTCAACCCGGCGGAACTACGCGAAATCCGCGGCCGCAAGATCGCCATGGTTTTCCAGGAACCCATGAGCGCGCTGAACCCGGTCTTCAGTGTCGGCGAACAGATTACCGATGTCCTGCACGCCCATCTGCGCCTGTCCAAGGCGCAAGCCCGCACGCGCGCCATCGAGTTGCTGCGCCTCGTCGGCATCCCCTCACCCGAAACCCGCATCGACAATTACGTGCACGAATTCTCCGGCGGCATGCGGCAGCGCGTGATGCTGGCCATGGCACTGTCCTGCGATCCCGGCTTTCTGATCGCCGACGAACCGACCAC
>JAFEFW010000536.1 GCA_018240405.1 Pseudomonadota bacterium
TGGCCGCTCCAGCGCGCGCGATCGCTGTCGGCCGCGAGGGCAACGACAGCACGACCGACAAAGGCCGGGCTTTCCGAGATCGCAAAATGTGGCTGGACCTTAAGGGCGTCGCGCCAGTTGGACTCCGCGACGCCGTAGACGTCCAGCATGGCCTCTGACCGCAGCCAACCGGGCGTCAACGCGACGGCGGTCGCGCCGTGGGGGCGGAGTTCATGCGCCAGGCTGAAGGCCATGCGATTCACCGCCGCCTTCGCCAGGTCATAGAAGAACGAGACGCGATAGTTGGCAGCATTATACGCGTTCGTTCCATCCGTCATCTCAACGACCAGCCCGCCCGGCGTCCGGATCATCAGCGGCAGTGCAAAATGGCTTGTAATCGCATGCGTATCGACCGCCAGCCGTAGCAGGCGCAGGCCGTGGTCCAGATCGGAGTCCCAGACGGACTTGTTCCACTCCATCCGGGTCAGGCCCCAGATGTCGTTCACCAGGATATGGAGCGCCTTCTGTTCGGAGTCGATCCGTTCAATCAGGCGCCTGACCTGGGCCTGGTCAAGATGATCGACCACGAGCGGGATACCGCGACCACCGGCTTGGTTCACGAGGTCGGCCGTCTGCTCGATCGTTTCGGGACGGTTCATTTCCGAGCGTTGCGCGCCGGTGGTGCGCCCGGTCACATACACAGTCGCGCCGGCAGCGCCCAACTGGACCGCAATGCCGCGACCGGCACCTCTGGTCGCACCCGCAACCAGTGCCACTTTGCCTTCAAGCGGCTTCTGCTCATCGGCGGGTACAGGCATTGCGGCGACCTCCAGACGCTGTCGTGGTGAGCGCCGCTCCGGATGATGGCGCGCTTCCGGCCGGGATAGCGCTCCGCGTTGCTCAGGCGGCGACTTTCTCGGCGCGAACGTCCTTGATGTCGCGGAATGTGACCTCGGGCGCCAGTTCCTCCGACCGGCGCATCATGAACGCCGATGTCGCCAGGAACACCGGGTCGCCGTCCACGTCGTCCGCCATCGCCGACCGGTTCGCAGCCATGAATTTTGTCAGCGCCGCCTTGTTCTCGGAGGAGATCCAGCGCGCAACGTTGTAAGGCGAGGTCTCGAATCCGATCGGCACGCCATACTCGGCACCGAGCCGCGCCTGCAGCACGTCGAGCTGTAGCGTGCCGACGACGCCGACCAGCGGGGCGGAGCCGTCCTGCGGGCGGAACAACTGCACCACGCCTTCCTCGGCCAGTTCCACCAGCGCCTGGCGCAGCTTCTTCGACTTCATCATGTCGTCCAGCCGCACGCGACGCAGGATTTCCGGGGCGAAGTAGGGGACGCCGGTGAATTGGATGTCCTCGCCCTCGGTCAGCGTGTCGCCGATGCGCAGCGTGCCGTGGTTGGGGATGCCGACGACGTCGCCGGCGAAGGCTTCGTCGACCACCTCACGCTCGCGGGCGAAGAAGAATTGCGGCGCGTGCAGCGGGATCGCCTTGCCGGTCCGCACCTGCTTCAGCCGCATGCCGCGCACCAGCTTGCCGGAACAGACGCGCGCAAAGGCGATACGGTCGCGATGGTTCGGGTCCATGTTCGCCTGGATCTTGAACACCAGCGCGGTCAGGCCAGGCTCGGCGGC
>JAFEFW010000537.1 GCA_018240405.1 Pseudomonadota bacterium
GCCTTGGCGCGGAACGGTCAGTGGCCATGCGCCGTTCGTTGACCGATTTGCTGGGCTACAAGCTGGTATTCTTCCGGACTGGAGCGCTGCACGTTACCTACGACTTCAAAGCCGGGCCGGGCAACGTCCCGATTGAAGAAGGGGAGGAGCTGTACACGAACAACGTTAGCGGATTTGGTATCATAACGATCTCGGCCTGGGCCTTACGCTCCCCTGTTTCGCTTGCGGCTACCATCGTTCACGAACTCGCACACTCGGCCGGCGCGCCCGGCCGCCCGTCGGACGCCGACTGGAAGGCCATGCCGCACGAAAAGCGCGCGAAATATCTCGCAGCCGAAAACGCGTTGCGGGTGTGCGGCCTCCATAAGCAGTACAATCCGGAGGCATACGGTGAGATCCAGCAGCGGTTCGTACGGGCCCTGCGGCTTCCAACCGCCTAGCGCGGGATCGGCCTGGGCGGAACGTCGAAAGGGCGTGAAGCCCGCGCTAAAACAATAAGCTGGAGCACGATCGCCTGAGGCCGAAGCCCAGAAGGCGTCTATTGCGCCCTCAAAACCAAGAAGTGCACCGCATGATACGGTCAACCTCAACCTGTCATGCTCGAACGACGATGATAGGGCCACGATGAGCAGCGGCCAGAACGCTGCCTTGGTGGAAACTGAACCTGCCACGGACGGGACGGATCAGAGCAGAAGCTTCATGCCAACGGCCACCCCGAATCGTGTCTGTTCGACCCCGCAGGCTCGGAAGCCATATGCTTCGTAGAAGGCTTGGGCTTGTGGGCTGGCCACAACATACAGCTGGGATGCGCCCCGATTGGCGGCAACGGCTTGCGCAGCCTGTACCAGGCGCCGCCCAACCCCGGAGCGCCAGTGGTCCGGTTCGACGAACAGCCCGTCGAGATCGGCCTGACCGTCTGCGCGAGGCAGGACCACCACAAAGCCGATCACCATGTCATCACGCTCAAAGACGTACACATGTCCTGCGTCGATCTGGTCGACCGGGAGATCGATGGCATCCGGATTGCGCAGCAGAGCGTCCCGATAATCCGTCAGGACCAGCGAGGCGCGGAGTTGGAGAGCCTCTAACAGGCCGCGCTCCCTGCCTTCGGCGCGTCGAACACGGTCACTCATGATGTCGTCTTCCATCGACAGGCATGGCCGATAATGCTCGAAGGTGGCACGCGTTCGGGCTGTCAGGTTTCGACCTGCGGACTTTTGTCAGCCTTGGATCGCCTGCCGCGACAGCATCGCGTTCACGGAAACGTTGTTTCGGCTCCGAACGCGAGCTGAATCGCAGCCTCCGCACGGCGCCTGACGAGCGCGCGAGCGTGGACGGAGACAACCCCATAACCGCCTGCATCATCATGGCGCCTAAATCATCGGCATTTGCCTTTCCTGGCACGGAATGTAGCCCAGTACCCGGGCTGACTGCGTGCAATTCGCCAGTTTCCAGCGCCTCGGCCGCGGCACAGCGGGCGTAGGCATTTGGCATCGCTATTGCTGCGGCGCTTTGCATCTGCCGTCCCACCCTGTCCACGCTCCTTACCCGCGCCGGAGACCCGTCATCCAGGCACAGACCCGCTACTCCAGGACATGCCCGGATGATCGCCGGCAGG
>JAFEFW010000538.1 GCA_018240405.1 Pseudomonadota bacterium
ATCCTCGACCTGATCAGTTCGATGATCGAGCGGTTCGGCATGTCGCTGCTGTTCATCACGCACAATCTGGGCGTCGTCGCTCATGCCTGCGACCGCATCGGCGTCATGTACGCGTCGCACCTTGTTGAACTCGGCACGCGGCGCGCGATCTTCGCCAATCCGCAGCACCCTTATACGGTCGGGCTGCTGAACTCGATCCCGCGCCTGGCCGACACCAAGCGCTACCTGACACCGATCCCCGGCACCGTCTGCAACATGCTGGAGCCACCGCAAGGCTGCAAATTCCACCCGCGCTGCCCGCACGCCATGGATGTCTGCCGGCGTGAAGCACCGGTCATGCAACAGGTGGCCCCAGGCCATTTCGCCGCCTGCCACCTCCACGCCATGGCCACGGTCTGACGGAGCACAATCATGAACGCGGCGCTTCTGCAGGTCGAGCATCTCACAAAGCACTTCGTCCTCGGCGGCGATTTCGTTTCTCGCATGGCCGGCAGGAAACGCACGCTGAAGGCCGTCGATGACATCAGCTTCAGCATCAAGGAAGGCGAGACCCTCGGCCTTGTCGGTGAAAGCGGCTGCGGAAAATCCACCACCGGCCGCCTGATCACGCGGCTGATCGAGCCGACCAGCGGCGCGGTCCGCCTCGATGGCGAGGACATGCTGGCCTTCAACAGCAAGCGGATGCGCCGCGTCCGCAAGCAGGTGCAGCTTGTCTTCCAGGACCCGTACTCCTCGCTCAACCCGCGCAAAACCATCATGCAGATCCTTGGCCGGCCGCTGGAACTGCACATTCCCGGCCAGTCCTGGCGCGAACGCCGCGAGCGCGTGCTGGAATTGCTCAACCTCGTCGGCCTGGGCCGCGAACACATCGATCGTTACCCGCACGAATTTTCCGGTGGCCAGCGCCAGCGCATTGCCATCGCTCGGGCTCTCGCCGTGGAGCCGATGTTGGTCATCGGCGATGAGCCCGTCTCGGCACTGGATGTTTCGGTACAGGCACAGATCCTTAACCTGTTCCGCGAACTGCAGGAGCGGCTGCAACTCACCTACCTGTTCATCGCCCACGACCTGAGCGTGATCCGCCATATCAGCGACCGCGTCGCGGTGATGTATGTCGGGAAGATCGTGGAAACCGGGCCGGTGAACGAGGTCTTTGCCTCGCCCCAGCATCCCTACACCAAGGCCCTGATGGCGGCGGTGCCTGAGGCTGATCCGGACTCACCGCCACCGCAACTGATGCTGCGCGGTGAGGTCGCGACCCCGATCGACCCGCCACCCGGCTGCCGCCTCTGCCGTAGGTGCCCGATCGCGACCCCCAACTGCGCCGACGATCCTCCGCCGTTGCGAGAGGTCGCGCCGGCGCATTTCGTTGCTTGCCATAATATCTGATTTCAAACGACGGTGACGTCAGCCCACGGTCGTCCATCCCGTCGTAGCCCGGCTTGTCCGGTCACGCATTGCCGAAACGAGCGCGCGTCGCGATGTCGGCGATGCCTGCCTCGCTACCGTCATGGCGGGCGTAGGCCGATGGACGTAACATTAGGCCTGTCGATGACGGCCATTGCGTTCTCGTCATGGCGGGCGAAGGCCCGCCATCCACGCCTTTGCGAC
>JAFEFW010000539.1 GCA_018240405.1 Pseudomonadota bacterium
CTGGGCACCGGCATCATGCAGCTTGCCGCACGCACGCCGGCCAATGCCGCGATGTGCGCAGGAACGGTGGATGCGCTGGCCGGCGGCGGCCGGTTCATTGCGGGGCTGGGCGTGTCCGGGCCGCAGATTGTCGAGGGGTGGTATGGCGAACCCTGGGGTCGGCCCTACTACCGGATGAAGGACTACGTCGCCATCATGCGCAAGATCTTCGCCCGTGAGGAGCCGGTGACGCACCAGGGCCGCGAAATCAGCCTGCCCTACACCGGCGAAGGCGCGATGGGTGTCGGCAAGCCGCTGAAGTCGATCCTGCACATGAACCCGAACATCCCGATCTACCTTGCTACCGGTGGCGAAACGACCGTGAAGCTGACGGCGGAAATCGCCGATGGCTGGCTTCCGATGGGCTTCGTGCCGGGCTGCATGGACGAATACGGTCCTTGGCTGGAGGAAGGCTTCCGGCGCGCCGGCAACGGCAAGAGCCTGAAGGACTTCGATATCCAGGCCTCGGTGCATGTCGAGGTCGGCACTGACGTCAAAGCACTGCTGGCCAAGCTGAAGCCCGAGGTTGCGCTGTATGTCGGCGGCATGGGCCACCGCGACAAGAACTTCCACAAGGACCAGATGATCCGGCGCGGCTTCGCGGAAGCCGCGGACCGCATCCAGGAACTGTATCTGGCGCATCGCAAGGAAGAGGCCACGGCGGCCGTTCCCGACGAGTGGGTGGACATGAAGTCGCTCGTTGGTCCGCCGGCCCGCATCAAGGAACGGTTTCGCGCGTGGGAAGATTCAGGCGCTACGTCGTTGACGGTTCGGTCGCGGCAGCCGGAGGCGATTGATGTGATGGCGGAGGCAGCGCGGTTGAACTGAGGCAGGGCCTCGCGACTCCACTGTCATGGTCGCCCTTGTGGCGACCATCGGCGACTTCAGTCAGGGTCTTGCAAAGTCGTGGATCGCCGGCACAAGGCGCACCATGACAGTGGAAGGGATGGCAAGTTGCACTTCCCAATCCGGGCTCCGCTCAAACGGCCAACATAACGGGAGGAAACCATGCGCTTCGACGGCAAGATTGCGTTGATCACCGCGGCAGCCAACGGCATCGGACGCGCCACCGCCAACATCATGGCCGCCGAGGGTGCGACCGTCGTCTGCGTCGACAACCACCCGGACCGGCTGGAAGCGGCGCTGACGGATTTGGGCAAGGCCGCTCATGGCCGGCTGTGCGACGCACTGGATCAGTCGCAGGTCGATGCGGTGGTTGCATCCACCGTGAAGGAATTCGGCCGCATCGACATCCTGGTCAACGCCGTCGGCGGCAGTACGATCATTTCGAAGCCGTCCGCGAATGTGGAGGAACATTCGCTGGATGACTGGCAGCGCATCATCAACTTTAACCTGAACGGCACGTTCCTGTTCACCCATGCCGTCGTGCCGGTGATGAAGCAGCAGAAGTCGGGCAAGATCGTCAACCTGGCCTCGATTGCCGGGCGTGGGCGCAGCGTCGCCAGCGGTAGCGCCTATGCTGCCGCGAAGGGCGGCATCATCGCCTTTACCAAGAAGCTGTCCTACGAACTCGGTCCTTACAATATCAACATCAACGCGATTGCACCGAG
>JAFEFW010000053.1 GCA_018240405.1 Pseudomonadota bacterium
ACGGTGAACCGCCCGCTGCCGGTCGTCCCTCCACCCATTATGATGCGGCCGAACGTGTTGATGCCATCACCGAACACCAGGGTGCCGTTGTTCGCCACCGCGCTGGTCACCGTCTGGCCCTGCAGCACGATGCGGTTGCCGGCCTGGGCCACGACTGTGCCGGCAAAAGCCGACGGGGTCTGCAGGATCAGCGTGTCGTTGCCGTCCATCACGATCGTCTGCCCCGCCGCGACGCTGCTCACCTCCAGCGTCGAGCCAACGGTGCCACCCTGGTTCAGCGCCAGAACGCCGGTGCCGGTCAGGCTGCCGTTGACGTCGATCGTGCCGCCGACCACGACGACGGAGCCACCGTTCACCATGTTGGCGTCGATGTCGGCGTGGCCACGAATCTGGCCGCCATTCAGCACGATGGCGCCGGCCGTGATCGTGCCGGCCTCCAGCTTGATAAGGCCGCCGGTGTCGACTGTCAGTGTGTTAGTCGTCGTGTAGTTGCCGTTGGCCAGCACCTCCAGCGTGCCCCGGCTGCCGATCCTTTTCAGCGTCGTCTCCAGCGACACATACTTGGCGCCATCCCACTCTTCGATTTTGCTCGTGGGATCGTTCAGGATCAGCTCTGTCCAGCCGGTGGGGAGCGCCGGCGGCCCGACCAGCGTTTCGATGTTGACGATCAGCTTCTGCAGTGGCCCACCCAGCCGGATATCTGAATCAGGGCCTTTGGCTTCAAAGATCCCGTCAAACAAGGTGCGGCCGTCGATCTCGGCGATCGACTTCGTGTCAACCGTGATCGTCCCGGCCAGCGCCTGCAGCCAGTTCGTGATGTAGACACCGTTGGTGCCGGTCATCAGCAGATTGCCCGAGGACTGCACGAAGGCGTTGATCGTTCCGACGTTGATCATCTCCGCGTTCACGCCAGAGCCAACGTGCATATAGGTCTGCAGCGATCCGCCAATCGTACCGGCCGAGCCGGGGGCGAATGCCAGCGTCCCGGCCAGATCAAAGGCGGCGGCCTTGTAGTCTGCCGTATTGGAACCATCGAAATTGTTGACGCCGTTGATCGTCAGGCTGTCGAGTGTGACGGTGGTGTTGGCCGGCAGCGTGACCGTGTAACCGCCGGCTGCCGTGGCAGGCGCGTCGATGACGACATCCGCTGCGGCATCGTTCGGCACGGTCGCCGGGCTCCAGTTCGCGGCCGTCGTCCAGGTGCCGGTGACCGGCAGAGCCCAACTAAATGTCGCCATCTTGAAGTCCTTTGAACACCTACAACCAGCGTTGCCAGACGATGCTGACCATTTCTCAAGGCGCAGAAGCTCATGGCCACCGGCAAGGCTGGCGGCAGCGCAACAAGTTTCTACAGGCTCAACAAACTGAACCCGGCGGAACGGGACGGACAGAGAATGATGCTGATGGTTAAGGCTGTGGAATCACGTCTCAGTAAAGGTCGCTCGGTCAACGCAAGCGTGATTACAGTCCGGCATTATTTCAAAGTTGTGAGCAAGTCCGGTCCATCCGCATGGGAGGAGACGCAGTAGCCAGCCGGGCATCGCAGCACCCGGCTGGCAAGGACCGCAGCGTGAAAGATCGCCCGGTCGCTCGATCAACGCGCACCGGTCTTTGAGGTCAAGTGAATGGTGGGCCGGGGAGGATTTGAACCGTCCGACCTCACGCTTATCAAGCGTGTGCTCTGACGCTGAGCTACCAGCCCGTTGCGATATTAGTGGTCAATGATCCGCCTTAGAAGGCACAAGCCCGTTATGAAACCGCTACGACTCTCACGGTGCTGCGAGACGTCTACCCAGCGGCCGCCGGTGCGGACGCTGGCCGGCCTGTTAGTTGACGGGACGCCAGCAGCGAGTGGCGGCCGCACTGGCAGCCAAGCCGGTTGCAGGCAACACGGTATGCAAATATTCTGCACACCAAGCGACGGCTCTGGTTGCGGCTAGACCCACCAGCCGTTGCCGGCAGCTACCAATTGGAGACGGAGTGGCAGTCGGGTCATGCCGTGGCTGGAGCGTCTTGTTGCCCATCGTCCGCGAAGGCGCTTCGGACCATCATCCGCCTACCTCATCGCGCTGGTGCTCGTGGCCAGTGCGACCGCAATCCGTGTCGTGCTTGGCTCTGGTCTCGTCGGTGTCCCGTTCCTTACGTTCTTCCCCGCCGTGTTTGCGGCCGCCTATGTCGGCGGGATTGGCCCTGGTTTAGTCGCGCTCGGCCTCTCGACCCTGATTGCGTGGTTCGTTTTCATTCCACCATACCGCAGCCTACAGATTGTATCGGTCTCAGATGGCCTGTCACTGGTGCTCTTCATCTGCATATCCGGCGCTTTCTGCCTTGCAATTCACGCTCTTCAGACGGCGGTGCAGCGGCTGCGCGTGGCGCGAGAGCATGAGCGGGAATTTGCTCAAATTCTCGAACGGCGGATTGCCGAGCGCACCACTGATCTGGTCCTCAAAACGCAGGAGCTGGACGACGCAAACAAGCAATTACAGGCGGAGATCGCTGAACGCGCACGCGCCGAGGCAGCCCTGCGGCAGGCGCAGAAGCTGGAGGCCGTTGGTCAGTTGACCGGCGGCATTGCGCACGACTTCAACAATCTCCTGACCATCATTCAGGGCAATCTCGAACTGGCATTGCGGCGCCTGAGCGGCCGCGAGCCAGACATTGCCAATCTCATCAGCAACGCCATGCAAGGTGCGCAACAGGGCTGCACCCTCACACATCGGCTGCTGGCCTTCTCGCGTCAGCAGGCGCTGGCACCGGCGCCGCTCGACCTCAACGCGGTGGTAAAGAGTATGTCTGACATGATCAGACGCACGCTCGGCGAAGCTATTGAAGTCGAGGTCGTGGTGGCGGCTGGGCTGTGGCGGACGTTCTGTGACCCGCATGAGCTCGAGGCGGCGCTGCTCAACGTGGTGCTCAACGCGAGAGACGCGATGCCCAGCGGAGGCAAGCTCACGGTGGAGACCGCAAACGTCTATATCGATGAAGACTATGCCCGGCACCATGTGGAAGTAACGCCTGGTCAGTATGTTCTGCTGGCGGTTACCGACACCGGGATTGGCATGGATGACGAAACCTCCCAGCGTATTTTTGAGCCCTTCTTCACAACCAAGGAAGTCGGCCGAGGGACCGGCCTCGGCCTCAGCATGGTCTTTGGCTTTGTCAAGCAATCGCGCGGCCACATCAAAGTCTACAGTGAGATAGGCCAAGGCACCTGCTTCAAGATTTATCTCCCCAGACTAACGGACGATGTCCAACAGGCCACCATTTCCCCCGCTCCTCAGACGGCTCCATTGCCGGGCGGTGCCCATACGATTCTCGTTGTTGAAGACAACACCGAGGTGCGCGCGTTCATTGTCCAGGTTCTGCGCGAGATCGGATATCTGGTTTATGAAGCTGCCGACGCGCCCTCCGCGCAGCGGCTATTGGCTGCCGAGCCGGCAGTAGACCTACTTCTGACAGACGTTGGGCTTCCAGGGATGAACGGCCGGATGCTTGCTGATGCCGCCGCGCAGGATCGTCCGCACCTGAGGGTTCTGTACATAACCGGTTATACCAGGAATGCCATCGTTCACGGTGGGCGGCTTGACCCGGGTGTCGCCCTGCTCCCTAAGCCTTTCACCAGCCGGGATCTCGCCGAGAAGGTGCGTGCAGCGCTGGACGGGGTCGGCCACTGACTAGGCGGAGGCGGATGTTGCGGCGCCAGAGCGAAAGGGTACGTCGCTGCGCCCGAAACAAGCTCCGCCTGTCCGTAACAAGGATACTGCGATCCCTGAGGTGTCGGTCACAGCCACATCCTGCTGCAGGCACAGCAGCGATCACGTTGGCGTGATTTCGGGTCCTGCCTCTTTGCGCATCGGACGGAAACCGTCACAAACCTTGCGTGAGGGACGTTTCAGAAAATGCGATCGCGGGTGCCGCAGAGCGCCCTGGACAATTTTGGTCGCGCGCGATTTCTCTTCGTGCACACCTCAACCTTTTCTCACTGGCGGTGTTGCTGCCACTCTGGTTGGTACTGGCCTTGGGGGCCTGGAATTACGCGCAGCAAATCCGGCAGGGATATGAGCAGCAGACCCTGCTACTCGCGCGCAAGCTGGCCACCGATCTCGATCATCAGTTGTCGGGATTGAGTGGCACGCTCGCGGCTCTGGCGACGTCGCCTGCCCTGCTGGATGGCGATTATGCCCGGTTCCACGATCAGGCGCTTCAGGCTGTATCAGATGGCACCGCCATTGTGGTACGCGATCGCTCGGGGCAGCAACTCGTCAATACGCTATGGCCCCTCGGCACAAAGCTGCCAGTGACGCAGTCGGATACTGTCAAATCCGCCGATGCCTGCGTCGTCAGGACTGGGCGAGTGTGCGCCTCAGACCTCTATGTCGGCACAACGGATCAGCAGCCGTATGTGCTGCTCGATGCGCCGGTGAGGCGTCACGGCACGATTGACCTGTTGATCGATGCCGGCATGCGGGCGCGCTATCTGGGCGACCTGTTGCAAAACAGCCTGGTGCCGCCGGACTGGACAGCCTCGATCCTCGACCAGCAGAACCGCATTATTGCTCGATCTCGCGAGCATGACCGCTTTGTTGGACATGTTGCGCCCGCCGAGGTGGTGAGGCATGCGCCAGGCCAGGAAGGCACCTTCGAGAGCGTGACTGTCGAAGGCACACCGGTGTGGGCGGCCTATGTGCGTTTGCCCAACTGGGGCTGGCGCGTCGCCGTTGGTGTGCCGCAGTCGGTACTGCGGACCCCGCTGCACTACTCGATCCTCTTCATGGGCGTGACGGGCACGCTGGCAGCAGGCCTCTCGGCCCTGATCTCAACACTCTACGGGCGGCGCTTAGTGGCCGCCGTGACCGCCCTGAGGGCGATGGCGGTCAACATGGATCGTGCGGCGGACGGTCCAGTCAGCACGTCGGTGCGTGAGGTCAATGATGTGGCGGAAGGATTGTCCGAGGCCGCCCTGCAGCTGCGGGCGTCGCTGGCCGAACGTGATCTGACGCAGGCCCGGCTGGAGCGGCTCAATCATGAGCTGGAAGACCGCGTGCAGGCTGAGGTCGCGGCGCGCGAGGATGCACAAGCGCGGGCGGCACAGGCACAGCGCATGCAGGCACTTGGTCAGCTCGCTGGTGGTATCGCCCATGACTTCAACAACGTGCTGCAGGCGGCGGCAGGGGCGGCGGCGCTCCTCAAACAGCGCTTGGACAAACCGGACGCTGTCGGGCGGTTTGCCGATCTTATCCTGAACGCTGCTGCGCGTGGCACCTCAGTGACCCATCGCCTTCTGGCGTTTGCGCGGCCGAATGATCTGAAAGCAGAGCCCCTGGACCTGAAGGTCGTGCTGGTCGACCTGCACGAGCTGCTTGCTCCGACGTTGGGATCACCCATCGATGTTCACGTCACCGTTCCACCTGATCTGCCGTTGGTCTCAGCCGACCGCGGCCAACTGGAAACCGTGCTGGTGAACCTGGCCACCAACAGCCGCGACGCCATGCCGAACGGCGGCACGCTCAGTTTCGCAGCCGCAGTGGAGACGGTGACGGCACCTTCCATCCATGCGGCCCGGTTGCAGGTCGGGCAATATGTCCGTCTGACAGTGGCGGATACCGGCATCGGCATGGATGCACCGACCGTCGCTCTTGCGACAGAGCCGTTCTTCACCACGAAGGGAAGCGGCCACGGCAACGGACTGGGCCTCCCTATGGCGCGCGGCTTTGCAGAACGGTCCGGCGGCGGGCTGCTGATTAAGAGCCAGCCGGATGAAGGAACAATGGTCACGCTCTGGTTGCCGGTGGCAGAGCAGTCAGTAGCGGCCGACGCAGCCGAAGTATCTGCTCCGAATGGTACCCCTGCAGTCGTCGGCGGCAGGCGGCGCGTGTTGCTGGTCGATGACGAGGATATCGTCCGCGAGGTATTGGCACTGCAGCTTGAAGATGCTGGCTATGAGGTTATCGCAGCCGCAAGCGCGGATGATGCACTGTCGGTCCTTGGGCAGGGGTTTCAGCCGGACGCCCTCGTGACCGACCTCAGAATGCCGGGGATGAACGGCATCGAGCTGATACAGGTCTTGCGCAAACGCGGGATGCGGCTTCCGGCTATCCTGATCACGGGCAATGATGCGGACAACCCAGTGATCCAGGCCGAAGGGATGGGGCAAGACTTTTCGCTGCTCCACAAGCCGGTGCCTGCAGCCGCTCTCGCCGACAAGATCGCAACCTTAACCGGCGCTGCCTGAGCGCGCTGCGTAGCGCGCTTGATGATCCGGATCAATGCGAGCGCTGCCAGGCCTCTCTAGCAGGACATGCCGGAACGGCCTTCGTTTCATCCGTTAGGAATGGTGCATCATATGGCTGCCGCTGGACGGGATGCCGTGGGAATTATTGATGATGATCCAGCGGCACTGGCGTCCCTCGCATTCCTGCTGCAGGCGCTCGAGTATGAGGTCGTAGCCTATGGGTCGGCTGTTGACCTCTTGAAAGACGCCACAGTGCGCGCCGCCTGCCTGATCGTCGATCAGCATATGCCTGAGATGACTGGCCTGGACCTGATCGCCCGGCTCCGCCGAGATGGCTGGGCTATGCCCGTTTTGCTCGTCAGCGGCGCCTTAACGCCAGTGCTGCAGGCCCGTGCGGCGGAGCTTGGGGTGAGGACGCTGGCCAAGCCGTTCGGGGACGATGAGCTGCTGCACTTCGTGGCCGCTCACGTCCACTCTTCGACTCGGTCAGTCAGCTGACAAACTTCTGTGCTACCGGCACGCGCCGAGGCATTTCAGGTCTGGTAGCAGGAAACTGGACGTCCAACTTGCAGAATGACCTGTCCGTCAGCATCCTTACGTCCAGCACATTCCACAACTGGCAAACTAGCTAGGTCCTGTACCCAACCGGGGATAGGTTGGGGTAGTTGCGACAGTCGATGTCATTTCCTATCAGGACCAATAGCAAATTATCCGTTCTTTAATCGCCGCAACAAGATAGCCTACTTGGTCATCATCACACATATAGATTGTATTTTGCATCGACTTTTGCAGTCGGTGCAACATAGTGCAGATGCGATCCATAATCGTGATCACGGGTTCGTGTGTTAGCAGTTACGGGTAACGGAACCGTGAGCTATAGAGGCGGTGTTTCCTCCCCAAACTTGAGCCACCGCGGGGAGTAGTGCTTCCCGCGGCCTTTTTGGATTGGAGGATCACCGATGGTGGCAAGGGATCGCCATGCGGACTCACACCTGTCTACATATCGCACCCAGCTTGCCGGGTGTGAATACGACCCTGAACGGCCTGCTCATCATTGTGCGTGACCGTACGGTCGCCTCGGCCAGGTTTGCACGATGAGACGGCAGCAGAAGCTTAAAGGTCTCGCCTTCGACATTGTCGACCTGCTGACGATCCAGAGCTGGGCCAAACGCCATGAACTCCGCATGGGCATCCGTCTCGACCATGGTGTTGAAGACGAA
Organism: Pseudomonadota bacterium; assembly: GCA_018240405.1. Taxonomy (GTDB): domain Bacteria; phylum Pseudomonadota; class Alphaproteobacteria; order Acetobacterales; family Acetobacteraceae; genus Rhodopila. The sequence continues at coordinate 7,453 of JAFEFW010000053.1, forward strand.
GAGTATGAGGAAGTTATCGCCCTCCATGCCGGAACCACTGGCTGCTTCCTCCTGATGTGGCGCGACCAGAACACCGTGTTCGCCCAGCCCATGCCGGGGAGGCAACTGCACTTCTCCTCAGTGTCCGCTGCGCTCAGCGGCCTTGACGTGAAACCTGGCTTGCCGGCCGCACCGTAGCCGCACGTCCAGCATACCCGGCGTTCCCCTGCACCACGGAGAGACACCATGCCCGCGTTCGAGACCGATCGGAATAGCGCGTCCGCAGACAGCCAGTATCGGAGCCTGTGGGTTGCGGTTGTGTTGCAGGCTAAATCTGACATCGAGACCGAGCCGTTGGACTCGCTCGACTTCACTCAGGCCGTTGCATTCTTTATCGGCTCCGGCCAGTGGGTGCAGAACCGCGCTGTTATTGGCGACTATCTCGATCTGCACCGCGACGACCTGGAGAAGCTTGGGCGACGCTGTATCAATGCGCGGCGGGCTGCAGAGGGGCTGGAGCCATTGCAGCCTCGCCAGCCGTGGCCAAACACTACCCGTGCCCCGAAAGCCGTAGAGTCCGTGCCTCCTCAGCCGCAGCCGATACCGCTACCTCCCTTCCAACCGCGATCTGCGTCGGCGCGGGTTAACCGCTTCTTTCCACGTGGTATCTATGCCCCGTCGATGTCGGGCGAACAGGCAGCATAGTCGACTTCGACCTTGCCGCGCCTGGCCACAGCCGGCCGCGGCCCCTTGCATTTCTCGCTCCCTTCCAAACGAAGGCGCGCTTGAGTCGAACGGCATCCCCGAAAGTCCCGATAACGGCATTACGCCGCCTGCTCAACCGCTCTCACCAGCGCCGCCGCTTGAGCCATTAGCCGCTCACGGATCCGGCGCGGCACTTGGCGGTGCGACTTCGCCCGTGGCAGGTCCATCTCTGAGATCGGCGGAGCGCCTTCAGGATACAGTGCTTCGTGCTCATCCCAGTTGTCGAAGCCCATACGGTCGACGTTGTCGATGAAGGTCTCGGCCGGCACGCCCTCCGCCAGGAGGAGCGAATGGTCCGCCAGTTCAACGTGGTAGTAAACAAAAGAGGTCGGCACGTCCTCTTCCTGCACGATTGACAGTCCGTTCACCAGAGCTCCAGCCTGGATCAGGATGTCATCGACCAGTAATGCATGGTCGGGCGAAACCAGCAGATCCCGCACCGGAAGGTTGTCGCATAGCGCACCGGCCTTAATGCGGATCGGCAGCACCCGCAGCGGGTCGCCAAATACCGTCGAAACGGTCTGACGGCCAAGCCACTGCACCGGCCTGGTAATACCAGTTGAGGTGATGACGAGATCGCCGCGCTGCAGGATCTCGACCGGCACTGCGCCGGTCGGCGTGTCGATGAGCGTGCCTGCCATGAAGCAGATCGGATCGCCGAGATCGACAACCGGATTTCCCGAGGCATCGGTGATGTCATTAATTTGCGTAATGGAAACACCAGTCCCGCCGGCGGCGCTCGTGAACTCAATGACCAGAGTTGTCCAACGACCGTCCGGCCAGAGCTCGTGACAACTGTTCCGTTGCTGAGATAGACGCTCGGATTAGCCCCGAGAACGATCGGCTCGCTAAAGTTCAATGTCAGCTTCGTAAGCTCGTTTGCAACGATCGTCGTGCTACCAGGGTGAGTATTGTTATCAACGGAGGTTAGTGCCGGCGCCGTGGTGTCGACCAGGTAGCTGGGGTTGTCGGTGACGGCGGTGTTGGTGAGTGTCGCCGTGTGGCCGGCCGCATGGTTCCGTCAGCTCTCGCGCCACACTGCTGATCGGGCCAAACTGGTTTGGCATACGGCGGCGAAGGTGGGGTGGGGTGACGCGGTGCATTGGCTGCGGCTCTGTCGCTGTTTCGGAGCGGCCGGAGCGTACGGTCCAAGGCTACCGCCGGTTTCGCTGCCGCACCTGCGCCAAACAGTTCAATGAGCGCAGCGCCGGCTTGCTGAACCGCACGCAGTTCCCCTCCGACGTCATCGCCCTCGTGGTGCTCTGGCGCCTGCGCTACAAGCTCAGCCTACGCGATTTGAGCGAGATGTTCCTGATCCGCGGCATCGTGTTCAGCTATGAGGCGGTACGGGACTGGGAGGCCAAGCTCACACCGGCCTTGGCCGAGACCCTGCGCCGCCGCCGGCGCGGCAAGGCGGGGCGCAGCTGGTACACCGATGAGACCTATCTGAAGGTCCACGGCCGCTGGGTGTATCTCTACCGCGCCATCGACCGTTCCGGCGTCCTGCTGGACGTGATGTTGAGCGAGATCCGCGACATGGCAGCCGCCAAGGCGTTCTTCCGCTCCGCCAAGACGGTGACCGCCATCACGCCGACGCGGGTCACCACGGACGGCCATGACAGCTACCCGCAGGCGATCCGCAGCGAGCTGGGCAAACATGTGCGGCATCGGACCAGCCGCTATCTAACCAATAGGCTGGAGCAGGATCATCGCGGCATCAAAGGCCGATACCGGCCCATGCGCGGGTTCAAGTGCGTCCGATCAGCGGCACGGTTCTGTCGAGGCTACGACGAGCTCCGCAACTTCCTCCGCCCCCGCCCATCCCTTCACCAGCCCGTCTCCGCCGACCACCGCCGTCTCCACGTCCTCTGTGCTGCCGCGACGGTGATCAGCATTCTGCAGGCCGCGTAGCCGGACCTCGTCGGCCGCTGCTGAATGCCACTTATGCTTCCTGGCGCGAGTGCTGACGGAACCCGGTGGTTGCGGTTGGGACGCGTCTCTCGCCACTGGCGCTGGGTGTTCTGCGCGGGGACGGTTCTGTCGAGGCTACGATGAACTGCGTAACTTCCTCCGCTGCCGCAGGTTCTATGATGATCTGGGACAACGCGGCGCCCCGACGCAATTCACGAGAATGCTTGCCAACGGCCGAACCTTGTCAGCCAATTTAGTTCCTCTTGAGAAGGGCTGCATCACCACGTTCAAGGATACAAGTGGGTTGCTGGCGGCCGTCGAACGCGCCGCGCATCTCGCACTCCACGACCGGGTGACTGGGCTGCCGAGCCGCACAAACAGTTGCGCTTGGTAAGTGGCTGGTGACGACGTAGGATAGAGCCTCGGCAAACGGCATAGGCTGGCTGAAGAGGTAACCTTGGGCCTCAGTACAGCCGGCATTTCGGACCAAATCCAGTTGCCCAATCGTCTCAACGCCCTCGGCCGTCGTGGTGATGTCCAGTATCTGGGCTAGTGTGACAATGGACATGACGATCGCCGCGCAATCCTGCCGCGTCGCCATCTCACATACGAACGAGCGATCGATCTTGATCTTGTCGAATGGAAACCGCCGAAGATAGCTCAGTGACGAGTAGCCGGTACCAAAATCATCCAATGCTATACGTAAGCCCATAGCTCGAAGCTGAAGCAACGCGTCAAGCGTGGCGGCGTTGTTTTCCAGCAGCGTGCTTTCGGTAATCTCGAGTTCGAGGCGATCCGGCGGCAGCCCCGAAGCCGTCAGAGCCTCGGCAATAACACCGACCACGTCCCCTTGCTGAAATTGGACTGGTGACAGGTTAATGGCGATCTTAACATCGGGCGGCAGGTTAAGGGCGTCGGCACAGGCCTGCTGGATGACCCAAGCGCCGATTTGCCGGATCATCCCAGTCTCTTCCGCAACACGAATAAAATGAAGGGGTGAAACGAAACCGCGGCCCGGATGCACCCAGCGGAGCAGTGCCTCGAACCCGCTGAGCCGATTGGCGCGCAGGTCATACAGCGGCTGATAGAACAGCTCGAACTCGCCTCGGCTCAAGGCGCCCGAGAGATCATCCTCGAGAGCCAAGCGCGCCACCAAGCGGCGCTCCATGTCAGCCTCGAAGATACGGTAGATGCCGCGTCCTTGCGCCTTCGCCTGATAAAGTGCGGTATCCGCATTCTTCAGCGTCGTGTCGGCATCTGTTCCTGTTCCGTCGGCGATGGCAATACCGACACTGGCCCCTACACTAATGGTATGACCATCCAGGCTAAATGGCGCGCTAAGCTCAGAGATGATCCGTTCAGCCGCCGCAGCCGCTGCTTCGTGCACGCCTTGTGCAACAAAAGCGACAGCAAATTCATCGCCGCCCAACCGAGCTACGACAGCATCGTTGCGTGCGCAGTTAATCAGTCGGCGGCCGGCGGCTATCAGCAAGTCGTCGCCAACTGGATGTCCCAGGGTGTCGTTGACCTGCTTGAACCGGTCGAGGTCCAGACACAGCAGCGCCAACGCAGCTTCGTGGTAGCCGATCTTGCCTATCATTTCACTCAGGCGTGCATGGAACAGCACGCGGTTAGGCAGCCCTGTTAAAGCGTCATGATGAGCAGCGAAGCGGATCTGCTCCTCGGCCCGATTGCGCTCGGTCACATCCTCATAGGTTGCCAGCCAGCCGCCATCGGCAATGGGTCTTTGCGAGACGGAGACTGTGAAGCCGCCATGGCCCGAAACCTGAAAGCTTCCTGATTGGCGAGCTTCCGCCAGGGCACGCTGACGCAGGGCCATCTCCTGCACGACGTTCACGTCCATCAAGCCGCCCTTGCTGACCTCGGCCATGGCCGTATCGACCGGCAGTCCGATCGAAAAGCGATCAGATGGAATCGAAAACAACCCGAAGAACCGATTGTTGAATATGATTAACCTCTGATTGGAATCTGTCATCAACAGTCCCTGCGACATGTTGTTCAGGGCTGCGTCAAACAGCACGTTCTGAATGTTCAGCGCGCGGTCCCGCTCCCGCAGGATGATGTTCTGTTCCTGAACTTCCTGCATCGCCGCGTAGGCCCGCCGGTTGGCAGCGGCCAGGTCCGACAGCGCATGCTTAAGGCTGGTGATGTCGGTCCTAATGCCAACAATGCCGCCGTCCGCCGTTCGTCGTTCCGTGATGAGGGCCCACCGTCCATCAGGTAGTTCACGCTCCATCGGGCCGTCGTTGTGATCGTGCCAGGCCACGGTCTCCTGCACGAAGGTCTCGAGATCGGCCCCCATTGATGGATACTGGCCGCGTTTGGCGCCTTGGCGAACGATATCCTCAAAGCGTGCGCCCGGCACAATGAACGGTCGGCTGTGTTCGTACATGCGGCGGTACGGCTCGTTGCAGGTAACTAGGCGGTCGTCCCGGTCCCACATGACAAACCCGTCGGACATCGACTCAATGGCGGCATCGAGCATTGCACGAGCCCTGCTGCGCTCTGCCTCAACCTTGTCACGCTGGCGGTGTGCGATATCTAAGGTCAGCGCTAATGCAGTGATTAGAATTGCGAAGCTGCCCATGAAGACAAGCAGGCGATTCCGATCCTGCACCCAGTCAGATAAAGCTATATTCATGTCCAATGTCAGGACGACGATAACGTCCTGATACAGACTAGGTCGTGTAATTCCGATATGAGAGCGTGTGGGTGCGGCAAAGGCAAACGGCTGTACAACCGGCCGGTTGAGCTCGATCATGACCGCCTGCTGCTGGCCGACCTGCAGTTCGTTGTACGGTTGACTGACCAGCAGCCGCCCGTCCTTGCGCTCCAGGAGCACCTGTAATCCAGGCGTGCTTCCAACAACGGCAAACTGTTGTGAGATGAGCGGTAGAGGCACTTCGGCGGCGGCCACCATTATGCCAAGGTCGGGCACGCTCAGGCGGCGCGTGACGAAGATCACCCATTCACCGGTGATCGGGCTGCGTATAGGACCAAGCACACCAGCCGCACCGCGCTGAACCACGGCATCGTCACTCGCAACGAGAAGCGGAAAGCGGCCGCTCCAGGATTTCGGGCGTGCGGATGCCCAGATCGTGCCATCTGCACGCACCAACATAATGTCGCGAAACGCAAAGGCCTGAAAATTGAAGCTTCGTAGCAGGCGACTTACAGTCTTTGCATCAAGAGGCCCACCTTCGGTACCGACTGTGGCCAACAGCGCCGGCAGGCTGGCGAGAGCACCATCCACCTGCAGAAACTGGTGATTGACAGTGCTTTCCACCACAAATGATGCCTGCCGCAGGTTACTTTCCGCCGCCCGGCTCGCCGTATCAAAATTGTGTTTGGATACGAACCAGGTGCCAATTGCGAGCGTGACCAGGCTGAGGCCAAGGCAGCCCGCGACGGCCGCGGTAAAATGCCCTCGTTTGGGAGCGGCCTGCCCCTGACAGGATCGGTTTGACCAAGGAGAATATTTTTCTAGAAGGAAACGGCCGCGCATATAGTTCGCTACCCCACTAAGCCGCACGACCGTTCGTGCCGATCATGTGTGCTTCCACAACCGATTTCTGGTATCTGTGGCAGCCTGCCGGTTTCAATCAAAAAAGTTGTAGTTATTGAGTGGCTGTTTGCGTTAAGGCGCCTCGCCCGCAGAGTTGGCCGGCAAAATCCTGAACAGGTTATCGCTAATGGACATGATCGAAGCCGAACATAAGTGCCTGCTTGTGATCCGTGCGCCTATAACTGATGATATCGATGCTCTATCGGCACTGTTTTCTGAAATGCAGGAGCATTACCGGAGGCCGGTAACATTTGATCAAGCCTGGGAGGCGGCCTCCTTGGCGTGCCGGGCGCCTGAGACAACGTTCGACCCGCGCGTACTGGTTGCTGATGCGGGTGGCGCCCTTGTCGGCTCAATTGTTCTCAATGTGACGTTTCCGGCATACGAGTTGACTAAATCGCTTTACATCAGGGACCTTTACGTATCCGCTGCTGCCCGCCGCTCTGGCGTTGGACGGGCTCTGGTCAATGCCGCCGCCCATCTCACCTATGCACAAGGTTATTCCGCTCTGGACTGGACGACAGATGCAGGGAATGTGGCAGCACGTCGGATGTACGAATCATGTGGTGCGCGGTTGCTGGCGCGGACGTACTACAGGTTGGCGCGCGAGGACATGTGCACGTGACGTTGATTCACGGGTTGCTATATCTTATCGCTAGCCGGCAGGGCCCAGGTCGCCAGCACAATCCGGTACCACACACCGGACGCGCTCGGCCTACCGTTCGCGCTGCCGAGCTGGGCTGCGGTACAGGCGCCGTCCTGGACCGCTTCGGCGTGTGCCTCGCGGCGCACACTACTGGCACATACCTGAAGCGCTGGGGCTACACGGGCAAAAGCCGCTGCGGCGGTTCCGTCAGCACTCGTGCCAGTAAGCATTAAGTGGCACTCAGCAGCGGCCGATGAGGTCCGCTACGCGGCCTGCAGAATGCTGAGTGCCGTTTTGTGGCGGCGCAGAGGACGTGGAAGACGGCGGTGGTCGGCGGAGACGGCCTGGTGATGGGATGGACGGGGGCGGAGGAAGTTGCGGAGGTCATCGTAGCCTCGACAGAAGTGCGCCGCTGACTGGACACACTCGAACCCGCGCGTCGGTCGGTATCGGCCTTTGATGCCCGCGCGACATCGCTGCTGACGGAGCCGGCGCGCCACCAGACGATGAGATTTCGCCCGCAGCAGGTCCATTTCGGTGATGGGCGTGCCGTCCGGATGTAGAGCCTCGTGCTCGGTCCAATTGTCGGACGCAATGCGATCGATGTTATCGATGAACGTTTCAGCCGGCACGCCCTTAGCTGCTGGTCATCTGGATGCACCGGCTGTGGCTCGAGCGGTGCTTGCAATGTTCGAGGTGACCCTCACCCGCTCGGATCGGTCGTCATGGAATGCAGGCTGCCTGGGTGTCCAGACACACCAATTCCAGCCGAATCACTCTGGCCGCCCGGGCCAGGTCCTAGACTCTTGTGGCGAGCAAGGTCTTTGCTGCGGGCTGGGCGGCTTATGGGGTTGGCGCGTTCAAAGGGCAGCGACCGTTTCGCCGCTTGCGGCTGGCAACGGCATAGGCGCCGACGTCGCGGTTTGGATCTTCAGTCCGTAGAACGATATTCTGGTGATAGGCTGCCCAGTCATCCTCACGCAGGCTAAGCATGTTACCGAGCACGTTGGTTGCGCTGAAGGTCTGCTCCGCGTAGGCCTGCCGCGGCAGAGGTTGGATCTGGAGCAGCGGAAAGTCGGCCCGGAATATGACGGGGCGATGGGTTTGTGTCAGGCGCAGGTTGGTAAAGAGCGGACCATACCAGTGATCCGTCTCAACCAGTCCCTCGAACACGGTGTAGCCACCGGGCAGCGCGAGGTTTGCTGGCGCACGAACCAGAACGCTCCAGTCCGCGGCCGTGCGCACCATCATACCGGTCCAGATCTGCACCATGCCTGGCTCAGGCAACACGGTCAGGAACGGCGGCGCACACCCCTGCAGAGCCTCAGGTGCTGCGCGATCAAAGGCAGCGCTAAAACCAGGAAACTGTACTGCGGACGTGAGCGGCATCCAGTCCGGTGCCGCATCAAAATGCCAGAAGACATCCTGTCCATCCCAGATCAGTTGAAACGCCATGGGGGGAAAGACCCACCAGCCGAAGCCGGTCGCACTGGTGACCGCTTCGCAATAACGATAAGCGCGCGTTGGTAGTGTACCCGCCGCCGACCGGTCTGCCCTTTGGGGGAGGCGCGCTTGCTCGATCAGTCGATGGAACTGGAGAATAGTCTGTGGCGCGTTCATCCTGGTCCCAATCCTTCTGCGGCAATATCCCGGTCGGCGAGGGTTGGCGTCGCCTTATTTCTTGCCGATCGGCTGGAACGCGGCCCCGAACCGAATCCTGCCATTATCGGTAACTGCTGGCACGGCGGCATGGGGCGACGGTAGTTTCTGTATCTGCGCCGCTTCGGTCGCGGGCGGGCAACCCTGCCCGGGTTGCTGCACGCGGCCTGATTTTCTGTGAGTGCGGGGGGTGTTCTGACGGCTACGATCGTTTGGCACGCGATGATCCTTTCGAAGTCGGGTTAGTGACCTACTCAGACCGGTTCATGCATTCAACATAAAAATCACGTATGCGTGAAATCATCAAGATTTCAACTTCAAGTTGGATATCATACTGCATTGATTGGTTCATAAACTACCAATTTGTCAGGAAAGCTTCCTATTAAGTTCCATAACTGCAATTTAAATTGCAGAGCAGGGCTGATAGTGTCCCGCTTGGCAAGTCGTTATAATTTCTATTCATTCGTATCCGGAGGGCGCACATAAATTGGCGTTGTGCCGACAGGTCGCGCCCGTCATAAATACCAAGGCTAGCCCCAGCAACCGGCGGCAACCAACTTGCCACCAAACATCAGGTGCGAATGAAAGCAGTAACCGATAAGGCAGCATTGTTTGCTCGTGCCGAGGCGCATGCCTCGCTCCTGGAAACCGCCGCCACGCTTATGGAACTCGACGGCATCGGGACAATGCCGGACCAAGGCCATGTGCATCATTTGCGTCGCATGGCCGGGTCGATCCGGGCGCAGGCGGCACTGGGACGCTTAGCGCAAACCTATAATGGGGGACGCTATCTTCCTGATCCGGCGCTGTGCCACCCCGACAGTGAGGTACATGCCGGCGGGGCGGATCCGTCGGGTAGAGCCGTGCACTGACCGATGAGGATGCGGCGCCTCATGTTCCAGCAGCAGTGACGCCGGCAAATGCTATACGACGGTGAGCAGAGGCTCTGCCAGACGCTGAATGATGAAGCTTCATGACGTGACGATGAGCGGCGCCTACAGAATTTTCAGTACGGCTGCCGCACGTTGCTGGATGCTTCTGATTCCGATGCGGCGTCGTAAGGAGGAAGGGACGTCGGAAACCTCCTCGTCTTTAAGAGGCCGTCAGGCACTGACGGATGCGCCACGTGTCGGATCTGTGTCTTTTGACGGTGCCGCACCGGCGTCCTGCCACGGCTGCCCGGATCAGAAAATGGAGGCGCTTGGCCGTCTGACCGGTGGGGTTGCGCACGAATTCAACAATCTGCTCACAGTCGTCCTTGGGAACGCGACCAGCCTGCGCCTCGCGGCGCAGACGCGCGGCGATGATCACGAAGTTCGCAAGGCATCGGCCATCGAGCAGGCCGCGCAGCGAGGCGGACGCCTGGCGGCGCAGCTTCTGGCCTACTCACAGCGGCAGGCCCTCTTACCAAGAATCCTGTCGGTCTTCGATGTTTTATCTAACCTGCATGATTTGCTAAGCCGGGCTGCCGGCGAGGCGGTCCAGTTGCGATTGCACGCGGATGATGACTTGTGGCGCTGTCATCTTGATGAAGGCGAACTGGAAGCGGCCGCATTGAACCTTGTGCTGAATGCACGCGACGCCATGCCAACCGGCGGCCTCGTGTCGATCACTTGCCGCAATGAGCGGGTTGAGGCGGCGCCATTGGGTCATGGAGCACGCACTCCAGGTGACTACGTCAGGCTTGACGTCGCAGATAGCGGGATCGGTATTCCGGAAGAATTGCATCAACGGGTATTCG
>JAFEFW010000540.1 GCA_018240405.1 Pseudomonadota bacterium
CCGTAGATTGCGTCGCACAGCGCGTGGATACCGACATCGGCGTCGGAGTGGCCGGCGAGACCCTTGTCGTGCGGCACCTGCACGCCGCAGAGCCACAGCGGCCGGCCCTCGGCCAGCACGTGCACGTCATAGCCGGTGCCGACGCGGGGAAGCAGGGAAGGCGACATGATGCGCTCCAGCCGGGCGAAGTCTTCGGGGTAGGTCAGCTTGATGTTGTCGTCGGAGCCGGGGACGACCTCGACGGCCAGGCCGACCGCCTCCAGCAGGGATGCGTCGTCGGTGGCGCCGGTGGCGCCGGAGCGATGGGCCTGCAGCAGTGCGGCAAAGCGGAAGGCCTGCGGGGTCTGGGCGCGGAACAGCCCGGTGCGGGGGACGGTTTCGGTGATGATGCCGCGTTCGACGCGCTTCAACGTGTCGGCCACCGGCGCGCCGGGGATGGCGCCGGGCGATTCGGCGAGTGCCGCGAGCAGGGCAGGGATGGTACCGGCCGGGATGACCGGGCGGGCGGCATCGTGCACCAGCACCATGTCCGGCGCGTGCGGCTCCAGCGCCTCCAGTCCGAGGCGTACGCTGTCCTGGCGGGTTTCGCCGCCCGGCACACTGGGCAGGAGTCCCGGGACGCCGGCCAGCAACGGGTCGATGGTCGCGGCGTCGCCGACCGGTTGCAGCAGCGCGACCTCGGCCGCCAGGGCTTCGGCGGCATGGCGGATCACCGGCTTGCCGGCGAGCGTCAGGAACTGCTTGGGGATGTCGGCGCCGAAGCGGCTTCCGGTACCCGCGGCGACGATGATGGCGGCAACACGCATGGCGGCGAGCAATGCCCCTGCGCGGCGGACCCGTCAACGCCACGTGCGGCCTCATATTGCTCACGGCCGCATGGATGGCCAGTCCCGGTAAACCTTCCCTTAACCACTTGGCGGTAGACGATCGTAGGCAACACGCGCTGCAGGAGGCCGCGCCCGATGGACCTGGTCCAATCCTCGATCGACCCCGCCAGCCTGGCGCAGCAGCTTCAGGCGCTGCAGCCGCGTTTCGACATGAGCGATGGCGACCTGCTCGCCACCTACTGGCGGTTCCACCCCCGGTTTCGCTTCCTGAAGACCCTGCCAGGCCATGCGGCCGTGCTGGATGTGGGCGCCGGTGCCGGGGGACTGCCTGGCTGGAAAACCTGGCTCGAACCGGTTCGGACCGACCTCCGCCTGTATGCCGTCGATCGCACGCCAGCGCCGCACGGCCACGGCTACGAAGCCTGGGCCTGCTCCGACCTCGATGACGCCTTGCCGGACTTCGCGGCCGCGTCGTTTGATGCCGCGCTGCTCAGCCATGTCGTCGAGCATCTGCGCGACCCGGCTCGCCTGCTGGGCTGGATCGGCCGCTGTGTCCGCCCTGGCGGCCGGGTTTACGTGGAGTGGCCCAGCGAAGTCTCCACGACCCTGCCACCCCGGGAAGCCCTGCTGCCGCTCGGCATCGACATCATCATCAGCAACTTCTTCGACGACTGCACCCATCGCCGGCTGATTCCGGCGGCGGAGGTTCATGCGGCCCTGTCGGCTACCGGACTCCGCCCGACCGCATCCGGGACCATCGACCTGGGCCTGGT
>JAFEFW010000541.1 GCA_018240405.1 Pseudomonadota bacterium
TGCTCAGCTGGACCGATCCCGGCGCAAGCAAAGAATTGGCCGCGTCAGAGATGCTGGATGCGCTCGAATTATGCGAAGCGTCGCTTTCTGAATTGGCGCGACTGGATGACAGCACCTGCTCCGTGTCGGCCCTTCACGCCGCCCGCGCAGTCATCGCGAAAGCGAAAGGAAGTGCCGCATGATCCCATCAGCAGCCACTCCGCTTCCTGTCAACACCATCCTGCAAGGAGATTGCCTGGACATCCTGCCGCAGATCACGGCCGGCAGCGTCAATTTTGTGCTGACCGACCCGCCCTATCTCGCGCGCTATCGCTCGCGAGACGGGCGCAGCGTGCCCAACGATGACAATGATGCCTGGCTGGCGCCGGCATTCGCCGAAATTTATCGCGTGCTTGCACCCGATACTTTCGCCGTCAGCTTCTACGGCTGGCCGCATGCCGATCGATTTCTCTCGGCATGGCGGGCCGCCGGTTTCCGCATCGTGGGCCATTTCGTGTTCCCGAAGCGGTACACGTCGGCAACACGTCTCGTACGCTATCAGCACGAATGCGCCTATCTGCTGGCGAAAGGATCGCCTCGCGAGCCCGCTCACGTCATAGGCGACGTGATCGACTGGACCTATAGCGGCAACAAGCTGCACCCGACGCAGAAGCCGTTGCCTGTCCTGCTGCCGCTTGTCGAAGCCTTCTCGGCACCAGGCGGTCTGGTCCTCGATCCGTTCTGCGGCTCCGGCTCATCGCTTGTCGCCGCCAAGCTGCTAGGCCGCAGCTTCACCGGCATCGAGCTTGACGCCGGTTATCACGCGATCGCCGTTCGGCGGTTAGCAGAAACCGGCAGCCTGACCGACGCCGCGGGGCGGGCTGCATAACCCTATCCCGCGTCATCTCACTGGCTGAAGCTGTCCGCAGGCGCCGGATGCCGGCGCGTGTTGCCGCCGCGGGGCCTCGTGCGATGCGGTCTACGGCCGTTCGTGTCGCTCACGGCGTCAAGCGTCTTCCACCCCAAACGACAGACGCGATTGCGCGAAGGGCGCGCAGATCGCGTTGCGTTCCGGGTCCCTGCGAAGCCGCCTGACGCGCGACACGCCCGTCCGTCGAAAGGACCGCATCGAGGCCCCGTTGTGGCGGCCTCACAGCCCCGTCGGGTCAACCGGCGGGGCTTTCACTTTCAGCCCAGGAGATTTGAACATGGGATTAGATATGTATGCATACACAACGGCCTTGACGTTGACGCAGACCGTCGATTTTGCCGATCCGGCCAGTTGCGACGAGCTGCATTACTGGCGCAAGCATCCTGACCTTCATGGTTGGATGCAGCGCCTCTACGACCGCAAGGGCGGCAAAGATCCCGATTTCAACGGAAGCTTCCTCATGCTGGACCTCGACGATTTGGCTGCTCTCGAAGCGGACGTGAGCGCCAATCGTCTTCCAAAGACATCAGGCTTCTTCTTCGGCGCAAGCGACGGCTCCGAACGCGAGGATGATCTCGCCTTCATCGCCAAAGCACGAAAGGCGATCTCTCGCGGCAAGACTGTCTTCTATTATGCCTCATGGTAGAGCCAGACGCCCGTTGCGGCTTGCGCTGCAGCGGGCTT
>JAFEFW010000542.1 GCA_018240405.1 Pseudomonadota bacterium
ATGGCGATCAAGCTGATGCCGGGCGGCCACCCCTACCACGCCATCGCCGAAGCCGCCGGCAACGCAGCGCGAGAAGGCAACATTACCGCGGATCGCATTGCGGCAATTATCGTCTGCCGGCCCGGCCTGACCGAACTGCCCGGCCCGCTGCACCCGGCCGATTTGATCGACATGGCGCACAGCCCTGCGTATTTTGCCGCGGCCGGTGCGGCCGATCGCGACTTCTCCTGGGTTCACGCAGGCCCGGAGAAGATCGCCGACCCGGTGATTCACCGCCTGATAGACATCGTTTCGGTCGGTCCACAACCGAGCGCGGAGGTGGATCGCTACCGGCAGGGCGCGACCGTAACGATCAGGACCGTCGACGGAGCGGAATCCTCCAATACTGTTCTGGTGCCGAAAGGCGCCGGCCAACTCGGCATCACCTGGACCGAGATCGACGCAAAATATCGCACACTGGTCCCGGCGTCGGGGCTGAATACGCAGAAGATCGACGCCAGCCTTTCGTTCATCCACGGCATCCGAGCGGCCAGGTCGGTCAAGCCGCTGATCGCACTGCTGCGGCCGGCGTAGGTCGCGCCCGCTGTAAACCCATGCCCGACGACGATGAAGGAGCGAACACCATGGATACGCACGGCCAGACCCGGCAAGGGCCGCTGACCGGCCTGAAGGTGCTTGAAGTCGGCGGCATCGGTCCCGGCCCCTTCTGCGCCATGTTGCTGGCCGACATGGGCGCCGAGGTCGTGCGCATCGACCGTCTGGAACCGTCCGACGGCGGATCGCCGGTTGATCGCCGTTTCAATGTCCTGCTGCGCGGCCGGCGTTCCGTCGGCATGGATCTGAAGAAGCCCGAGGCGATCGAGGCCGTGAAGCGCATGATCGGGCACTGCGACGTCCTGATCGAAGGCTTCCGCCCCGGTGTCATGGAGCGGCTCGGGCTGGCCCCGGAGACCTGCCTGGCCATCAATCCCAGGCTGGTTTACGGCCGCATGACCGGATGGGGACAATCAGGTCCCCTCGCCCAGGCGACCGGCCACGACATCAACTATCTGGCCCTGACCGGCGCATTGCACGCGATCGGTCCCAAGGACGGGCCGCCATCGATTCCGCTCAACCTGATCGCTGATTTCGGCGGCGGCGCGATGTATCTCGCGTTCGGCATCCTGTGCGCGGCGCTGGAGGCGAAATCGTCCGGCCGCGGCCAGGTGGTCGACGCAGCGATGATCGATGGCGTGACGTCGCTGATGACGATGGTCTACGGCCTGTACGCCGCCGGCTACTGGACGGATGAGCGCGCGTCCAATCGGTTGGACTCGGGCGCGCCGTTCTACAACGTCTACGAAACAAAAGACGGTCGCTACATCGCCCTTGGCTCGAACGAGGCCCGGTTCTGGCGCACGACGCTGCAGCTCTTGGGCCTGCGGGAGGAGGACGTCACTGGCCAGCACGACAAGGCCGGCTGGCCGAAGCTGAAACAGACCTTCGCCGACATTTTCAAAACGAAAACGCGTGACGAGTGGTGCGAGATCTTTGCCGGCACCGACGCGTGCTTTGCCCCGGTGCTGTCGCTCGCCGAGGCGC
>JAFEFW010000543.1 GCA_018240405.1 Pseudomonadota bacterium
TACCAGCGTCGACGGCAAGAAGATGGGCAAGTACAAGGGTTCGATCTCCAAGTTCGGCGTCGATATCGGCTATCTGCAGAGCGGCGTGCTCGCCTGGGCGGTGCTGTCGCCGAGCACCGACATTGCCCCGAATGCGCTGGCCGGCGATTACGGCGGGCTGACGGCGAATGCGACGGCCGGTGTGGGCGCCGGCGCCAATCTGCTGATCGGCGGCTCGACCAAGACGATTTCGCTGCAGCCGCTGAGCGTCGAGGGGAATCAGGGCTTCAACGTCGCAGCGGGCATTGCGGCAATTTCGCTGACCTACGAGCCGTAACGGCAGATGCCGGTCCGTCCTGGGTTGCGCCCCCTGGTGGGGTGCGACCGGGACGGATCGGCGTGACGGGCGACACCCTGATCGGGCCGCTGGCACGGTCGTGCGACTGACGTCCACCCGGAAAATCGTTACTTTCCCGAGTTTAATTGCCGGAATAGCCCATTCAGTTCCCCAAACGGCACAAGTCCCTGCGTGAACCCGAACGTGCCCTGCGCCGTCTCGCGCGCCGCCGCCAGTACGCCGGCCATCGCCACCCGTGCAAACGCACTGCCAACGATCACCCGCCGCACGCCGAGCCGGCCGAGCGCCTCCAGTGTCAGCGGCGCATCCGACAGCCCGACGATCGCCGCCACCGGAATGTCCACGCTGTCGCACAGCGCCGCGATCTCCCGCGGCTCCGACACGCCGGGCGCCATGATCATGTCCGCCCCGGCCAACTGGAATGCCTGCGCCCGCGCGATCACCTCGTGGATATCCCGCCGCCCGTGCATGTACTGGTCCGCGCGAGCCGTCAGGGCGAAGGTGAACGGCAGGGCGCGGGCGGCGGCGACGGCGGCTTCCAGGCGCGCCACCGCGACGTCCAGTGGCCAGATCGGGTCGGCGCGGTCGCCAGTGGTGTCTTCGATGGAACCGCCGACGATGCCGGTTGCGCCGGCCTGGCGGATCGTCTCGGCCACGCCGTCGGGCGTCGCCGCCCAGCCGTTCTCCAGATCCGCCGTCACCGGCACATCCACCGCGACGGCAACGTCGCGCGCATTTGCCAGCATGATCTCGCGTGTCGCCAGGCCGTCGCCGTCCGGCAGGCCGCGGGCGAACATCACACCGGCGCTGGAGGTCTCCAGGCACGGCATGCCCGCGTGGACCAGCAGACGGGCGGTGCCGGCATCCCAGCACCCGCCGGCGACGAAGGCCGGGCCAGCGTGTAGCGCGCGATAGCGCTCTGCCTTCGCGGTCATTGTGGACGGCATCAGCGTGGCGCCTCGGGGCCCTGTGCCACGCGGCAAGCGACGCGCGCCGGCGCCGGGCGGTGCGGCCCCGGGCGCCGGCCGGGCGAACGCGGTGGGCAGGATATGTCTGGCATTCGTTGCCTTTTCGCGCGGGTCCTGGACAATACCGCAGGGAGGATAACGCGGCGCGGCGAGGCGACAAGGCCGCGGGCGCTTGCTGTCGATAGCACACGATATGTCCGGTTTAGGTAGCACACGATCTGTCCGGTGAGACTGCGGCCCTTGGAAGGGGGCGAGGATGCGCCGGACG
>JAFEFW010000544.1 GCA_018240405.1 Pseudomonadota bacterium
GCGTGCTCGATCCGCATGCCAGCGAAATCATACAGCCCGGGTGGCGCGGCGGCCGCGGCGGTGGCGTCGGTCACCAGCACACAACGGGGCGGGGTCTTGGCGCGCAGCAGCACCTTCAGCGCGGCGGGCGGGATGTGGATGCCATCGGCGATGAAGCTGGCATGCAGCCCGTCCTCGGCCAGTTGCGCCATCAGCGGATTCAGGAATTTCGGCTGCGGCTGCGGCAGCGCGTTGCCCAGATGCGTGCTGAGCGTCACCCCCGCCTGCACCGCCGCCTGCGTGACGGGGGCGTCGGCTTCGGTGTGGCCCATGGCGACAACTATCCCGGCGGTGCGGGCGGCGGCGATCAGGGGCAGGGCGCCCGGCCGCTCTGGCGCCAGGGTCAGCAGGAGTACCGGACGGCGCAATCCGCGGGTAACCCGCTCCAGCAGGGCCGGGTCGGGCGGCGGCATCGCCTCGGGCGGGTGGCAGCCGGCATAGCCTGGGGTGGGGTTGAGGAACGGTCCCTCGAGGTGGAAGCCCGGCACCATGGCCGGCCCGAGGCGGCCGGCGGCGACGGCCGCGTCCAGCGCGTGCAGGCGGGTGTAGAGGGTGGCTTCGTCGGCCGTGATCAGCGTCGGCAGGCAGGTGGTGACGCCAGCGCGCAGCATCGCCTCCAGCGCGTGGTCGAGCACGTCGGCGGTCAGCCCCGCGTCGTTGAAGTCGACGCCGGCATAGCCGTTGACCTGCAGGTCGATCAGGCCGGGGGACGATGCCGGTCCTGCGGTGTCATTGGGGTTGGGGCGAGTCGCCGTCACAGGCGGCCCTCGGACTCGAACCGGTGCAACAGACCTGGCTGCCGGCAACGCCATCCGTCCGCGGCGGCTGCGCGATGCCGATGGCTGCAGTGAATGGCACGAGCGTAATGACCGGAGCGAAAACCGGCATCGGAATACGGATGTTCAGACGGCATTGGCGCAATGCTAGGCTGGTCTTGCACCGTCAACAACATGCCGAGCCTGCCTATGTTGCTTCGGCTGATCCTGCTGTTCGGAAGCCGGTTGGCCGCCTGCCGCGGCGGCCATCGTTGCTGCATCCGGGGCTGAATGACCGCTGCGACTGAATCTGCGACAAGACAGCATGACCGTATCGCTCTACGACGAAGACTTCTTTGCCTGGGCCAATGAGCAGGCTCGCTTGCTACGCGCGCGTAAGATTTCGGAAGCGGACATCGATCACATTGCCGAGGAAATCGAGAGCCTGGGCCGTGCGGAGAAGCGCGAGCTTGTCAGCCGCCTGAGCGTGCTGCTGCTGCACCTGCTGAAATGGCAGTTCCAGCCGGTGCGGCGTGGCGCGCGCTGGGAGGTTACGATCCGCAACCAGCGTCGCGCCCTGGCCGACCATCTGGCCGACAATTCCAGCCTGCGAGCCGGGGTCCAGGAGGCGGTCGCGCGCGCTTATGAGGATGCGCGCGGGGAGGCCTACGCCGAGACGGCGCTGCCCGAAGCGATGTTTCCGCTCCGGTGCGCGTGGAACTTCGACCAGATCATGGCTCCTGACTTCTGGCCGGCGCATGAGGGCTGAGACGGGG
>JAFEFW010000545.1 GCA_018240405.1 Pseudomonadota bacterium
CAGGGCTACCTGATCACCGTGCTGCAATTGCCACCCGGCGCAACGCTGGAACGCACTGAGGCGGTGGTAAAGCGCGCTGTCGACATCATCCTGACCACGCCGGGCATCGAGCACGTCGCGCCGTTTGCTGGCCTGGATGCGACGACGTTCACGGTGTCGTCCAACTCCGGAACGATCTTCTCCGGCCTGCCATCGCTGTACAATCATGACCTGAAGGGCGTCACCGCGGAGACCGTACTGGCCGATCTGCGCAAGCGCCTGTCAGTGATCCAGGAAGCCTATGTGCTGACCATTCCGCCGCCGCCGGTGCAGGGGCTTGGCAGCTCCGGCGGGTTCAAGCTGATGGTGCAGGACCGTACCGGCGTCGGACCGAAGGCGTTGGAGCAGGCGGCGCAGTCGCTGGTGAACGCGGCCAACCACGATCCTGCCTTCGCCGGCGTGTTCACGCTGTTCAACACCGGTTCGCCGTCGGTCTACGCCGACATCGATCGGGAGAAGGCGCAGAAAGTCGGGCTGACGCCGAGCGACGTGTTCTCGACGCTGCAGGTCTATCTTGGCTCGCAGTATGTGAATGACTTCAACTACCTGGGGCGGACCTACCAGGTCATTGCGCAGGCGGATGGCGAGTTCCGGCGCACGCGCCAGGATATCACCGGGCTGAAGGCGCGTAACGCTGCGGGCGAGATGGTGCCGGTCGGAACTGTTGCGGGTATGCGCCAGGAGACCACGGCCTATCGTGTGCCGCGCTACAACCTGGCGCCGGCTGCCGAGGTGCAGGGCGTGGCTGCGCCCAACGTCGCCACTGGGACGGCGCTGCACCGCATGGAGGAGCTGGCGCAACAGGTCCTGCCACCGGGCATCGGCTTCGAGTGGACCGAGATCGCCTTCCAGCAGCAGTTGAAGGGCACGCCGACGATGCTGGTGTTCGGCGCCGCCGCGCTGTTCGTCTTCCTGGTGCTGGCGGCGAAGTATGAGAGTTGGAAGCTGCCGATGGCGGTGGTGCTGATCGTGCCGATGTGCCTGCTGGCCTCGGTCACCGGCCTGTCGATCCGCGGCATGCCGATCGATATCCTGGCGCAGATCGGCTTCGTCGTGCTGGTCGGCCTGGCGGCGAAGAACGCCATCCTGATCGTGGAGTTTGCCCGTCAGGCACAGGATGCCGGCGCCAGCGCCGCCGATGCGGCGGTGAATGCGGCACAGACCCGGCTGCGGCCGATCCTGATGACGTCGCTGGCCTTCATCCTGGGCGTGGTGCCGCTGGTGGTCGCCACCGGTGCCGGCGCCGAGATGCGCCAGTCGCTCGGCACGGCGGTATTTGCCGGCATGCTGGGCGTGACGGCGTTCGGGCTGGTGTTCACGCCGGCGTTCTACGTGCTGCTGCAGCGGGTGAGTGGGCGGCGGCAGACCGTTGGGCAATCGCGCCTGCCGTCCAGCGCCGCGCCGGTGGCGACGGCTCCTCACCGATCCTGAGCCGACCAACCTCGGCGGCGTAACAGGTGCGAACGAGGGGAGCACCGACTGCTAACCTCGTCCGCGCGATCAAAGGTCGGGATCCAACGCGGGA
>JAFEFW010000546.1 GCA_018240405.1 Pseudomonadota bacterium
TGGGGTTTCCGCTTATCGCGGCCGCAATGCCAAGGACGGCGCCCTGCGCGCCTTCCTTGACGCGATCGAACTAAATCTAGTGCCTCCGAACAGCTACCTGCTGATCGAGTCACTCGATCGTCTCAGCCGGGACAAGATCTTAGCCGCCCAGGCGCTCTTCATGCAGATTCTGCAAGCGGGTGTTCATATCGTCACGCTGACGGACCAGCGTTGCTACTCGCTCGAGAGCCTAAACCGCAATCCGCTGGACCTGGTGATCTCGCTCGTCAGCATGATGAGGGCCAATGAGGAAAGCGAAGTGAAGTCCCAGCGCGTGCGAGCTGCGTTTGCAGTCAGACGATCACGCCTTGCCGAGAAGCCGTGGTCTCGCCGATGCCCGGGTTGGCTGAGGCTGGATAAGGAAGCGGGACGTTTCGTTGTCGTCGAAGAGCGCGCAGACATTGTACGTGGCATATTTCGCGATGTGCTTGCTGGAAAGAGCCACCGCGTCGTGGCGCGCGATCTCAATGAGAGGAGAGTTCCACTTTTTGGTCACGGCAACCAGACAGGCAAAATCTGGCAGGGCAGCCTGATCCGCCACATCCTCTACACACCGACCGTTGTCGGAACGCTGGTGCCTTTCGTGACGGATTATACCGACGGGGTCAGGCGATTGCGTCCCCAACCTCCCGTCGAGAATTATTATCCTGCAATTGTCGATCGCCGGATCTGGGATCAGATCCAGGCGAAGAGGGAGGCATGGGTCCAGCAATACAACGTTGGCTTTCCCAGGAATGGTCGCTCCAACCTGCTTGCGGGATTGTCCAGGTGTCCTTTCTGCGATCGGACCATGGTTGTCGTCGGATCGCGTTATGAAAGATGGCGCTACTTCATATGCCGTCTGGCCTATTCCGGTGTTGGCTGCTCCGATCGATGGGTCCGCTATCCCGGCATAGAGGATGCGCTCACCATCGACATTGACGATGTCATCAAGAGTTGCCCGAGAGTTCCAGTCCAACCTGAGGTGCGTAGCCACGCGCTCCGGCAGATCACGAACCGCCTGCGCGTGCTGCGCCGCCAGCAGGCATCGCTTGCCAGCGAGCACGCGACGCTGCGCCGCTCCGGGCGACCTGTCCTGGAGGCCGAGCACGCGACGGCGGCCGAAATTAAAAGGCTGCTAGCGGATCGCAAGCGAATCTGGACGGATCGTCCGCAATGGCAAGACCTTATGCTTGGTAAGCGCCTTGAGCGGCTGCGCGTGATAGCGAAGGCGAGCCCGCTCGACCGCAAGGAACTCCACCTCATGTTCGAGTCATTGTTCACGAAAGTGGTGATCGATTGGGAACATGGCCAGCTCGTGTTCCACTGGAAGCATGGCGAGACGAGCGCGGTCAAAGCGCTCATGGAGCCACTGCGGCAGGTCAAGAACCCACGCCGGCGAGTCAATCCGCGTTATGCCCCTGGTGAGCGGGCTCCTGCGCTGCCGCTTGTTGCGCGCTGACGGGTTTTAGGGCTGGCCGTCTATGCAGACGTCTATCTGGATTCCTTGAGTTCCTTGTCGGCGCGGAAAGCGATTTTCTTGCC
>JAFEFW010000547.1 GCA_018240405.1 Pseudomonadota bacterium
AGACTGGTCGTGGAGATGTGGACGATGTTGCCGACACCGGCACGAGACGCGGCCTCGAACACTTCGAACGTGCCGCGGACGTTCAGATCGAAGAAGTCGTACGCGTCCTTCTCGCCGCGCGATTCGTGGATACCATGCCAGGCCGCGATATGAACGATGGCATCGATGCCGGTGAGCCAGTCCTGTAGGTTCTTGCGGTCAAGCACCGATCCGCAAATGAAATCCGCATCTGTGGTCGGCGCGCGCAAGTCCAGGACGATGGGCTTGTCGCCGGCAGCTCGAAGCAATGGCGCCAGCGTCTGGCCCAGATCGCCGGCGCCGCCGGTCAGTAGAACATTCATCGCGTCAGCGTCGCTCCCGGCGGGATGCCTTGACCCTTCGCGCACACAGCGTGACTGTCAATGCATAACCCGGAGGAGCGTGACATGCCGGAGATCGTCGGCCAGGGCGACTACCGCTACGAGCAGATCGACAACTGGGCCAAGGTCCCGCCGGGCTGGTCCCTACGTGAGGTCGGCGCGGTTGGGGTCGACAAGCAGGATAATGTCTACGTCTTCAATCGCGGCGAGCATCCAGTGATGGTGTTCGATCGTGACGGAAACTTCCTGCGTGCCTGGGGCGAAGGGCTGTTCCCGCGGGCGCACGGCCTGCACATGGCGCCGGACGACACGGTGTTCCTGACGGATGACGGGGACCATTCCGTGCGGCAGTGCACGCTTGACGGCAAGGTCTTGCTGACACTTGGCACGCCCGGCAAACCGGCCCCCTTCATGGGCGGTGAGCCATTCCATCGCTGCACCCATACTGCCCTGTCGCCGAAGGGCGAAATCTACGTGTCGGACGGCTACGGCAATGCTCGGGTGCACAAATACGCGCCGGACGGGCGTCATCTGTTGTCGTGGGGTGAGTGCGGCACCGCGCCGGGCCAGTTCAACCTCGTGCACAATATCAGCTGCGATCCGGACGGTTGGGTTTATGTCGCCGACCGGGAAAACCATCGCATCCAGGTGTTTGACGGCAACGGCAAGTATGAGACCCAGTTCAACAACTTGCATCGCCCGTGCGGGATCTTCATGCCGTACTGCTCGTGTCCGATCTGTTACGTCGGCGAGCTGGGTCCGGCAACGCGCACCAATCGCAATTATCCGAATCTTGGTCCCCGGCTGTCGATCATCGACAACAAGGGCAACCTGCTGGCGCGTATCGGCGGCCAGCATCCCGGCACCGGTCCGCTGGACTACATCGGGCCGCACGGCCTGGCCGTGGATTCCCGCGGCGACATCTATGTGGGTGAGGTGGCGCGTACGTTGTGGCCACAGTACTGGCCGGATGAGCCCGTCCCCGACAATGTCCGCGTGTTGCGAAAGCTGCGCAAAATCAGCTAGGCGCGATTTCGTCCTTCAGGCGAGCGCGGCACCAGCCTGTGGCTTCGGCCCCCGACTGGCGTCTGGCCAATCTGTGGCGAGCCGACAGCGCAGCCGCCCCCATAGCTCGTAGCTTGCTTGCGGCAGGATCGCCAAGACCGTCCGGATTCTTCATCCTGTCGAGGATGTGG
>JAFEFW010000548.1 GCA_018240405.1 Pseudomonadota bacterium
GGTGCACCGTCAGGTCAGGGTCGATACGGTACAGCGCGCCGATCGGGTGCGTTGTCTCCCGGTCCATCGTGCCAACCCAGAAACGGCCGCGACGATCGCACTTCCCGTCGTTGAACACGTCCTTCATGAAATCGATCTCCGGCGAGGGGATATCGACCAGCATGGGCGTGCCTGGCTCGATGAACGCCAGGCCGCGGCGATAGGCCATCAGCATGCCGCCACCCGCACGGAAGGCGAATGATCCCGGCGTGCGCGGCAGCACGAACTCATCCTGCGCCGCGCCGGACGGATCGTGACGGAACAGCGTGCGGCTCATGCAATCGATCGACCAGACGCGCCCGGTTTCCGGATCCCAGAGCGGATTCTCACCCAGGATACTATTGCCTGTCGATACGCGCGTTACGGAACCGGACATTGTCGTATCCCCTCTGGCCGGCCCAGCTCAACCAGGCGCGCGCGCCTTGCAGGCGGCGAATGGCAACACCAGCCAGCGCCGATCAACTGCGACGCCGCTATTGCGGCGCGATCTTCCACTCGCCGTTGGCAGTGCGGCACCAGGTGAACTGGTAATCCTGCGGTACCGGCTGGCCGGAGAACGAAATCGAGTAGCGCAGCTCATGGCAGCGCATGCCGTTGATCTCGGACAGTTTCTCCAGCAGCACCTTGCCTGAGTTGCCGGATGCCGCGTTCTGCCATGAGCGCGACTCGCCCGTCATGGCGCCCTGGCTGCGGTTCAGCTTGACCATGGCGTCCCACATCAGCCGATTGTCCTCATCGGTCAGCCGCGCCGTGTCCGGGCTCCAGCCAAAGGCGCCGGCCTGGGCATGGAGGTGGCCAGGGACAAGGACCAGCGCCCCCAGCGCTGAGGCGAGATAGAACCATGGCCTGAAGCGTTGCATCATCGGGGCCCCGCACGATCATCAAAGTCTCGCGCGGATTATACGTTTTTCCCGACAGCCTGTCGCTATCCTTAACCTTCGGCCCGACCGGCTATGCCACCAGCAGCGCCTGGGCACAGGCATCGAGGATGGCGTCGGTGTCCAGGCCGTAGGCGTGATACAGGTCCGGAATGTCGCCGCTCTGCCCGAACCGGTCAGGTCCGAGCGGCACGACGCGATGGCCGCGGACACCGCCCAACCAGGCATGGGTTGCCGGATGTCCGTCCAGCACGCTGACCAGCGCGGCCCCTGGCGCCAGCGGTGCCAGCAGATGCTCGACATGGGCGCGGGCCTTGCGGTCACCGCTGCGCCGAGCCCGCATGGCGTCGAGCCATCCGGCGTGCAACCGGTCGGAGGAGGTGACGGCAAGGAGTCCGGCCGCCGGTTCTTCCTCGCGCAGCACCTCAAAGGCAGCCTCGGCTTCGGGGGCGACCGGCCCCTGATAGGCCAGTGCAATGCGGGCCCCGGTCCCGGGCGGCACCACCCAGTGCGCGCCGGCAATGACGGCATCAGCGTCCAGTGTCCTCACCTTCTGCTCCAACCCGCGCGTGGACAACCGCAGCCAGACGGCGGACCCGTCAGGGCGCTGCATGAAGTCGAAGGCGTGGCGCAGCAG
>JAFEFW010000549.1 GCA_018240405.1 Pseudomonadota bacterium
CAGGCCGGGCGCCTGTGATCGGCCGTAAGCCCTTGTGGCGTGGACCCGGTCTGCGATTGGGCAGCGCGTCCACCGCCAAGAGCAAAGGCGCCAAGGGGTTCCGGGGCCATGGACGCTATGGCAGCCGCACCGGCCCGATCCGCTTTCGTCCAGCAGCGGCGGGTTCTGTCGCCCGTCGAGAAGCGTCATGGTGACGCGCACCGGGCGCGGCTGGGGTCATTGTCCGGCGGCCGCCCGCACCGTGTCCACGACGGAGCGGATCGCCTGCACCACAAGTTGCGGCTGCTCTTTGTGGATCTCGTGGCCGCTGTGGGTGTCGGTGATGTGCGTGGCGTTGGGCACAAGCTGGGCCAGCCGCGCCTGGGCCTGTTTCTGCGCCGCATCCACGACGTACCCGAACTCGGGCGGGGTGTCCTTCGGCAGCGCGCCGGAGGCGATCAGCGGCGGGAGTTGCGGCCCCCAGGGCCGGTCCGCGGACAGCACGACCAGCGGCACCGGGCGCAGCTTCGGCGCGCGCCGGATTTGCGCGAAGCTGCGGTCGGCGTCGGTGCGCTCCAGCGCCGGGTACTGGCGGATGTCGTCGGCGACCTCGCCTTGCAGCAGCCGCCGCTGGATCGCCCATTGCGCCGGCGTCTCGGCGTCCTGCAGCCCCTCGGAGAGCGCGTCGACCAGCACCAGGCCGGCGACGTCGTTCGGGTAGAGGCGGGCGTATAGCTTGACGACCAGGCCGCCGTAGGAGTGTCCCACCAGCACGACGGGACGCCAGATGCCGGCGCCGCGCAGCAGCGCGTGCAGGTCGCGGGCGGAGTCCTGCGCTGTCACGGGTTGCCGCACCGGATCGCTGCGGCTGGGCTGCTCGCCGACCGGCGTGCCGGGCCGGTCATAGGCGCAGACGCGGGTGAACGTGGCTGTCGCCGCGAAGACGGAGGGTGCGTTGCTGGCCGTGACAGTCCAATCGTCCGCGGAGGCTCGCTGCCCGCCGACGAGGATGACAATCGGTGCGCCGGTGCCCTGGCAGGTGAGGTAGAGTTTGCGGCCGCCGCCGATGGCGACGCGAGTGCCGGTGTCGTGGGCGTGGGCGGTTGGCATCGCCTCCGGGGCGACGCCGGCGAGGACGCACAGGAGGAGGAGGCGGACGGTAAGGAAGGAATTCCTGTGAATGATGCGGCAAGTAATGACGTTCAAGGCCGGCGAAAGATACTTTTTCACTAGTCCCTTTATTGCCCGGGCCATCCACTTCCCCGCCGCTTAACGGTTACGCAGACCGAAAGGAACGCAGTCCGGCGGCGAATTGGAAGATGTTGCCGCGGACGATCTCAATCTCTCTGCTCAAACCACCCGTTCGTCAGTTACCAGCCGGTCAGTCATCTCGAAGCCAATTCTCGACAAGCAGCCCCTTGATGCGCGCAAACTCCCGCATATTGTCCGTCACCACCGTATCGCCCAATGCCAGCGCATGTGCTGAGATCAGCAGGTCATTCCCGCCGATCACCGTCCCCGCTTGTTCCAACTGTGCCCGCACCTGACCGTAAACCGCATCCGC
>JAFEFW010000054.1 GCA_018240405.1 Pseudomonadota bacterium
TCCGCGGTTGCGCTTGACGGCGCTCCGACCATCGTCGACCTGATGCCAGAAGACCGTTTGCCGGCCTCACGATCAATACTGGCGCGGCGGAAAGGAAAACGATGACGCGCGACCACGCAAACTGGCCGGCTCGCCTGCCCTTCTATTACGGCTGGATGATCATCGGCATTGCCTTCGCCACGATGGCGGTCGGCGTGACGGCACGGACCGCCTTCTCCCTGCTGTTGCCACCACTGATTTCCGAGTTTGGCTGGGATCGTGGCCAGGTTGCCGGCGCGTTCTCATTCGGCTTCCTGGTGTCCGCCCTCGTCAGCCCGATTGCCGGACGGCTTATGGACCTGCGTGGCCCGCGCCTGGTCATCCTGACCGGCGTATGCCTGATGAGCGGCGGACTGTTCCTGGCGCCATTGCTCCACGAGCCATGGCAGCTTTACGCCACGCTGGGGATGCTGGTGGGCTGCGGCACCAATCTGACCGGCTACACCGTACAGTCACTCTACGTTCCCAACTGGTTCGTCCGGCGGCGTGGCATGGCCCTGGGGCTCGCCTTCTCGGGCGTCGGCGTTGGGGCGGTGCTGCTGCTGCCATGGCTGCAGACGCTGATCGACCAGCAAGGGTGGCGGGCTGCCTGCCGTGCGATGGGCTTGCTTGCGCTGTTGGTCCTCGGGCCGTTGAATTTGCTGGTGTGGCGGCGGCCGGCTGACGTCGGGCTACAGCCGGATGGCCTCCGGCTCACGCCACAGGCCGGTGGCCGCGGCGGCGCCATCATTGTTGATGCCGCCTGGGCTGCCAGCACCTGGACTCTGCGCAGTGCATTGCGCACCGCGCGCTTCTGGTGGATCGCCGGGGGCTTCTGTGCGGCGCTGTTCGCCTGGTACGCGGTTCAGGTGCACCAGACGAAGTATCTGGTAGAGGTTGGTTTCAGCCCCCTGGTGGCCGCCTGGGCGCTGGGTCTTGTCAGCCTGGCGGGCATCCCGGGCCAGATCGGCCTGGGTGCGCTGTCCGACCGCATCGGACGTGAAGCCGTCTGGGCGATCGCCTGCCTGGGCTTCGCCATCTGCTACGCCGCCCTGATCGCACTGGAGCATAGCCCCTCGCTGCCGCTGCTGTACTTCATGGTCTTTGCACAGGGTTTCCTGGGCTATGCGCTGACCTCGGTCATGGGGCCGATCGTGCTGGAGATCTTTGAGGGGCCGCATTACGGCTCGATCATGGGCACCATTACCATCGCCGCGATCTGCGGCGGTGCGCTGGGACCCTGGCTGGCCGGTGCGATCCATGACGAGACCGGCAGCTACCGGCTGGCGTTCCTCATTGCGATTGGGCTCTGCGTCGTTTCCGCAGTGGCGATCTGGATCGCTGCACCCCGCAAGGTGCGCATGGTGCCCGGCCGGCGGCGCTGAACGGACACCAGACGCGGCATCACGGAGCGGGGGTCCGAGCGGCACTGCAAGCTGTTCGTTTCATAGCCGCACGGCATCGGGAGACGCGCGACGACCGGCGCATGCCGATTCATCCACCGACGGCTCACGCCGGATTACGAAGTGCATCCCGTCGGGGTACATCGGCTAAGCCGATTGGCGCGGCGGGGACTGATCCAGTCCCCACCCCTGCCCCTGCGACGGTGGCGGCGTCATATAAACCGCACACCGTACTGGCCCGCGATCGCCGGTATGTCTGCCGGCGCCAAAGGCTTGCCGCTCCTTCCGACCCTGTCGAAGTGACGGAACATTTCAAGCGCATGCTGCCCAGGCAGCGCCATCACGTACAGCCGCGCATCAGCGTCGCTATCGTTGCGAAAGCTGTGCGGCCTGCCGCGCGGCAGTTCAACGCAGGTGCCTGGACCAACGCGCGCCTCGCCGCTCTCGCCAATCACGGTAAGTTCCCCTGCGAGCATCAGGAATAACTCGTCGTCATGATCGTGCACATGCATTGGCACGCCGTAGCCGGGGGGGACAACGTGCTCGCCCACCATCAGCGGCAGGTTCGTCGCGTCGGACAATATGTTCATTGCGGCGCCGAAGACATCGAGCGCCTCGACAACGTCATCGCGGACAATCCGCACACCAGGATGGATATTTGCCATGAGACTTCTCTCCCTTGCCTGCGCTCGTGGCGCGGGCTGATCGGTAACGCGAGCACAGTAACTGGCGCGAGATCATCATTCTGGACATGCTGTTCGCCGTGTCGGACAATCGAGCCATGGACCGGCTTCGTGGCATCGAAGTGTTCGTGCGCGTCGTGGAAGACGGTAGCGTCACCGCGGCCGCCGCCAGCTTGCAGACGGCGAAATCCTCGGTCAGCGACGCCGTCCGGGCGCTGGAGGAACGCCTCGGCGTTCGCCTGCTGGAGCGCACGACGCGTCACATCCGCCCGACCGGCGCCGGACGCCTGTTCTATGCGCGGGCGCGTCGCGTGCTGGACGAGGCGCAAGCGGCGCGTGACGAGGTGAGGCTGTTCCAGTCTGCCCCGTCAGGGCGGCTGCGCGCTGCGGTGCCCGAGGCCTTCGGTGAGCGCTTCATCCTGCCGGGACTGCCGTCATTCCTCGCAGCGTTTCCGGCCGTCACCGTCGAATTGCTGGCCGCCGCCCGCCATGTGCGCCTGGTCGAGGAGGAGTTCGACGTCGCCATTCGCATGGTCGCCGCGCCGGCCCCGACCCTGGTTGCACGCCGGATCGGCGCGCAGCGCATTATCCTGGTGGCTTCGCCGAGTTATCTGTCGCAGTACGGCATGCCGGAACAACCATCAGACCTGCTTCGGCATCATTGTGTCGGTACTGCGCCACCGCTGCCCTGGCACGACGGGTGGCGCATTGGGGAAGAAACGACCGTCGTGACTCCGCGCGTCGTCGTCAACACCGGCGAGGCACTGCGCGCCGCGGCAATCACCGGGATGGGCATTGCGCCATCACCTGAATGGATCGTTGGCGATGCGTTGGCGGCCGGCCTGCTCACGCGCGTGCTGGCGGACTTCGCGACGGCGGTTAGCGGCATCTACGCCGTATATCCGACGAACCGGCTGCTGACTCCTGTGGTCAGGGCGTTTGTCGATCATCTCGTACGCGACCTTCGTGCACGCGGCGTTACGGCATGAGGTGCCGCGTAGCCTGCGCTGGATCAATGACCCATCGACCCCGGAACGGCTATTGGGGGGCAGCGCCGGATGTTCCCGCCGTCGCCGGACGCGATAGCCGGCCAAGGGCCTAGGGTGCTCGGCATCTATGTTAAGGGATAGTGGACACGTGGATAAAACTGTTGGGAAACGGAGCGCATAATGCCGGCGGCTTTCTCCGTAATCTGGTTCATTGTAGCCGCGTTGTCGGCCTTTCAGTTGTTTCGTGAGTGGCGTCAACAGCGGCTGACCAGCGGTCGGGCGATCCAATATGTGCTGTTGACGATCGGCGCAGGCGCGGCCGGGGCGTTGCTGCTGCGATAGCCCGCGACAGTGCGGCAGCGATAGCCGTAAGGATCGTCGCTGACGGCCTGCCCGTTCCGATGCCGGAAATGGAAGGCACCCCTGGCCGGCGCATGGCCACCGGCCAGCATATATCACCAACGCCGCGCCACTCAGTCGCTTGCGTGGCCCTGCTCCTGCCCGCATCGGCAGAACTAGTACGCCGTTTCCGTGGAACCAGACCTATCAAAGACGGCACTGACGTGGCGGCTCGAAGCGCTGTTCAATGGCGGCCTTTGGGTGGAAAGCCGACCTAGGCGAGTTGCTTGGAGAGATGCACTGCTATCCCGCCGTTTAGGGCTTCCTCGCGGTCCACACCATAGCCGAGCGTTGCATAGAACTGGAGATTCCTGGCGAACAGCTTGTTCGTGTAAAGGCGCGTTCGCATCAGACCCTGTGACCGAGCTAGATCTTCAGCATACGCCATCAACCGCCTGCCTACGCCCCGCCCCTGGCTAAAGGGTTCAACCGCAACATTCACAATCAGCAGGCAGTCTGATTCTGGCGTCGTCTCGATTAGTCCGACCAGTTTGCCGCTCAGTTCGATGAGGGCGAAGTCATGGGACTGCATCGCCTCGCTGTAATCCACTTGCATCGGAAGCGGCTCACGGCCCGTCAGGGCGATCCATGGACTATAAGCTCTTCGCGTCAGGGCGCTGACAGCAGCCACGTCCGTGGCCAACGCCGGTCTGATATCGGTAAAGGCGGTCATAATCGCGCATCGGAACATTGCGCTGGAAGATCCGCAATGGGTCAAGAGCGGCCATAGGTTCGGTTCCAGGGAAACGATGTACGAGTGCGCGCGCCGACGTCGGCGAGCCAGCCCCGCCGTCCACCGCCACGGCAGCCGCAGATCCGCCGTCCACGACCCGTCAGCAGCCACCCTGTCGGACACTGGTGGAACAGCATAACGCATGGCCGGGCCTCGCCCCGTGCTACGCGATAGCAATGGCAGTCACCTCCGCGGCACAGGGATCGCCCCTTGGATCACTGCGTGAGGAGCCTGGCCTCCGACGCCAGCGACGCGCCGTCCGTCAGTGTTGCAGTAGCGTCTTCAAGTCCTCCAAGGCCTGCGGATCCTCGATCGTCGGCGGCACCGGCGCGGTTTCGCCGTCGGCAATCCTGCGGATACTTGCACGCAGGATTTTGCCGGACCGCGTCTTGGGCAGGCGAGCGACGACGCGGGCATCCTTGAAGGCGGCAACGGGACCGATGCGCTCGCGGACCAGAGCGACAAGTTCCGAGGCGACCTCGGCTTCCGGACGGTTGACGCCGGCCTTCAGCACGACGAAGCCCATCGGTGTTTGGCCTTTGAGATCGTCCTTGGCGCCGATCACCGCGCACTCGGCGACATCCTTGTGCGAGGCGAGAACCTCCTCCATCGACCCGGTGGACAAACGATGGCCGGCGACGTTGATGATGTCGTCGGTGCGGCCCATCACCCAGACATCGCCCTCCTCATCGATGACACCGGCATCGCCGGTGCGGTACCAGCCGGGGAAGTCGGAGATGTAGGAGCGCTTGTAACCGTCCGTGTTGTTCCACAGCGTTGGACCGCAGCCCGGCGGCAGTGGCAGCTTCATTGACAGGTTACCGCTGGTACCCTTGGGCAGGAGCTTGCCATCATCGTCCAGTGCGTGAAGGTCGTAACCCGGGCATGGGCGGCCGCCGGAGCCTGGCTTGAACGGGAACAGGCCGAATTGGCGGAAGCCGGCAGTGATCGGCCAGCCCGTCTCGGTCTGCCACCAGTGGTCCACCACCGGCTTGCCGAGCAGCTCGTGCGCCCAGACACCAGTCGGCGGGTCGCAGCGCTCGCCGGCCAGATATAGCGCCTCGAACTGCGACAGGTCGTACTGCCTGGCGAATTTACCGTCGGGGTCCTGCTGCTTGATAGCGCGCATGGCCGTGGGCGCGGTGAACAGCACCTTGGCCTTGTGCTGCGAGATCACCCGCCAGAAGGCGCCGGCGTCGGGGGTACCGACTGGCTTGCCCTCATACATGATGCTGGTGCAACCGCGCAGCAGCGGCCCGTAGACGATGTAGCTGTGGCCGACGACCCAGCCGACGTCGGAGGCGGTCCACCAGACCTCACCGGCATCCACGCCGTAGATCATCTTCATCGAGTTCCACAGCACCACGGCGTGGCCGCCATTGTCGCGCACCACGCCCTTGGGCTTGCCGGTCGTGCCGGAAGTGTAAAGGATATACAGCGGGTCAGTCGCCAGCACGTTGACGCAGGCATGCGGCGCCGCGGCGGCAACGACTTCATTGAAGTCGACGTCGCGACCGGCGATCATCGTCGCCTCGGCCTGCGGGCGCTGCAGCACCACGACGTTAGACGGCTTGTGGGCCGACATGGCAATGGCGGCGTCGAGCAGCGGCTTGTATTTCACCACCCTGCCCGGCTCCAGGCCGCACGACGCCGTCACGATCACCTTAGGCTGCGCGTCCTCTATCCGCGTCGCCAGTTCCGCCGCGGCAAACCCGCCGAACACGACTGAATGGATGGCGCCGAGCCGGGCCGAGGCCAGCATGGTGACAGCCGCCTCGGGTACCATCGGCATGTAGATGACAACGCGGTCGCCCTTGCCGACGCCGAGAGCGGCGAGCGCCCCAGCCATCTTCTCGGTCTGCGTCAGCATATCCGCGTAGGTGAAATGCTTGATCTGCCCGGTCATCGGGCTGTCATAGATCAGCGCGGTCTGGTTGCCCCGTCCGGCCTCAACGTGGCGGTCGAGGCAGTTATAGCAGGTATTCAGCTCGGCCCCGGCAAACCACTGGCCGAACGCGCCGAGCGAGGGGTCGAAGATCCGGTCCCACTTCTTCGCCCAGGAGATGCCCTCGGCCTCCTTGGCCCACCATGCCTCGGGGTCGCGCAGCCACGCGTTATAGGCGGTGGCGTACGATGTGGCATCGGTCATGGGGTCGGCTCCCTCCCTGCGTTTGCAGCCCAGGTTGTCCGGCGGGACTGCCCGGCGGTCAAGGCGGACTTGCGCGCGCCCCTGTCGCGGTGGTTTCTGCGACATCCGGTTCATGGAGGTATTGATGCAGATCAACGGTCTGGCAGCGGTCGTAACGGGTGGCGCCTCAGGGCTTGGCGCGGCAACGGCCACGCACCTGGCATCGCTGGGCGCGCGCGTGGCGGTGGTGGATATCAACCAATCCGCGGCGGAAGCCATGGCGGCAAAGATCGGAGGCATTGGCCTCGCCTGCGACGTCGCGGACGGGCCGTCGGCCGAGGCAGCCTTTGCCGCCGCGAAGGCGAAGCATGGGCCGGTGCGCATCCTGGTGAACTGCGCCGGCGTCGGCACGGCGGGGCGCATCGTCGGCCGCGATGGACCGCTGGCGCTGGCGGCGTTCGAGCGGGTGGTGCGCATCAACCTGATCGGCAGCTTCAACATGCTGCGGCTGGCGGCCGCCGAGATGAGCGCGGCCGACGCGATGGAGGAGAATGAGCGCGGGGTCATTGTCAACACCGCATCCATCGCCGCCTACGAGGGCCAGGTCGGCCAACCCGCCTATGCCGCGTCCAAGGGCGGCGTTGTCGGCATGACACTGCCGGCGGCGCGCGAACTTGCGCGAGCCGGCGTGCGCGTGGTGACGATTGCGCCGGGGTTGTTCCACACGCCGATGGTGGAGGGATTACCGGAAGAGACGCAGCGCAGCCTGGGCGCCTCTATCCCCTATCCCAGCCGGCTGGGCCGTCCGTCCGAGTATGCCGAACTTGTGGCGCATATCGTGCAGAACCGGTTCATCAATGGCGAAACGATCCGGCTGGACGGGGCGTTGCGGATGGCGCCGCGCTAAGGGCCTGCTGAGTCAGGCGCCCCTGGCCCTCCGGCGGGATCCGTGCGCCGGCCCTTGCCGCAGGGCGGCGCGGGCACGGGCGACGGCCGGGCCGGTGACAACGAGCGGCGCAAAGCCGTAGGCCTCCCACGTGCGGGGCGAGAAGTCGGGATCGAGCATGATGGCCCCGCCGCCGGTCTCAAACGCGTGGCGCTGACCGGTGTCGAGGAAACTCTCCACCGGCAACCCCTCGGCCAGGATCGCATCGTGCTGGTCCAGTTCCACGTGCCAGTAGGTTATCCGGCGCGGCGCCAGTTGCCGGATCGCATCTCCGTTGATCAGGTAGCGCACCGGGATCAGCACTTCGCCGCAATAAACGGCGTGGTCCGGCGACAGCAGCAGTGGCCGCGCCGGCAAGCCCCGACCAAAGGCGTGCGCGGCGACCCGTACCGGCCTGACCTTGTCCGGCTGGCGGTGCCGGCGCAGGTCGATCGCCCTGCGGCCGATCCAGCGAACAATCCGCCACGGATGCCTCGGATCCGACACGGTTACCAGCGTGTCCCCGACACGCAGGTCCTCAACCGCGACCTCGCCGCTCGGCGTGCGCAGGCGGGTGCGGTCAGCGAAGCAGGCGACTGTCACCTCGGTTCCGTTGCCTGCCGCCGTCAACTGGAACAGGTCAGGCATCCCGACCGGCAGTGCAACGGAGACCTCCTGTGACGTCTGCGTGTTGAGCACCTGCAGCAGGCCGGAGTCGGCATTGTAGCTCAGGCGTGCGCCGGTGAACGGCATATCGGTGATGTCGATCGTGTCACCCGGGTGCCAGTCAATGATGCTGATCCCGTTCAGGTTGGCCGCGGTGTCCTGGACCTCGTTCAAGCCGGCACCGGCGGCGATCGTATCCGCGCCACCACCAGGCTGGATCAGGTTGCTGTACGGACTGCCCTGGAGGAACTCCGAGTTGCCGCTTCCCTGCACAAGGAACTGGTGGTTCGCATCCAAACGGTAGATGGTGATGCTTTCGGGGATCGTGTCGGTCCAGTAGGTCGCTGGATGAATCCCAATCGCACCATTGTCGACGTTGTCGTAGACCTGGATCGAGCCGTCGCCGTTGTGCCCAAGCACCGTGGTGGTGTGTTGGCCGCCGCCGTTCCAACCCATGCGCACGACGTCGCCCGGCAGCACCAGGGAGCTCCAGTTCTGGACCGGATTGGCTTGCTGTGAACCACGGTAAGCGATGCGCCAGAAGCCGCCTTCCTGATTGGCGGTCGGGTCAGTTGACTGGTCGAGATTCGGCATCGTCGCGCCGGCCGCCGCAGCGACATCGTCCGCGATCCAGCCGCAATCATTATCGTTCAGGACGTCGACATAGTACGTCGCGAAACGTGTTGCGCTCTGCAGAATATCACCCGGGTCAACGTGCCCGCTGTAGATCGTCGGGCTGGCAACAGCCGGATCAACCGTTTCAATGGAGTAAGCGGCGTTGGTGACGCTGCCGATCGGGATCTGCAGATACAGGTTCGGCATGATCTGGCTGCCGGCCTGCAACGTAACCTGCGCCAGGTCGACGCCCAGCACCGGTGCGATCGGCGGGTTCGGCGGCGAATAGGCATTGGATGGTATCGCGCCGACGGTTGTCCCGTTGACCAGCCACTTGCTGACGGTCTCGGACGACAAGTTCCAATAGGAGAAGTTCCAGGTCTTCAGATCGTGCCGTGTGGCGTAGCTGAGGCCGAGGGTTTCCGTGGTGTATTGTGCCGGTATGGTGCCGAACGCCTGAACCAGCAGATCCTGCAGCGAGCCGGACCCGCCTGGCGCCGCCACGAACGGAACGGGCAACGCCGGCTGCAGAAGCGCGACACTCGGCTGGTATGTGATCAGCGACCCGCCATGACCATCCGTTCCTACGCTGAACCCGCTATATCCATCGGAGGTGAACACGCTCAGCGAACCCAGCGTGGTCGCGTTGTCGAACAGGGTCAGGGTGTCGGCGATCGGGTCGTAGCTGACCGAGGTAACGGTCAGATTGGGCAGATCAATCCGGTTGCCACCATTCATGTTCCAGATCGAGCCCTGGAACCCGTTGAGATTCTCGATCGTCAGCAGCCCGGACGAGTCAGCGAACAGAACGCCGTTGCTCTGGAACGTGCCATAGATCGTCGCCTGGCCACCCTGCTGCAGCCTCACGGTCCCATAGCTATTATTGAGCGCACTGGTGAAGGTGACATTGTCGCCAATGGTCAGCGCACCTTGTACGACCACAATGCCGTCATTGATGAATGTGCCGGTGCCCGTGAGCACGACTCCGGCCGAGGTACCGCTTAGCAGGGTCGAGCTGCTGCTTGCCCTCAGGCGCGCGTTGTCAGCAAACCCGATGGTAAGTTGCCCATTACGCGCGGTGGCCTCAAGCTGGCCTTCCAGCACGTCGGAGCCGCGAACGCCAAGGAATCCATACTGTTTCGTGCCGCTGATAGCGATCGTCGCATTCTGCCCGATCGTGTCGTTTTCGATGGACAGCCCGCCCGGCGCGCCGGTTGTGCCGGTAAGCATGATCGTTTCAGAGTCGATTGTTCCGTACTGGGCGACGTCCGCCGCGCTGATTGTTGCCAGCCCATTGCTGATCTGCACGGTATCGCCTGCGAGAGGGAAGCCAGGTGGTGCGCCGGCGGCCGGTATCCAGTTGGCTGCCGAGTACCAGTCTGCCGTCCCGCCGTTCCAGACATAGGTTGCATCGGATGAGACGACGACGGGGCCGAAGGGCCCCTGCCGCAGCGTAAAGGTGATGGGCGCGCCGGTCGTCGTCAGATTGAACGATGCGACGGGCGCGCCGGCGTCGGTGACGGTCAGCGTGTGGGTCGCGGCATCGTAGCTGACACCATCAGCCTGATGCTGCGGCAGCCAGATCTGGTTGCCCGCCTGGAAGTTGACAATCGGCCCGGCGACAACGGCGTTGGACTCGTAAAGCTGCAGACCCCCGCTCTGGTCGAGGAACACGAGCGTCTCGTTGGGGCCGATGGTCTCGTTGCTGTAGACCAATCCCCCGTTGCTTATCAGAATCGTCCCGACCCCATCGATCCCGCCGGTGATGACCGACAGCACGCCCCCGATTGCCTCGAGCGTCCCGTCATTCATGATCGTGCCCGGATTCACGATCGTGCCACTGTCCAGGACGATGCTGTGGCCGAATGCAGCGGTCATCGTCGCGCTGGCGCCGAGCCGAAGTGGCGCGCCGGAAGCGGTTGCGATGGTAAGCTGGCCAAACGTCGCCGTGGGCTCAAACGAAAATCCGCCGTTGAAAATAGACGCAGTTTCCACATTCAGGACGAGATCGAGCTGACCCGCCACCAGGCTTGTCCCGGCTCCGATTGTGCCGCCGTTCAGTGTCAATGCAGCGGCGCCAGGTTCGGCGAGGATCTGGACGGCGTCGACGACGCCTGCCGCGATGGTCGGTCCGCCGAGCGTGTTGATCAGCGCAACGGAGTCTAACTCGGGCGGGCCGCCTGGCTGCCAGTTGGCTCCGGTAAACCAATCGCCGGACGGTGCTATCCAGGTGTATGTCGTCGGCATTCGGTCGTCCCCTCCGTCCGCTGGCCTGCTGAGCATAGCACAGGCGGCGCCACCACGGCTGCCATCGGAATGATCCTAAATCGGGGTCGAGGCCTTCCTTACGCTCTGACCTGGCGGCGCCTCGGCCGTCGCGCTGAGACAGATTGGATGGCTGCCCGTGCGGAAGCGACTTGAGGGCCGGTGACGACAAGCGGTGCAACGCCCTCGGCTTCCCACACCCGCATCCCGAAATCGGGGTGCAGCATGAGAGCGGAGCCACCGTTTTCGAATGCGTGGCGCTGGCCGGTATCGAGATAGCTTTCCACCGGCAGGCCTTCGGCCAGGATCGCATCATGTCGGTCCAGCTCGACGTGCCAATAGGTGACGCGTCGCGGCGCCAACTGGCGGATGGCCTTGCCGTCGATCAGGTAGCGGACCGGGATCAGGACATCCTCAAAATAGATGGCGTGGTCGGGCGACAGCAGGAGCGGCCTCGCTGGACGTCCCGGCCCGAACGCATGCGCGGCGACGCGGACAGGGCTGAGCAGTTCGGGTTGCGGGTGACGTCGCGGCTCGACGGTCCGACGGCCGATCCAGCGGATGATCCGCGACGGCACCTTCGGGTCCGATACCGTGAGCAGGACATCGCCGACACGCAGATCCTCGACAGCGACCTCGCCGTCGGTGGTATGGAGCCGTGTGCCATCGGCGAAGCACGCGAGCGTCACCTCGGTGCCGCCATCGACGGAGGTAAGCTGGAACAGATCGGGGAGTCCCGTCGGCAACGCCACCCCGACGTCCTGGCCAGTGTTCTGGTTCGACACGTGCAGCAGCCCCGACGCCACGTCGTAGCTGACGGCTGCGCCGGTGAATGGCATGTCCGTGATGTCCAGGGTGTCGCCCTGGTGCCAGTCGATGATGGCGATGTCCTTCAGCGCCGTCGCGCTACCCTGGACCTCAGTGTTGCCAGCACCGCCTGCAATCGTATCGGCGCCGCCGTTGGGCCGGATCAGGTCGTCGTACGGACTGCCCTGAAGGAACTCCGCCTGCGCGCTGCCTTGCACCAAGAACTGGTGGTTAGGGTCCAAACGATAGATCGTAATGCTTTCGGGTATTGTGTGCGTCCAGTACCTGACGTTGTGGAGGCCGATGACCGATTGGTCGTCTTCACTGTCTCCATTGTCATAGACCAGTATGGAGCCGTCGGCATTCGTCGCCATGACAGTCGTCGCATGATGGCCGCCGTTCGTCCAACCCATGCGGACGATGTCGCCTTTCAGGACGAGTGTGCCCCAGTCCTGGACGGGATTGACGTGATCCGAAGCACGATAGGCAATGCGCCAGAACCCACCCTCCTGGTTCGCCGTCGGATCGGTCGACTTCGCCTGCGGCGGCATGGATGCCCCGGCCGCGGCGGCAATGTTGGCCGCAATCGAGGCGCAGTCATTGTCGTTTGGCACCAGACCGAAATAAGCCTCGTAGCGCAGCGCGCTGGCAACGATGTCGATCGCGTCGACATGACCGCTATAGATCGTCGGACTGGCAACGTGCGGGTCGACCGTTTCGAGCCAGTAGGCGACTTGCGATTGGGGACCGACGTCTACCTGTAGGAAAACGTTCGTTGTGATCTGGTTGCCTGCCTGCAAGGTGATGTCGGCCAGCCGCGAACCAGCGACCGTGGTTCCGGGCGGATTGGGCGGGAGGTACGTGTTATCAGGAAGGCCGGCGATAACGGTGCCGTTCACCAACCATTTGCTGACCGACTCGTCATTAATATTCCAATATGAATACTTCCAGTCCGCCAGGTCCGCGGCTGTCGCATAACTGAGCTGGAACGCCTGATTCACGTAGCCGGCGGGAATGGTACCGAAGGCATGCAGGAGAAGATCCTGAAGCGGAGCGGTCGTACCCGGCACGGCCACGAACGGGACAGGCATGACGGGCTGCAGGACCTGGTAAGTTGGCGCGTAGGTGATGCGCGACCCATGCTGGCCGTCCGATGCGAGATTGAAGCCGTCGTAGCCGTCGATCGTGCCGATCCGAATCTGTCCGACGATAGTGGTGCCGGAGATGAGCTCGAGAATATCACTGACGGAGTTGTAGCTGATTGAGGTCAGCTTGAGCTTGGGCAGATTGATCCGGTTTCCGCCGGACATGCGCAGAATGCTGCCAGTAAACTCACCTGGATCCTCTATCGTCACCTGTCCTGTCGAATCGTCGAATTCGACGTCATTGCCGTTGACAATGCCATCGAGCACGACATGCCCGCCATCCTGCAGCCGTATCGTGCCCGTGCTGGTGACCGCATTTGTCATTGTCACGCCGCTGCCGATGGTCAACCCGCCTTCAACGACCACTACGCCGCCGTTAACGAATGTGCCCGTCCCGTCAAGCAGCAGGTTGCTCGAACTGCCGCTCAGGATGACGCCGCCGTCACTGGTCAGCGTCGCGGCGTTGGCGAAGTCAATTGTCAGGTGGCCGTTGTGCCCGCCGGCATAGATCGCGCCTTGCAGGAAGTCGTTCCCGCTGAGTTGCAGCACTCCGAATTGATCCGGCCCGAGCACTTCCACTGTCGCATCAGGGCCAATCAGGTTGTTGGTGATCGACAGGCCACCTGCGCCGCCTGCGCTCCCGCTAAGGATGATGGTCTGCACGTTGAGAACGCCGAATTGTGCGACGTCCGCGGCGCTGATGGTCGCCAACCCGCTGCCAATGCGCATGGTGTCGCCGGCCAATGGAAAGCTGGCCTGAGTCGGCTGACTGGTGGTCCAGTTAGCAGCTGAATACCAAGCCGCGGTCCCGCCGTTCCAGATGCGCGTCGCATCGGAAGAAACCACAATGGGGCCGCTCTGGCCCTGTCGCAGGCTGAAGTGGATCGGCGTGCCGCTGGTCGTCAGGTTGAATTGCGTTACAACCCCGCTGGCGTCCGTGACGTACAGCGTGTGCGTCACGGCGTCATAGGTGACACCATTGGCCTGGCGTTGGGGGAGCCAGATCCAGTCGCCAGGCTGGAAGTCCACGATTGGCGCCATGACCTCAGCGCTTGATCCGTCCAATTGCAGGTGCGCGGTCTGGTCAAGGAACCTGATGGTCTGACCGGCGCCAATCGTTTCAAAGCTGAAGATGCGTCCGCCATTTCCGATCGCGATTGTGCCGTTGCCGTTGATGGCCCCGCCGTTCAGGATCATGGACGCACCGGTGATGACAACTGACCCGTCGTTGGCAAGCGTGCCGCCCGTAACAGCCAAGGTGCCGCCGCTGGCGACGATCCTGCCTGTATTCGACAGCAGTCCGCCCGCCAGAGTCAGGTCGCCGCGGCCGATAGCGATTGTTCCATCGCTGTAAAGCTCACCGCCGAGCAGGAGCAATGATCCCCCCGGGGCACTGATGAGGCCGTGATTTGAGACGGTGCCGGTGTAGGTGCCGACCGTATTGCCAAAGTTGATGATGTTTCCCGAGTCGGCCGTTATCGTACCGGCCTGCCCGATGCTCAGTGTGGCAGCAGGATCGACATGAACTGATAGATGCTCGCCGGCACTCTGTGGCGCAAAGGTGAATGTGCCATCAAAAGCGGCGGACGTGGTCACACCGATATAGGCGTGAATACCGTTGTCCGTTACCGTGGATCCGGCGCCAATCGTACCGCCATTCATCGCCAGGATCACGTCGCCATCCCGAAGTCGGATGGTGACGCCGTTGATGATGTCACCGATTGCGACTGTTTGCGTGCTGTTGCCGCCGATCAGTGCGACCGCGCCTTGACCCGGGACCTGCGCGGGGATCCAGTTGGCTGCGTTGAACCAGTCACCTGACGCAGCACTCCATGTATACGTGTCCGCCAAGGTACCCTTCCTTTATCCACGAGGCTTGGCATCAGTCTAACACGTTGCCGGATCATGACGAGATGCGACCGTCTGCGCCCGCGCCCTGCTGACGCCATGGCGAGGCGTGACGCAGCTCTTCGGCGCCACCGCGGCTCAGCCGGAGCGTTGCCCGGTGTTCTTCCGCTCCGACTGCGTCACTGGACGGGAAAGACCTCCTCCTCCGCCTCGATTTTGGCCGCGTCGAGGTCCATGCCCAGCCCCGGCAACGTCGGTGCCGCAATGTCGCCACTCACCGCAAGGACCGGGTTCGCCAGGAAGTGCTGGTTGATTTCATTCCACTTGATCAGATACTCCTGATACGGCGTGTGGATCGGCGACTGCGTGACAGAGAAATGGATGCCGACCGGACTGGAGTGTCCGTGCGGGATCGTGACCAGGTCGTGCGCGGTGGCATAGGCCGCGATTTTCAGGGTCTCGGACAGGCCGCCGCACCAGTATATGTCGGGCTGCAGGATATCCAGCGCCTTTGCGTCGATGAAGCGCTTGAAGCCCCAACGGGTGTATTCATGTTCGGCACCGGACAGCGGAATGCTGATCTTGTCCTTGATTTGCCGGTAGCTGTCGATGCGGTCGGGCATGCAGCATTCCTCCAGCCAGCGCGGGCGGTACTCCGCGATGCGTGCTGCAAGCTCGATGACATAGGTCGGCTCCATCGACTGCCAGCAATCCAGCATGATGTCGTCGTCCTCGCCGAGCGCCTCCCGCAGCGTACGGACCAGGGCGACGTTCTTGCGCAAGCCCTCCGGGCCGCTCATCGGACCGTGGCGGAAGAACCATTTCTGCGCCTTGTAGCCCAGAGCCTTGTATTCCAGCGCCCGCTCCCGGACCCGGCCAAGATCCTCGACGGCGAAGCCGAGCATGGAGGCATAGGCGGGGATCGACGGTCGGGTCGGGCCGCCGAGCAGACGGTAGACAGGTTGATTGAGCCAGCGCCCCTTGATGTCCCACAGCGCGCAGTCGACCGCACTAATCGCCAGCATGGCGTCGCCCTGCCGGCCGTGCACCATGATGCGGTGCATCTGGTCCCACAGCAGTTCGTGCGCAATCGGATCTCGGCCGAGGATAATCGGGCGCAGGCTGTGCGCGACAAAATAGGCGACCTGGTGCGGCAGCGGTCCGGCAATGCCGGTGACGCCGTCGTCCGTCTCTATCTGTAGGAAATGCTGTTCGATCTCAAAGCCGCGTGCGGTCTGACGGCCGCCCTCGAAGTCCGTCCGCGCCCGGTATTCGGGGTAAATGTCGATCGGGCGAACGAGGCGCTCCTCCCAGAACGGCTGTGACGTCGGGATAGTGCCGCGCAACTTGCGCAGGCGGACGGCGGTGATCTTCATAGGCAGGACGGTCCCAGTCTCGGTTAGTATGACCCTGAGCGTAGCGGCAAATCGAGGTGGCGTCTCGCTGCGAGGCGGCACGTGCCGATATCATTGTTTGTATGTAACATACAGCAACATCAGCCGCGGCGCATCGGCTGCTCTATTGACGTCTGCACCGGAGCGATCTCTGATCTGTCCCGGCACAGGATGCCAAAAAAGATATCGATAAACATTGGGAGGTCTTGATCATGGCTCGCGCCTACAACGTCATCGATTCAGACGGCCACATACTGGAACCGCTTAATCTTTGGATCGACTACATGGATCCCGCCTATCGCGACCGGGCGCCGCGGTTGCAGCGCGATAACAACGGCCTTGAACGCCTCGTCATCGGCGACAAGATGCTCGGCAGTGAGCGCGGCATGGCAGCGCTCGGCGCCGTCGGCATGCGCGATGGGACCGTCGTGGTTGACAACGCCAGCGAATATACTGACGGCCGCAAGGGCGGCTTTAATCCGCATGACCGCATCCCGGACATGGATCTCGACGGGATCGATGCCGCCTACCTGTATCCCAGCATCGGCCTGTTCGCTGGATCGGTGGAGGACCCGAAGCTGTCCGCCGCCATCTGCCGCGCGTATAACCGGTGGCTCGCCGATTACTGCAAGCCGTATCCGGACCGGTTGTTCGGCATCGCCATGATCCCGCTGCAGCACGTCGACATGGCGATCGAGGAAATGCGCTTTGCCCGCAATCAACTTGGCATGCCGGGCCTCTTCCTGCGTCCCAATCCTTACAACGACAAAATGGTTCATGATCCCATGTACGATCGTTTCTGGTCGGCGGTCGAGGATCTGGACATGGCCGTCGGCTTCCACGAAGGCGGCAGCAGCGGCATGCCGCAGGTCGGGTTGGACCGGTTCTCGACGCGCGGCGCGCGGCACATCGTGACCCACACGATGGAAATGATGATGGCCTGCCTGTCGATGATCTGGTGCGGCGTCTGCGACAAGCATCCCAAGCTGCGCGTGGCGTTCATGGAATCCGGCGGCGGCTGGATTGTGCCGTGGCTGGAACGGATGGACCGGCATTTTGTTGACCAGGGGTTCAACGATTCGGGCCTGTCGATGAAGCCGTCGGAGATCTTCCAGCGCAATTGCTGGATCTCGTTTGAACCGGTCGAGGGCAGCCTGAAGGTGCTGGCCGACTACATCGGTCCGCACAAGATCCTGTGGGCCACTGACTATCCGCACCCGGACGGGTTCTTCCCCGGCGCGCCTGATATGGTGCGCAAGAACATGCAGGGGCTGTCGCCGGAGACGCAATACCAGGTCATGGCTGGTGGCGCGAAGGCGTTCTATAAGCTGAACTGAGCGAGCAGATCCTTGCTGATGCACGCTGGGCAGCCTCGGCTGTCCGGCGTCATCCAAGTGGTCTGGCTCAGCCGACCTGCCCCACCACGTCAGCCGGCACTGCGACCAGCACGTCGGCGCCCGCGTCGCGTAGCTCGGCCTCGCCGCCATACCCCCACAGCACGCCGATCGAGCGCAGCCCGTTGGCTTGCGCCGCATGGATGTCGTGGTAGCGGTCACCGACCATTACCGTCACGGCGGGATCGTAGCCCTCGACGCGCAACAGCTCGGCGATCATGTCCTTCTTGTCGTCCAATCCACCGCCGGGCAGCGCACCGTAGACCGTTGGCAGAA
>JAFEFW010000550.1 GCA_018240405.1 Pseudomonadota bacterium
GGCCGAACCGATGGTCTGGCAGCCGCTGAATGAGATCGGCAAATACGGCGGCACCTGGCGGCGGGCCTTCACCGGGCCCGGCGACGGCGAGAACGGCAACCGCATCCAGTCCAGCGACAAGCCGCTGCACTGGAGCGCCGATGGCAGCAAGATCGTCCCGTGTGCCGCCAAGGGGTATGAGCTGTCCGACGACGGCAAGAGCTACACGCTGTTCCTGCGCAAGGGCATGAAGTGGTCGGACGGCGCGCCCTTCACCGCGGATGACTTCATCTTCTGGTTCCAGGACATCTACCAGAACCCCGAGATCGTGCCGACACCGACGCCGGAGATGCAGCCGAAGGGCAAGCCCGGCCGCATGGTGAAGGTGGACGAAACCACCGTCCGTTGGGAGTTCGATGTCCCGTATTACCTGTTCGAGGACATCATGGCCGGCGACACCGCCATGGGCGGCGGCCAGGCGGTGCGGCAGGCGAACAAGGTCAGCTTCGGCGCCTATGCCCCGGCGCACTACCTGAAGCAGTTCCTGCCGAAATACTCCTCGGTCGAGCAGGTGAACGCGCGCGCCAAGCAGGAAGGTTTCGAGAACTGGGTGCAGATGCTGCACATCAAGAAGGACTGGTCGCGCAACCCCGACTGCCCCGTGCTCGGCCCCTGGCGCACGGTGCGCCCGATCAATACGCCGGTCTGGCTGCTGGAGCGTAATCCCTACTATTACGCCGTCGATACTGCCGGCAATCAGTTGCCGTATTTCGACAGCGTGCAGTTCACGCTGGCGGAGAACCTGGAGATCATCAACCTGCGCGCGATGGCCGGTGAGTATGATGAGCAGGAGCGGCACATCGACCTGGGCAAGCTGCCGGTGCTCCTGGATAACCAGGAGAAGGGCAACTACAAGGTGCACCTCGACCTCGGCTACGCCGGGTCGGACTTCATGTTCAACGTCAACCAGAGCTACACCGGCGACGCAGAGATCCGGAAGTGGCTGACGAACGCGGACTTCCGCCGCGCGCTGGCGCTTGGGATCGACCGCGACCAGTTGAACGAGACGTTCTGGCTCGGGGTCGGCACGCCGGGCTCGCCGGCGCCGGGCGAGCAGATGCCGCAGAACCCGGGACCGGAGTGGCGCAAGAAGTGGTCGACCTACGATCCGAAGACCGCCAACGCCATGCTCGACAAGGTCGGGCTGTCGAAGAAGGACAGCGACGGGTTCCGCGTCCGCACCGATAACGGC
Source organism: Pseudomonadota bacterium (assembly GCA_018240405.1). GTDB lineage: Bacteria > Pseudomonadota > Alphaproteobacteria > Acetobacterales > Acetobacteraceae > Rhodopila. Next base: position 1,232 of record JAFEFW010000550.1, read on the forward strand.
CAGCGCCTGCGGCTGGAGGTGATCGCCATCGCCGCCTTCCTGCCCTACCCGAAGCTTGCGGAAATGGTCGCCGACCAGTGGCGCAAGATCGGCATCCAGGCCGACGTGAAGGAGATGGAGCGCGGCCTGGGCTTCGCCAAGCAGACCAACAACGAGCACCAGTTGTTCGTCTGGAACAACGGCGGCACGGAACTGCTGTACCTGTTCCCGACCTGGGCGGTGCCGGTCATTCCGGGTGCGGCGTTCGGGCCGGAATACGCCCGCTGGTACTCGTCGGGCGGCAAGCAGGGCATGAAGCCCGAGGA
>JAFEFW010000551.1 GCA_018240405.1 Pseudomonadota bacterium
TTTGCTATATTTGTTGCATGGATGGCCTGGACGGTCGAGACACTGAACGCTGCGGTTGATGCGGAAGTCGAAGCGCTTCCAGCAGATATGCGAGCACAGATGGCTCGGATTTCCTTCATAGTCGAGGCATTTGGGCTGGACCGGGTCCGCGAGCCGCACGTGAAACACCTGCGCGGTCCGCTGTGGGATATACGTTGCGATATCGGAATGGTATCTCGCGGGCGCTCTATGTCGTGGCTGTCGGCCAGCGCGTGGTGATTGTGCGAGTGTTCGTGAAGAAGACGCAGAAGGCGCCGAGCCGGGAAATTGACCTGGCCTTGAGCAGAGCGAAGGAGGTGCTTGAATGACGCGGATACGGGACCTGCACGACAAGTGGATGCAGGATGGCGCGTACCGCCAGGAGTACGGTGCGCTGGAGGGGGAGTTCGCATTGGCCGCGGCACTGATCCGCGCTCGTGCCGACGCGGGGCTGACGCAGGAGCAACTGGCCGAGCGGATGGGGACGAAGCAGGAGGTTGTCGCGCGGTGGGAAGGCGGCAAGGTGATGCCCTCGACGCGGACCCTAGGGCGGATTGCGCGGGCGACGGGTACGCGGCTGGAGATACGGTTTGTAGCGGGGGCGGAGCATCGGGCGTAGGATCGCGATGGGGAAAGCGGCGCGCCGTCTGACATCATGGCCGATTGCCGTGGCAACGAGTATTCTGAAGAGAATTGATGGGACCATACTGGGATGGGGCAAACACTATTTCTTGTGCCGTGATGAACTTTTTCTTCGCATGTCTCGATGACGAAATATCGCAAATTCTTCGGTCTTATCTAGGCACCTACCGAGAGGCGAGGGCATCTGCAGCGGAGGGCAGCCGGCGACAGTTACTTGGCATTGCGTCCCTTAGCGGCCTTTCACGGTCTCCGTTCGGATGGACGTGGCCGAGCATGGGCGACATCAGCCGTGATCCGGATGTCGCTGAAGTCGGTCCGCGGAATGTGTCGGGACCGGAAGAGGCTGGGCTGCCGTGGGAGTGACCATACCGATATCCCTTCGCACTTCGCCGCGCCGAAGATTGCAAAGGCCAGTGGCTGCTGCTTCGATCGCTAGACCTGCAGTAATGTGTAAACGTCGCTATTTGACCTGACGGACAGTGTCAGATCGGCCATCTCCGTGACTCCGCCTGCGATGGTTCCTCCGGCTGGCGGCAAATTCAAGTCCGCCGCCTGCGGCTGCCCGCTGCGCGGCTGCGGGACTTGAGTTCACCGCCAGCCGGAGCGCGTCCTGCTCGGCATGCGTTTCACGACGAGGTGTGGCGACGGCTCATGACGCGCCGTTCAGCGGAGGCGACAGTGTCCGATTGATCGAGTGTAGACTTTTTCAAATAGTGCGACCGCGCAGGCTAGCGCAGGAATTGCTCAGATGACAATATTGCCTGCGCTACAAGCCGGACATTCAAGCAGGGCCAGTGTGCGGGTTCACATCGGCGCTACCTCGTTCAAGCGCCACATAGTCTGATCGGCGTTTACCTGCGTTAATAT
>JAFEFW010000552.1 GCA_018240405.1 Pseudomonadota bacterium
AACCGGCCGAGGAACCGATGGCACGTGCCGAACCGGCCGCTGAGCCGGCAGCACGCGCCGAATCGGCCGAGGAACCGATGGCACGCGCCGAACCCGTCGTCGCGGAGCCTGTGGCGGCCATTCCGGAGGCTCCGGCAGCACCAGAGCCGGATGCACCAGGACCGACAGACGAACCGGCCGCGGCTGAGGAGATCCACAACGTTTCGGCACCGGAGCCTGCGGCGGAGCCGATTACGATAGCGGCGGAACCGGCTCCGCCTGTCCCGGCCAACGACGTGGCACCGCATGCCGAGCCCCCACCACCGGCACCAGCAATCCTGCCGATCCTGGTGGGCGCCGGCGACGAGCCGCCGGCGGAGAAGAAGCGGGGGTGGTGGCGGCGGTAGCGCCGCCGCCTCTACCCCTGGCGCCTGCCGTTGCTACCGTTTTGGCCTGGAGGCGTCCGGGCCAGCGGGATCGGCATGGCCGTGCGGTGGTGGGTCGCACACCCGGAACAGGTCTGAGGACATGCGGTAACGACCCATGACGATGCAGCGGGGTCCGCTGGCCTCTCCGGGCTCATGCAGTGAGCCGGCCAAGAGACGACCGGGCGGGAGCGACTGATTACCCCAGCCCTCGCCGCCCGCGCACACCAGTCTGCCGGCGGTAGGCCGTCGGGGTCATCCCCATTGTCTCGCGAAACCGCCGGTTGAAGCTGGACAGATCGGCAAATCCAGCCTCCAGCGCGACATCCAGCACGGCATGATTGGTGCACGCCAGATCCAGCGCGGCGTAATGCAGACGGGTACGCAGGATGAACTGGTGCGGCGTGACGCCGGTCAGGCGACGGAAGGTCCGCAGGAAGTGGAACCGGCTCATCGCCACGTCGCTGGCGAGGTCGTCCAGGCTCAGCGGCACGTGGAACTCGCGTTCAATACGGTGGATCGCGGCGGCAATGCGCCGCTCATCCCGGCTGGACGGCACCGTATCCGCCGTGTCCTGACCCCGCAGCAGCGCGACAATGTGCGTGGCCAGATCGAACGCCATATCCTCAAGAGCGGACGGATCATCCGTTTCCTGCGCCAATGCCGCGGCCGCCACGACGGGCGCCAGCGCTGGCAGCGGCGGAAGTCGCGCCTGCCGGAACCCGCCAGGTTTGGCGAGATCCTCGAACAGCGCCGCCTCATAGTGGAACGACAGGCACCGGTCGCCGATGCTGTGATCGTGCCCGCACTCGAAGCAGGCGCCGGTATTGCCGAGCAGGACGGCGCCGGGCAGGAGCGTCGCAGCACCCTGCGTTGTGCGGTAGTGAAATGTGCCGCGTGTGACGACCGCGATGCAGACCCCGGGGTGCTGTTCCTCAAAGCGGCGGTCGTGCGGCCCGGCGGAGCAGATCACGTCGCTGACGCGCCAGTCCAACCCCGCTGCCAGTATCCGTAAGCGTTGTGTCATGCAGACAGAATAGCAATTTTCCCCAAGAACAGAACAGGACCGCGACCATAGGCTGCCGATCGGACCAATTC
>JAFEFW010000553.1 GCA_018240405.1 Pseudomonadota bacterium
TCCAGCGCCACGGCTCCGACCTGCAGGAGGTGTTCCGCACCGTCCTGTGCTTCTGGCCGGAGGAAGCGGGCGGCCGCCAGCACCTGCACCATGCCGCTGGCCCGGCGGCGATCAGCGCGTTCCTGGAAGATCCGCTCGACAGCCGACTGATCATGTCGATGAAGACCTACCTGGCCCAGAAGAGCTTCACCGAAACCCGGATCTTCGGCCGCGTCTTCACGCTGGAAAAACTGATCGCCACCTTCCTGCGCAAGCTGCTGGACAAGGTCGGGCCGGTGCAACGGATCACGGTCGGGCGCCCGGTCCACTTCGCCGGTGAGTTCGCCGACGATGGGTTTGGCGCGCAACGCCTCCGCGCCGCCTGCGCCGAGGCCGGCCTGCCGGACGTTGACCTGATGCTGGAGCCCGCGGCCGCCGGGTTGAGCTTCGTGCGTGAATTGCAGGAGCCCACGACGGTGCTGATCGGTGACTTCGGCGGCGGAACCAGCGACTTTTCGCTGCTGCGCTTCACGCCGGAGGGCGTAACGCCGTTGGCCCATGCCGGCGTCGGCATCGCCGGCGACGTGTTCGATTTCCGCATCATCGACCGCGCGATTTCGCCGCTGCTCGGCAAGGACGACGTGTACCGGGTGATGGGCAAGAAGATGCCGATCCCGGTGGAATATTTCCACGCCTTTGCCCGCTGGCACCAGTTGTCGCTGATGCGCACGCCGCGAACGTTGCAGGCGATTACCGACATCGCACGCACCGCCACCCACCCGGAGCGGCTGCATCACCTGATCACGCTGATCCAGGATGGGCTCGGCTATGCGATGTACCAGGCGGTATCGCAGGCGAAGGCGGCGCTATCGAACTCGGAAAAGACAGTGCTGCGCTTCGTCCATAAGGGCTTTGTTGCAGAGCGAACAATCACCCGCGCGGACTTCGAGGATTGGATCGCAGCCGACCTGGCACGCCTCGGTGCCACGATCGATCACGTCCTGGAGCAGGCTGCCATGCCGGCGACGGCCGTGGGCCGCATCTTCCTGACCGGAGGCACCGCCTATGTGCCTGCGGTGCGGCGCCTCTTCGCGGACCGGTTCGGTAGCGAGAAGATCGCTGGCGGCGGCGAATTCGTTTCGGTCGCCGAGGGGTTGGCGTTGGCAGGCAGTCGTCTTCCTGGTTCATCGCCCGGCACGTGAGGTCGCATTCTTTGCGAGGAGTGGAGACGCAACGGCACAGCCGGTGACTCACTGGCACCGGCATTGTTTGCTGCGGCACCGCGGTTTCAACGCGGAGGAAGGCGGAGGGCCGCTGAGGGCCGCAGAGACGGATTGCAGGCACAGCGAGGGTAGACAGCCGGCGACAGGGCACGCGGCGATGCCGCAATGAGATTGTTGCGTTGCTCCCGGTAGTCGCTGCCAACAGCGCAGACGTACAGTTATAGAGTCGGCTTGGGCACGCTGGAAATCTGCGTGACACGCCTGGCTCCATAGGTACCGCGACGACCCA
>JAFEFW010000554.1 GCA_018240405.1 Pseudomonadota bacterium
CCAGCCGAACAAGGAAACATCATTCCATAGCCAAACAGACATTTTGCAGAACTTGACGCACACAACTGAAAATCCGTGCGAATACATCGCTTTTGTAGCAAAGCCGTGGATGGCGGGCCTTCGCCCGCCATGACGGTGGAGAGTTCGTGCCAGGTCGTCCGGCGCCCCATGCAGCTTATCTTAACGCAGATGGGGCGCAGGCCCGTCATACATATCTTTGTCTATACAGAATCCGTCATTCGCGTGGAGCAGCTGCGCAAGGCGTAGATGGTGGCCCTGCGCCCACCATGACGAATAAGCAATATCTCCAACATTCCTTGCGATCACTCCGCCGCCAGCTTCACCGCGGCAGCCTCCGCGCGCATCCATACGGCCGTGTCGTGGAATACTGCGCCGCCGAATGGTGGACCCGGATCGTCGCTGGTCAGTGCGTTGATGCCGATTCTGCCCTCGAACATGTCGGACGGGAACACGCTCTCGGCGATCAGCACCCCTGGCTGCTGCCCGTCCGACAGGCGAGCGTGCAGGATCACTTCACCGCGGACATTGCCCAGGCGTACTTTGCCGCCCTCGACGATACCCAGGCGGGCCGCGTCGGACGGGTGGATCATCACAGTTGGTCGGCCCTCGCGGCGGCGCGTGTAGGGCATTTCGGTGAACGACGTGTTGAGGAAACTCCGCGCCGGAGCCGTCACCAGGCGGAACGGCGCATCGGCCGTGGCCGCCTCCACATTATCCATTTGGTCCGGCAACGCCGGCATCACGCCGGCAGCATCACCCATCGCCGCCCAGTTGGGAGCGAAATGAAACCGCTTGTCCGGCGTCGGGAACCCATCGAGGAAATGCGCCTTCCGGAACGGCGGCATTGCATCCAGCCAACGCTGCGCCAGCACCGTCTCGGCGTCGGGATAGCCTGACGCGCGCAGTGTCGCATCGATCAGTTCCATTGCCGTCATCTCAAAGCCGCGGTGCCTGGCACCCAGGCGCTGCGCCAGGCCCTGCAGCACCTCGTGGTTCGAGCGGCATTCGCCCGGCGGCTCGATCAGCTTGCGGCCGATCTGCACGTGGCTGTGGCCGCCGGCCTGGTACAGATCATCATGCTCCAGGAACATCGTCGCCGGCAGCACGATGTCGGACCATTTCGCCGTTTCCGTCATGAACTGCTCATGCGTCGCCACGAACAGGTCGTCGCGGCTGAAACCACGCCGCACGCGGTTGCTGTCGGGACAGACGTCCAGCGGGTTCTGGTTCTGGATCAGCAGCGCCGTCACCGGCGGGCCGTCGCCAAGTTCTGTCCGGTCGCCGGTCAGCACGCTGCCGATACGGCTCATGTCGAGGACACGGGTTGTCGTATCCACCGCATCCAACCCCTCGATCAGCGTCCGGTTCCAGCCATACATGCCGCGGTTCGACCACAGTGCGCCGCCGCCTTCGTATTGCCAGGCACCAGTCACCGCCGGCAGGCAGGACACCGCATGCATCGC
>JAFEFW010000555.1 GCA_018240405.1 Pseudomonadota bacterium
GCCACGCTGCTTGGCCTCGCCGCCCTGTTCGCCCGGTTGCCAATCGTCGTCGCCCGCCTGCTGGCGCTCGTGCCGATGGAAACACGGCCGGTGATCATGGCGCTGCACATCTCGATGATCTTCCTCGGACAGGGTCTGGCTGGCGCCGTCGGCGGCGTGGTCATGCAACTGTCCGGTCTTGCCGCGCTGGGCGTCGTAGGATGTGTCGTCGCCCTCACCGGCGCGCTCATCGCCTTGCCGGCGCGGCCGGCCGAGGCAGCAAACGGCGAAGCCGCCGGACCGGATGACCCGGCGCCGGCGGCTTCGTTTACGGATCGCTGAGCCGCCCGCCGGCAAGCGCGACGGGCAGCGGGACGGCGTCGTCAATCGGCCTGTGCCCCGGACGGCAGGGTGTCGCGGCCGCCTGCGTGCTCAACATCGAACAGCAGCCCGCCGCGGCGGGTGTAGAACCACCAGGTGATCGCCAGGCAGCTCACGTAGAACCCAAGGAACCCGTACAGCGCCACCTCCGGACCGCCCGTGGCGGCGATCGAGGAGCCGAAGCTCTTCGGGATGAAGAAGGCACCAAATGCCGCCACTGCCGAGGTGAAGCCGATGATCGCCGCAGACTCCTTGTCGGCTTCCTTGACGAAATCGATGCCCTGCAACTGCGGCTCCAGCCGGGCCACCTCCTTGCGCATGATCGCCGGGATCATCTGGAAGGTGGAGGCGTTGCCGATGCCGCTGGCCGCGAACAGCAGCAGGAAGCTGCCGAAGAACACCGGGAACGCGGTGGGATCGCCCTTCATGCCGATGGCGTAGAGGATGCCGACGGCGCCCAGGGCCATGGTTGCGAATACCCAGATGGTGATCCGGCCGCCACCGATGCGGTCGCAGAATTTTCCAGCGATGGCACGCGACACCGCGCCGACCAGCGGGCCGATGAAGGCAAGCTGCAGCGCGTTGACGTCCGGGAACAACACCTTGGTCAGCAGCGGAAAGGCCGCCGAGTAGCCGATAAACGAGCCGAACGTCCCGGTGTAGAGCCAGCACATGATCCAGTTATGCGTGCGCCGGAAGATGATCGACTGGTCGGCGAAGCTCGACTTCATGCTGGCGATGTCGTCCATGCCGAACCAGGCGGCGAAGGCGCTGGCGACGATGAACGGGACAAAGACGAAGCCGGCGTTCTGCAGCCAAAGCTGGCTCTTGACGCCCGCCTGCACCGCGGTCTGCGGCGCGCCGCCCAGCCACCCGAACACGCCCGCGGTGATCGCCAGCGGCACGACGAACTGCACGACGCTGACGCCCAGATTGCCCAGGCCGGCATTGATCGCCAGCGCATTGCCCTTCTCTGCCTTCGGGAAGAAGAAGGAGATGTTGGCCATCGACGAGGCGAAGTTGCCACCGCCCAGGCCGCACAGCAGCGCCAGCCCCAGGAAGATCCAGTACGGCGTGTCCGGGCTTTGCACGGCAAAGCCCATGCCCAGCGCCGGGATCGCCAG
>JAFEFW010000556.1 GCA_018240405.1 Pseudomonadota bacterium
GTGACGATATCGATCAGCACGGCAACGCCGGCGTCGCGCGGATGGCCCTGCGCCACCACCGCATCCAGCAGCGCCAGGATGCGGGGACGGAGGAAGTCGTGGATCGGCGTGTCGCTGGGCATGCGCATCTCCGGCCTGGCGGTGCGGGGCGATCCCGCATCGTCGTCTCAACGCTCCGGAACGCGCGGAGCCTTGGGTTAGCGGCATCGTAGACGTGCACCTCCGAAGCGGGCAACGGAACAGGCGGTGCCGCGTTACGGCCTGACCTGTTGGAGGATTGTATGGCCATACCGCCGAATGCCCCTGAACCCGATCCGGGTCCCGACCAGGCCCCCGGAGGGCCCGCGGAAAGTCCGGTGCCGGGTCCGGATATCCCGACGGAAACACCACTTCCGGGCATTCCGACGCCACCCGGCTCGCCGCCCGGTCCGATCGTCGCGCTCGGCGTGGCGTAACGCTCGATAAGTCGGCCACCGCTTGGGCGAATAACGCTGAGCGGTGGCCGCGTCGCGGCGGCGCCGGTTACCGGCGGCCGAACATCCGTTCAATATCCGCCTTCGACAGCTTCAGCACCGTCGGCCGACCGTGTGAGCAGGTCGCTGCGCGAGGCGTCGCTTCCATCTGCCGCAGCAGCGCGCTCATTTCCGCGGCGCTAAGCTTACGGCCGGCCCTGATGCTGCCATGGCACGCCATGCGCGCTATCACTGCATCCAGCCGTGCCGACAGCACCGTCTCCTCCTCCATCTCGGCGAGTTCATCCGCCAAGTCGCGCAGCAGCGAGGCGGGGTCCGGACTGCCGAGTACCGCGGGCAAGGCACGCACCAGAATGGCGCCGGGGCCGAAGGCTTCGAGTTCCAGTCCCAGGCGCGCCAGGTCTCCGGCGCGGGCGGTGAGGCGGGCGACATCGCCGGCCGGCAGATCGACAACCGCCGGCAGCAGCAGGGCCTGGCTGCGTACGCTGCCCGCGCTGGCGGCGCCGCTGAGGGCTTCATGCACCAGGCGCTCATGCGCCGCGTGCTGGTCGACCAGCACCAGCGATCCGTCGCCGGCAACGGCGATGATGTAGGTATCCAGCACCTGGGCAACCGGCGCACCGAGCGGGTGGTCGGCCGCTTGGGGAAGCGGGGTGATCTGGCGCGCGGCCGGTGGCGTGTGCAGCGGCAACTGCGCCTCGGCCAGCCCGGTGGTCACCGTCGAGGCGGGCCCGTCCGGCGGGCGCAGCGTCAGCCCGGGGGCGGTCGCGGCCGGTGGTTCGGCTTGTGGCGCGGACCACATCTGGGGTGAGGCCGCGCTCCAGCCTGGCGGTGGCGGCGGCACGGGCGGGTAGGGGATGCCCCGCGGCCGCGACCAGGATGCGGCCGGCCGGTACATGGGTTTGGCGTGGGGTGTGGCATCGCCGGTGCCGACGCCCAGGGCCCGGCGGATGGCGCCGATCACCAGGCCGCGCACCGCGGTGGCATCGCGGAAGCGCAGTTCGGA
>JAFEFW010000557.1 GCA_018240405.1 Pseudomonadota bacterium
CGGATGGTGCGACGGAGGCGCAGAAGGTGCTGCAAAGCGGCCCCCAGGCGATCACAGCCTATCTGAACGCCTATCTTTCTGACGAGCACGTGAAGGATGTCGGCGAAAGCTGCATGGTCGCATCCTGTGCGTCGGAGATGTGGCGGCAGGATGCGGAGATCGCGGCGGCGTTTGCCGAGGGTTTCCGGCACCTGCTGGAACTGCTGCAGGACGCGTTTCCAGAGTCGGTGCCCGACGAGGCGGCCCGGCGGCGCGCCATCACCTTGTTTGCTGGCATGGTCGGGACCGTCACACTGGCGCGTGCCGTTCAAGCTGCCGACCCGGCGCTGTCACGCGAACTGATCGAGGCAGCGCGGCAGGAGTTGGGCAACCTGGCGGAGTGACGCAGTTCGTCGCTGGCGCGACAGCGGATGACGCCGCTGCCGCGCCGTAACGCGACCGCACCTACATCGCCAGATAGCCGCCATCGACGTAGAGCTCCGCCCCGGTGATGTAGGACGCTTCATCCGAGGCCAGGAACAGCACGGCGTTCGCCACCTCATCCACCTCACCGGCACGGCCCAGCGGCACCGCCTTCAGCATCTTCGCCCGCACCGCCGGATCGGCGGTGGCGCCCGAGGTCCGCATCGGCGGCATCAACCCAGGGTGCACCGTGTTGCAGCGGATCTTGTCCGCACCGAACTGCACGGCGGTGGACTTGGTCATCGTCCGCACCGCGCCCTTCGACGCATTGTAGCCCATGTGCACGAAGGCCTGCCCGACGACGCCGGAAATCGAGGACAGGTTGACGATCGATCCGCCGCCATTGTGCCGCATCTGCCGCACCGCCGCTGCCGTGCCCAGGAACACGCCGGTGCTGTTCACCTCCATCAGCCGCTTCCACAGCCCTGAATCCAGCATGTCGTTGGTGGCGCTGCCGCTGATGCCGGCATTGTTCACCAGGATGTCGAGGCGGCCGAACTGCTTCACCGTCTCGTCCACCACCTTCGCCCAGTTCGCCTCATCGGTGACGTCCAGGTGCATGAACACCGCCTTGCCGCCGGCGCTGTTGATCGACAGCGCAACGGCTTGGCCGTCGGCCTCGAGCATGTCGGCGATGACGACCTTGGCACCTTCCTTGCCGAAGCGCCGCGCGGTGGCGGCGCCCATGCCGGAGGCGGCCCCGGTGACGATGGCGACTTTATCCTTCAGGCGCATGCTGCGTTTCCCCCTTCTTGCTGTGGCGGCAGTTTGCCACTGGCACGCAGGCTTGGCTACCGATCGGTAACCGGCCAAAATGGGCGCCACAACAGGAGACGTAATCCATGGCGCATCGCGGCTTGACCTTCGGCATCTTTCTCGCCCCGTTCCACCGGCAGGGGGAAAACCCCACGCTGGCGCTCGACCGCGATGTCGAACTGATCCAGTGGCTCGACCACCTCGGCTACGATGAGGCCTGGATCGGCGAACACCATTCCGCCGGCTGGGA
>JAFEFW010000558.1 GCA_018240405.1 Pseudomonadota bacterium
GCGACTTCTTCCTCGGCGAACTCGTCGTAGATCGTGGTGGCCAGGCACTCCTCGGCGATCTCGTCGACGATATTCGGCGGAATGACCACAACCCCGTCGCAGTCGCCGAAGATCACGTCGCCCGGGTAGACGGCGACTCCACCGCACCCGATCGGCAGGTTCAAATCGATCGGGTGATGAATGATCGGGCTGGGCGGTGAGGTCGGCCGCTTCGAGTAGGCCGGCAGTCCCGTCCGCAGGATGCCCTCTGAATCACGCAAACCGCCATCCGTGACGATGCCGGCACAACCGCGCGCCTTCAGCCGGCCGATGTAAAGATCGCCGGCCGAGGCCGCCCGCGCATCGCCGCGCGAGTCCACCACCAGCACATGGCCCGGCGGACACTCTTCCATCGCCTTCGGCTGGATTCGCGCCAGATCCTTCACGCCGGGGCCGTTCTTGTCCTCGCGCGAGGGGATGAAGCGCATGGTGAAGGCGAGGCCAACCATTTTCGGCTGGTCGAATTTCAGCGGGCTGACATCCTGCAGGAACATGTTGCGGAAGCCGCGCCGGTATAGCGCGCCTGTCAGCGTGGAGGACTGCACCTGAAGCAACGCCTCACGCGTCGCCGGCTTGAGTTCCGACATGGGTCTCTCCCGTTACGGTTTCTTCAGTTCGGAGGCAGCGGGCGGCGTGACCGGCCGGCGCGGCACCATCGGAGCCTCGCGGATCGGCGTCAGGTCCACCGCGGGCATAGGCATGGGAATCTGCTGCAGCACGCCATTGGCAAGATCGTTGTAACCGTCGAACGCTCGCCGCAACCGGTGGCGCCAGATCCCGGCCCCGCCATTGGCGTGCAGTTCGTAGACGGACTCGCGATGGTTCAGCGCCGAACCGACATGGTCCCAGGCCATGTTCAGCAGCGCCGATCGTTGCAGCGCCGTCCAGCCGCCGCCGCCGAACGAGTCCTCCAGGCCGGCCGCCAGCTCCGGGTTGGCGAGGTCGGCATCCGAGGGCGCATTGATCAGCGACGAGCCAGGCAAGGAGCGCAGGATGTCCTCCATGCGCGGCCGCGCGCGCAGCATCGCCAGCGATGCCACCGACAGGTGCGCATGATTCGGTGCCGCAATACCGTCGTCGGTGAAGGACGGGTCGCGCTCGCAGGCCGTCAGGCAGGACCGCACCGTCTGCACGTCGGCAATCAGGTCCACCAGATACTCGCTGGTGACCGGGTGCTCCATCAGCCCCATTGCCTGCGAGCAGGCCAGGGCCAGGCCGAGGGAAAATTCGGCATGGGCGAGCCAGCAATAGCACTGATGCCAGAACAGCCAGCGGGCGATCGGTTCCGCCGAGGGCTCCGTCAGGAACACCCGCTCCCACGGCACCAGCACATCGTCCAGCCACATCTGGCCGTCGAGTTCGTCGAACCGGTTCGATAACGGTGCGGCGAACGGATTGGTCTCGCGCGCGGCGCGCTTGCGG
>JAFEFW010000559.1 GCA_018240405.1 Pseudomonadota bacterium
ACGCGCAGCGCCGGGTCACCGAGCAGGGTTTCAAGTTCACCGGTGCTGATCAAGGCCCGCGGTTCGCGCATGCTGGTCCTCCCTGGCGTTGCCGGCGCGCTTCGCCTTTCGGATGTCGCGAGGCTTTCGGCCGGCATTTCTGAGCCCGCGTGCCCATTCGGGCACGTTCGATGAACGATACGCGCTGCGCTGCGTGTGCGGCAACACGGGCGCCGATCGGCCGGCCTTGCAGGGTGATGCGGAGGGCTGTCGCGAACCGATCACGCGGACCGGCGGCGATGGCGCGGTCCTGTCCGGCACCGGCCAGACATGCCCCGCTGCGCGACCGTCCGCGCGGAAAAACCGCGGCCCAACACGCTACGGCGCTACCGGTCATGCCGATGCAGCAACGTCCCCCCAACCCTGACCGTTGCCCCACCCCACACCGCCGACCTACGCTCCCGCCCAGCGCCCGGAGCGCTATCAAACCAGGGGAGAGACCACGCCATGTCCGCCGATCCGAACCGCCTGATCCTGACCGGGGAAAACCCTTTCATCCGCCTGAGCGAGACCGATGGCGGACCGGTCACCACCAATGCCAGCTACTGGCGCATCATCATGTCGCCCGGCGGGCCCGGCCACGTCCTGTATGTGAAAAGCGAGCTGACCCAGGACCGGTGGCGCATCTACAGCGACAACATCGCCATGGCCCGCTGGCTGCAGAACACGGTGCAGGGCATGCTGAACGCCGAACTCGCCGACACCTCCATTCCGGTGACCGATGCCGAGTTCTACAAGAACGGCGATGCCCGCGACTTCTGGACCGAAAGCCTGTCCGCGCATGGCGAGGAAATCGCCCTGACCTGGCACGACATCGGCGAGCCGCTGCTGATCCATACCCAGCCTGGCCCGCCGCCCGCCCGCAAATACGGCGTCTGCACCGTGCTGATCCCGGCGCTGGGTGCACGCCTGACGGTCAACGGCGTTCAGGCCAAAGGCCGCCCCTTCGCCACGCAGCGTGAGGGACGGCCGTTCAGCACCTGCGCCCTGGCGTTCTCGGAAAGCTGGACCGAGGCGCGCTGACGGTGCGGACCACACGCCGGGGCCCTTGCCAGCGCGGGGGCTTCGGCGGATGTGTTGCCCGCGCAACCACCTGCCTCCGAATTGCTTGCAAGAGGGAATGCCCATGCCCGCGACCGTTTCCGACGACGTCTTCGCCGGACTCCGCACGATCGACACGCCGACGATCACCAACGTGGTCGCGACCTATCCGAAGAACCCGCTGTGCCTGGGGCTGTACAACCCCTGGACCGAGGCCTGGTACACCGACGCCTCGATCCGCTGCATTTATCCGGAGAAGGCACCCGTCATCGGCTACGCGGTCACCTGCGTCTATGGTCTGCCCGACCCGAACTTCGCCGGCCGGCTGACCTTCATGGACGTGATCGACGCGCTGGA
>JAFEFW010000055.1 GCA_018240405.1 Pseudomonadota bacterium
GCCGAGGCGGCGGCTGGCTCGATGCCGCCGAGGACGCCGGACGTGCCGCGCTGGAGGACGATCTCAGCCCTGACGTGCTGGCGGCCCGGATACCGCCACCGCCGGAACTCGATACCGAGCCTGATATCGGTCGCCCTCTGTGTGCGCCCGCATCCGCGACGGCCGCGCTGTGGTGGACCGAAGGCGCGCCGCTCGTGCCGGCGCAGATGGCGCGCCTGCACGGGCTGCCGGATCCAGCCATTTTCATCGCCATGCTGGAGGGCGGCATCGTCGCCCGACCAGACGCGTGATGCGGCTTGGACACAAAGCGCAAAACGGCGCTACCCTTTCTGCCTTGTCATCTTCCGCCAGTGTCACGGACGCCATGCAGTGCCGCTCCCGCGCCGTCACCCATCCGGGCACGAGGCGCGACCACAATGAGGACATGTTCGTCGCCCGCCCGGACCTCGGGCTGTGGGCCGTCGCTGACGGCGCCGGCGGGCATGAGGCGGGCGAGGTGGCGTCGGAACTGATCGCCTCCACCCTGCAGACCATCCCCGCCACGCTGTCGGCCGAGGAAATGCTGACCCAGGTGCGCCTGCGGATCAGCGCGGTGCATGCGGCCCTGAAGGAGACCGCTTCGCGCAAGGGCGAGGGCGCCATCGTCGCCTCGACCGTCGTCGTGCTGATCGTTCGCCACGGCTACTTCGCCTGCCTGTGGGCCGGCGACTCGCGCGGCTATCTGATGCGCGGCGGGACGCTGCAGCGCATCACCCGCGACCACAGCCTGGTGCAGGAGCTGGTGGATGCCGGCGAGCTGGCAGAGCACGAGGCCGAGAACCACCCGCGCGCCAACGTCATCACCCGCGCCGTCGGCGATCCTGCGGAGCTGGTCGAACTCGACAAGGTCACCGGCAAGCTGGAGCCCGGCGACCGGTTCCTGCTGTGCAGCGACGGCCTCAGCAAGGCGGTGGATGACGCAACGATGGCCGCGATTCTGCATGCCGGCGGATCGGAGACCGCAGCGGACGCGCTGCTCGCCGCCGCACTGGAGCGCGCGGCGGCGGACAACGTTACGGTCGTGGTGGTAGAAGCCACCGGCGATGACGAAGCCTGACACAATCCCCGCCCGACTGGGGAAATACGAGGTGCGCGGCGTGCTTGGCCGCGGCAGCATGGGCATCGTCTACGATGGCTGGGACCCGGCCATCGACCGGCGGGTGGCGATCAAGACGGTCGGTCTTATCAACGACGCTGACTTTGAGGCCGAGGAGGCCGTGGCGCGGTTCCGTAAGGAGGCGCAGGCCGCCGGGCGGCTGTCGCATGCCGGGATCGTCGCGGTTTATGACTATGGCGAGACGGCTGACACGGCCTTCATCGTCATGGAGTTCGTCGAGGGGCAGACACTGCAGGATCGGCTTGATGCCGGACCAATGCCCGACCTGGGGGAGACCGGGCGGATCATGCAGCAGGTGCTGACCGCGCTGCACTACATCCACAGCCGCGGCGTGATCCACCGCGACATCAAGCCCAGCAACGTGATGATCACGGCGGAAGGCGACGCCAAGCTGACCGATTTCGGCATCGCGCGGATTGAGAGCAGCTCGATGACGAAGGCAGGGACGATCCTTGGCACGCCTGCCTACATGTCGCCGGAGCAATTGACCGCGGGGCCCGCCGATGCACGGAGTGATATCTACGCCGCGGGCGTGCTGCTGTACCAGTTGCTGACCGGGAAGCGCCCCTTCGAGGGTGGCCTCGTTGCGATCATCAACAAGGCGCTGAACACCGTGCCGCCGCCCCCGTCTACGGTCCGGGCCGAAGTGCCGGCGGCGCTCGATCTGGTCGTTGCGACAGCGATGGCGCGCGAACCGGCCGACCGCTACCCGACCGCAGCGGCATTCGGCCGGGCGATACGGGAGGTCCTCGCCGCGCCCGTTGCCACCCGTCCGCCCGCCGATGCCGGTGACGACGTCGACAGGACCCTCGTTCGCCGATCGGCCGCGCGCGGCACGTCGCCCAAGCGCTCACCGCTGTTCAGTCCGGGGACGGCGGCTGCTCGAACGATTGCGCCGTCGGCGCACCCCAATGCCGGTCGAGCCTGGCTCTGGGCCGGCGCCGCCCTACTCTTGGTGCTGATCGGCACCGGTGGCTGGCTGCTGCTGCGGGTGCCGCAAGGGCCACAGCCGCCACCGGCGGCGACAAAATCCGGCGCTGAGCCAGCCGTGGCAGGATTGAGCCTGCCAAACCGGCCGCCGGAACCGAGCGGACCGCAGCCTCTGCCGGCGCCGACCGCCGCAAGTCCGGCTGCACCGGTTCCCAGTCCGCCGGCCCCACCATTGCCGGCGGTGCAGGCGGCCCCGGCTGAGACGCCACCTCAGGGGATGCGGGATGCGCTGGCGCGGCTGGCGGGCACTGCCTTCTGCGCCTTGCCGCGCTTCGGTGTGTCCGACGATGGCCGGGTCTCGGTTTCCGGACCAGTCGGAGCCGGTGTTGCCGAGGCGGCACTGCGCGATGCGGTCCGATCCGCGGTGCCAGGGGCACCCGTCACATGGGGGACGCGGACGGTCAACGGCGTGTATTGCGGCGTATTGGATGCCGTCCGCCCCATCGCGCAGGCGTCCGGGCCGGCACTCGATCTCAGCTTCGCGGACGGGATGACGCGGTTCCCGGAAAACGCAGTGATCCGCCCGCTGGTCCGGATGCCGGATTTCCAGGCCTATCTGGTGGTCGATTACTTCTCCAGCGACGGCGAGGTCCTGCACCTGCTGCCGGTTGCCGGGGGTCAGATCAGGGCCGAGGCGCCGAACGCCACTGTGGCGGTGCTCGACCGGATGAAGCAGCGGCTGGAGGCCGGGCCGCCCTTTGGGGTCGATGTGATGGTTGCCATTGCCTCTTCGGTGCCGCTGTTTCCGGCACCACCGGCGCGAAGCGTCGAGAGCGCGCGCGACTATATCGCCGCGCTGACCGCCGCTATCGACACCGCGCAGCGACGCGGCGCCAGGCTGAGCGGGCGGGCCGTGCCGCTGGACCTGGAGGCACGGTAGAGCCGGCTGCTAAGCTCGCCACCGCGCGCATGCTTGACCCCGAGACCGCCTGCCATTCCCTGGGCGAGGTGCTGGACCTTGGCGCAGTCAGTGCCCGCGACCTCTACGCCATGCTCGACTGGCTGCTCAGCGAGCAGCCCAGCATCGAAGCCGTCCTGGCGCGGCGCCACCCCAAGGAGGGTGCGCTGGTGCTCTATGTAAACCGGCTGTTTGCCATGCTGCTGCGGAAGGTGTCTGTCACTGCTCCCGCTGAGGGCGAAATCGCAGACGATGACGAGGTGTCGGATAGAATTTCCAGGAGCGATCGCGAGGACCCGATTCCCAGAACGGAATGTGGCCGTGAACCGGTGCTGCCTGGTGAGCTCATCCATATCGACATCAAGACGCTCGGACGCATCACGGCATCGGCCATCGCATCACAGGTGACCGAACCGGCCAGAACAACGGTCGCGGAATCGGCTGGGAATACCGCCATCTCATCGTCGACGACCGTTCCCGCCTCGCCTTCACCCAGCAGCTGCCGAGCGAATGCAGCAAGGACGCCACCGCCTTCCTCAACAGCAGCCTGGCTTGGTTGCGCGGCCTCGGCATCACCGTCCAGAGCGTCATGACCGACAATGGCGTAGCCTACAGAAGCCAAATGCTGGTCGCCGATTGCGCCAGCAATAAGGTCGCCCACAAGCGCACCCGGCACTACACGCCCAAGACCAACGGCAAGGCAGAGCGCTTCATCAAGAGCCGCATCCGGGAACAGGCCTATGCCTGCCCCTTCACCACTGCAGCCGATCGGCATGTCGAGCGCCTGGCAGATCCCGCACGGCACTTTCAGCATAGGCGTAGGGATACCCCCTTCGATTTCACCGTGATGTCCGACAGTGTGGAACGCCCCCAAGGGGCAATCCGCCATATCAGTTGAACTGCACCAACCCGGCGAATCGCTCCAATCTTTCACAGTAGCGAAAGTGCATATAGGCTAGCTTCACGCCGGTAGGAGGCTTTGATGCGGCCGACGCGCCCTTAGGCTCTACGGCGTAGGCGATGATTAGTTAAGGATAGTGCGCGTGGACACCTTGCCTTCACGAGAGCCGCTGCCGCCGAGCCTCTATGCTGCTACGTCTCGTCCAGCCCCACTGACGCCAGCCGTCGATGGCGACAAGCGCGTCTCCGTCGCCGTGGTCGGCGGCGGCTTTACGGGGTTATCGGCGGCGTTGCATTTGGCAGAGCGCGGTGTTGCGACAGCTGTGCTCGAGGCACATGAACCTGGTTGGGGAGCGTCTGGCCGCAACGGTGGCCAGGTCAACCCGGGGCTCAAATACGATCCCGACCAGATCGAAGTTGATTTTGGACCCGATCTCGGGCGGCGGATGATCGAGTTCTCCGCCAATGCGCCGAACGTCGTGTTCAACCTGATCCGTGCGCACCAGATCCAGTGTGAGGCCAGGCAAGGAGGCACGCTCCGAGCGGCTTACTCACCCACCAACGCGCGCCAGGTGCGCAGCACCGCAGAGCAATGCATTCGCCGCAACATGCCGGTGGAGCTGCTTGAAGGCGATCAGTTGGCGGCCATGACAGGCACCGGACGCTATTTGGCTGCGGTACTCGATCGCCGCGGTGGAACGGTGAACCCACTGGGTTATGCACGCGGCCTTGCCGAGGCTGCCATTCGGGCCGGCGCCGCCGTGCATGGCGCGTCGCCCGCGCAATCTATCACGCGGGAAGGAAGCGAATGGGCGGTGCGGACACCGGGTGGGACGGTGCGCGCAGAAAAGCTGGTGTTGGCCACCAATGCCTACACCGACAATCTGTGGCCCAAGCTGCGCCGCAGCATTGTCCCGGTGTTCAGCGGCATCGTGGCGACCGAGCCGCTACCGACGCCGCTTGCTGAACGCATTCTGGCGGAGGGTACTGCCCTCTACGAGAACGGTCAGATCACTGTCTACTACAGGGTCGACACCGAGGGGCGTCTGCTCATGGGGGGACGCTGCCCCATGCGCGATGGTGCCACGAAGGATACGCTGGCACGCCTGGTGCGCTACGCCGAGCGGCTGTGGCCGGAACTGCGTGGTGTTGACTGGACGCATGCTTGGAACGGGCAGCTTGCCGTCACGACCGACCACTACCCGCACGTCCATGAGCCGGAACCGGGCGTGCTGATCTGCCTTGGCTACAACGGCCGCGGCGTCGCGATGGCCACGGCCATGGGCGGCGAACTTGCACGCCGACTGACCGGAACGCCCGCGAATGAGCTCAACATGCCGCTGACCGACCTGAAAGAGATTCCCTTGCACGGGCTTTGGAGGCTGGGCGCCGCAGCCCGGATCGCTTATGGGCAGGTGCGCGACGCGATCGGCCTATGAAGGATGCGGGCCGTCGCACGACACGGCACTGCATCGCCTTCGGAGGGAGGCTCTGCATTGTGATCGGTCAGGCGAACGCCATTGATGACCTCGGGTGAAGCGACATTCAGGAAGCATCGAGCGCGCGGTGCAGGCTGCGGACCTGGTCGTGGCGCCATACTGGTTCCAGGAGCCGCCGGGCCGATGTTTTCCTAGGTCCAGGACCCGAACGGGCAACGAATACATCGCCAGCCGCATAGGTCGCGACGTGCCCATTGGCACTGGTAAGTCGGACCGTGCCTTCGAGCAGGACACACAGCTCGTGCTTCGTATAAGCAATCTCATTCTTGCTCGGATTTGCCGGCCAGAAGCCGCTGCGGAGCTGCTATGGGATCGGCATACCGGTCGATCGCCGTCGTCCTCTGGTCGGGCGTGCGCATCGCCGTTGGGTCGAAGCGAATCGTCGTCACCGCCGAGCGGCTGTTGCTCATGCGCAATGCACCTCCTGATGACGGCGCATCAGACCCTGAAAACCTGGCATGCATGTTTCACCAAAGTCTAACCCGGTCTGTCTCGAAATTCGCCAGCTTATGGCAACCGGCCCGATCCCGGACTGCACTCGTCTAACAGTGGATCCACGAGTTTCCTGATCCTAGGCGTTGTTGCCCGCGTTACCGACACGGCTTGTCGGAGAGACAAGTTGGGCAGAGGCGGCCATGGGGGATTGCGCGGGATTGACGTCTTGCGCCAAAATTTTCATATTCCTGAAGGAGCTTTAACAGATGCCGGGGGCCGACCAATGGAAGGGGTGATTTCCGCGCCGGAGCCCGAAGCGGTTGAAGCGGGTGCCGAAATGCTTCGTGCGGGCGGCAACGCCATGGATGCGGCGATTGCCTGTGCCTTCGTCCAGGGCGTGGTCGACCCGCCGATGACCGGCATTGGTGGCTGGGGAACACTGCAGGTCTTCATGGCCAAGCCAGCCGCGCATGCCACGGTCGATTTCTATGCGACGGCGCCGCGCGCCGCGCGTGCCGATATGTGGACCGACAAGCTGGTCGGCCAAACCAGGGATGGTTGGGGCTTTCTCATCGCCAACCATGAGAACGAGATCGGCTACAAGGCGATCGCAACGCCCGGATCGCTGAAGGGATACGCCGAGGCGCACGCCAAGTTCGGTGTCCTCCCCTGGGCGCAGCTGCTTGAGCCGGCGATCGCGCTGGCCGAGGGCGGATTCCGCCTGCTGCCGCACTTCCATCAATTCCTGGTCGGTCCGTCAGTGATGGGGCGGGCAGCCCCGCGCGACAAGATGCGCTTTTCCGCGACAGGCCGGCGCCTCTACTACCAGGAGGATGGCGACGCCAAGGCCGTCGGTACGGTGTTGAAGAACCCCGAGCTGGGGCGGTCCTTGCGCCGGATCGCCGAGCACGGCGCCGACATCTTCTACCAAGGCGCGATGGCTGAAGAGATCATCGCCGACATTCAGGCCCACGGCGGGATCCTCACGCGTGAGGACCTCGCGGAGTATCGGCCTCGCTGGTCGGAACCGAATTGGACGACGTATCGGGGGCGGAGGATTTCCTCCAACCAGCCGCCGGGTGGCGGCATCGTCCTCCTGGAGCTTCTCAACATTCTTGAGAACTTTGATATCGCTGCGCTCGGGCACAACACACCCGACTACATCCGCACGGTTGGGGAAGCGATGAAGTGCGCCATGGCGGACAAGGATCAGCTGGTGGGCGATCCAGAGTTTGTCGACGTGCCGATCGCGCGCTTCCTCGACAAGGCCTATGCGGCCTCGGTCGCGGAGAAGATTCGCAAGGGCGAGCGGTACTCGGTCACGCGCCTCAACGGGTCAGAGGGCAAGCACACCACGAATGTCAGCGTGCTCGATGCGGACGGCAATGCCGTTGTCATGACCCATTCCCTTGGCATGGTGTCCGGTGCTGCCACGGAAGGCCTGGGCTTCTTCTACAACGGCGCAATGGGCGTGTTCGATCCACGCCCCGGCCATGCCGGCTCCATCGCGCCGGGCAAGCGGCGCTATACGTCGGCGTGTCCCACCCTGGTGTTCGAGGGCGATACTCCGAGCATGGTCGTCGGTGCACCTGGGGGCGCCCACATCGTGAATGCGGTTCTCCAATCGCTGCTCAACGTCATCGACTTCGGCATGCCGATGAGTGAAGCCGTCTCCGCACCACGGTTTTCGGTGACAAGCGACAAGATCGATATCAGCAACCGCATCCCGCATCGCGTCAGCAACGCGCTGGCCGCGGACGGCTATGAGATCGTCCGAAGCCACAAGAGCTACGTCTTCGCCGACGTGCACGCAGTGGGCAGGACCAAGCACGGCTGGACAGGCGGCGCTGATCCGTCGGCCGACGGCATGGTCATGGTCGCGTGAGGAAAGCGGCAGCGGTCAGAATGTGTGGCCGGAAGCTGATGCAGATAGGGCGCCTCTAGAATGCCCGAGGTGGTCGTCCACGCGAAGGCCGTGGAGAAGAAATATCGGGATGTGGCCGCGGTGCGCGGTGTCGACCTTGAAGTGTTCCGCGGTGAGTTTCTGACGCTTCTTGGCCCGAGCGGCTGCGGAAAGACAACGCTGCTGCGAATGATCGTCGGCTTTGAACAGCCGACCACGGGCCGCATCGTCATCGATGGGCGGGATGTAACCGAGGTCCCTACCTACCGCCGGCCGATCGGCATGGTGCTGCAAAACCTGGCCCTGTTTCCTCATATGAACGTCCAGGAGAACATCACCTTCGGCCTCTTGACGCGCGGCGAGCGTAAATCGGCTGCGTTGCAGAAGGCGACGCAGATGCTCTCGCTCGTCGGCCTGGCGGGCTTTGGCCACCGGTTGATCCATGAGCTGTCTGGTGGCCAGAAGCAGCGTGTCGCTCTAGCACGCTCGATCGTGCTTGAGCCGTCCGTGCTGCTCCTCGACGAGCCGCTGGGCGCGCTCGATCTCAAGTTGCGGCAGCAGATGCAAGGCGAGCTCAAACGCATCCAGCGCCAGGTGGGCATCACCTTCATCTTCGTGACGCATGACCAGGAAGAGGCGCTCACCATGTCCGACCGGATCGTGGTGATGAATGCCGGACGCATCGAGCAGATCGGCGCTCCGCAGGAGATTTACGACCATCCGGAAACGATGTTCGTCGCCAGCTTTGTTGGCGACACCAACGTGTTTGCCGGCAGGGCAATTGCCACCGCAGGCGCT
Source organism: Pseudomonadota bacterium (assembly GCA_018240405.1). Taxonomy (GTDB): domain Bacteria; phylum Pseudomonadota; class Alphaproteobacteria; order Acetobacterales; family Acetobacteraceae; genus Rhodopila. Next base: position 8,580 of record JAFEFW010000055.1, read on the forward strand.
CGGGTTTCCGTGGAGCTGCCGGCGCTTGGGCAGACGGTCGAGGTGCAAGGCCGGGGCATTACGCCGGGCATGGCGGTCAATGTCATGATCAGGCCGGAGTTCGTGGCGTTGGATGACCAGCCCGGCGCGCCCTGCTCCGGCCAAGTGACCGATCGCACGTTCGTGGGTGCCGACATCCGCTATTCGGTGACTGTCGGAAACCAAAATCTTGAAGCGCGACGGCCGCATCGCCCCGAGGATCGGATGCTCGCACCCAGCGCGACGTCCGGCGTGACGATTGACTGGGCAAACGGCATCGCCTTCCCGAGCGCAGCATGACCCCAGTGGCATAAAGCAGGAGTACAAGAACAATGCGTGGTTTCGAACTGTCAAGGCGGCGCTTTGCCGGTCTGGCCGCCACGTCTGCGCTCGCCATGCCATACGTGAGCACGACCGCGCTGGGGGCGGCGAGCGGCGAGATCATCATGGCCAATTTCGGCGGTGGTCCCGCTGCATCGTTCAGGAACGCCTATGGCCTGCCGTTCCAGGAGGAGACCGGGATCAAGTTTCGGGTGATCGAAGTGCCGAGCACCGAGACGGCGCTGATCAGCTCCGCATCCGCGCCGCAATACAACTCCTCCTACCACAGCTTTGCCGGCGCCATGCGGCTCTACAAGATGGGCATCACCGAAGCCATCGCTATCGACGACTATCCAGAGCTTGCCGATATTCCCGAGAAGTTTCTTCCGAAGATCGATGACAAGCATCTGGTGGGCCTGCCCGTGCATTTCGGCTTCTACGGCATGTGCTACAATCGGGACTTTGCCAAGGCGGAGGAACTGAAGTCCTGGAACGCGCTGATCAGCCCGAAGTTCAAGCAGCGCGTGTCCGCCACCCGACCCACCTTTGCCTCGCTCTACGACGTTCCCTGGTATTCCTACATGCTCACCGGCGACCAGAAGAAGCTGGATGCGGGGATCGCGCAGTACAGGAAGGTCATCGCCAACTCGGTCACCGCCTACACGTCGATGGCGCAGAACAACCAGCTCCTAGAGCGGGGCGAAGCGGTCGCCTCGGCCTACTACGCCTCCACGGTGTGGACGAAGAAGCGCGAGGGCATCAACAACGTCGACGTGCTGATTCCCGAAGAGGGCGCGCTGATGCTCCCGTATGTGCTGGTGATCCCCAAGAACTGCCCCTGGCCGGAGGCGGCCCGCAAGTTCCTGGCCTATGCGAGCACGCCGGCGCCGGCGGAGCGCGCCTTGGAAGGCACCGGCTCGCTACCCTTCAACACCAAGGCCAAAGTGGACGACGCGATGATCAAGGCCCGCTTCAACTACACGCTGCCGGATCTGGTGAAGCAGCTGTACAGCCCCGACTGGGCGTTTGTTGAAGCCACACGGCTCGACCTGATCAAGCGGCTGGAGGCCGAGGTGCTGATGCCGCAATAGGCGCCGGTACCCGTGCGTCTGTCGCGCGCTGCATTTCTCCTGCTGTTGCCCGTCCTGGGGATGATCCTATCCCTCGGGACCGGCGTGTTTGCCCTCATCGAACAGTCGTTCGTCGGCGCGGACGGGCTGAGCCTGAAAGCATTCCAGGCGTTCGTGAGCCGCCGCGAGGCAATGTCCGTCTTCCTCTACACCCACCAGATGGCGCTGCTGGTCAGTGCCATCTGCGTGGTGGTTTCTTTCCCTCTGGCCGTCTTTCTCGTGCGAAAGCAGAACCAGGCCTATGTGCTGCTGATCATGATGCCGCTGCTCGTAAGCATCGTCGTTCGCACCTATGGCTGGATGGTGATCCTGGGTCCGCGTGGCTTGATCAACGCGGCCCTGATGGGAGCCGGCATCACCACGGCGCCGATCAGGCTGATGTTCAACACGACAGGCGTGGTGATCGGCCTGGTACACATCTACATCCCGTTCGCCACGCTCTCGATCCTGACCGTGTACAGCAAGATCGATCGGTCGTTGGTTGACGGCGCCGCGGCGCTGGGGGCGGGACCCTGGCGCGTCTTCTCAAGGATCATCCTGCCGCTGGCAATGCCGGGGGTGATCGCGGCCGCCAGCATCGTCTATCTGCTGACGATCGGCGCGGTGGTCACACCGCTACTGCTGGGCAGCATCCAGCAGATGATGCTGGGCTCCATGATCTACGACCAGATGCTGGTGACCTTCGATTTCCCGTCGGCGGGATCGGCGGCCATCATCCTCACGCTGAGCGCCGCGCTGGCGATCCTGCCACTCCAGCTCGCGGATCGCTGGGTCACCCGCAAGCTCCCTGCAGAGCGCTCGTAGGAAGGCCCAGGATCATGAGAACCCGATCCTTGGTGCTCTCGCTGTTCGGCTACGCGGCGCTGGTGTTCATCCTGGCGCCGATCGTCATCGTGGTGATCGCATCCTTCTCACCGGCGCGGTACATGGAATTCCCGCCGCCGAGTCTTTCGCTGCGCTGGTATCGCGAGGTGCTCGGATCGTCTGACTGGTTGGGAGCGTTCGGCTCGAGTATCGTCCTGGCGTTCTGCGTGGCGACGGCGACAACGGCCGCCTGCTTTCTGGCAGCCCTGGTGACGACCCGACGCAGGTTCGTCGGCAAGTCACTGCTTGAGATGCTGGTGCAAGCGCCTCTGCTGCTGCCAAACGCCGCACTGGCGATGGCACTGCTCGCCTTGCTGGTGCAGATCAAGGGACGGGGGACGCTCGGCGGGCTCTGGATCGCGCACTGCATCCTGGTCATGCCGTTTGTCTACCGACCGCTGGTGAACGGCCTCCGCCAATTCGATCTGGGGCTTGAGGAGGCGGCGATGACCCTGGGTTCGCCCCCGCTGCGGACCTTTCGCCTCATCACCCTCCCGGCGATCAAGCCGTCGCTGATCACCGCCTTCGCGTTCAGCTTTATCATCTCCTTCGATGAGGTGACGGCGTCGGTTTTCCTGGTCGGGGTCAATTACACTACCCTTCCGGTTAAGATCCTGTCCGACATCCAGAGTGATGCAACACCCGCGATCGCCGCGGTCTCGACGCTGCTCATGCTGCTCACCATGACCTTTGTGACGATCGTCAGCCGAATGGTCGGGATTGGGCGGGTCATTGGCAGCAGGAGCGGCCACTAAGTGTGTCGGCAGTGAAGCACCGGCCCCTGCTTCGTTTAGATTTGGAGGACGCCAATGACCCAAAAACCAATCCCACTCCCGGAATCGCAGGAGCTGCTTGCCAGCCAGTCGAAGACCTGGGCGGGCCTGACCAGCATCGAGGAACGCAGGGCGGCCTGGCGCACCTATGCCGCCACCATGTCTCGGCCCGTGCCAGAAAACCTGCGGGTCAACGATGCCGTGGTGCCGGCGCCCGAGTTCAATGTGCCGGTCCGTATCTATCGCCACCGCGACGCAGAGAGCCCCCTCCCTTGCATCATGTACATGCATGGCGGCGGCTTCATGATGGGCGACCTCGATACGTCAGACTCGGTTGCCTGGGGGCTTGCCGATCTCACCGGCGCGCAGGTGGTCAGCGTCGATTACCGCCTGACGCCGGAACATCCCTTTCCTGCCGCGTTCAACGATAGCTGGGCGGTGCTTTGCCATATCCATGCGAATCCGGAACTCTACGACGCAGACCCCAATCGCCTTGCCGTCGCCGGCGATAGCGCGGGGGCAAAGCTCTCCGCCGGCCTCTCGCTGAAGGCCCGTGACACCGGTGAGGTCTCGCTGAAGGCGGTGGCGATGATCTACGGCAATGGCGGCTTCGACATCGAGACCGAGTCAGCTAGGATCTATGCCGAGGGCTACGGTTTGACGTCGGTGAACAGCAAGAAATACGCGGCGATGCTCTTTCCGGATAATCGCTACGATGATGACCCTTACGCATGGCCGATCCGGGCGACGTCGCACGCCAATCTGGCACCGACGCTCGTGCACACCGCGGAAATGGATCCAGGGCGCGACAGTGCGCGGCAGTATGCCGCCAAGCTGGTCATGGCTGGGGTGGTCACTACCTACCGTGACGCTAAGGGCCTGGTCCACGGGTTCATGCGCTCCCGCTTCACCGGTCCAGCCTCCAAGATTGAGTTCGCGGAGATTTGCGCTTTCCTGCGGCATCACCTCTTCCCTGTTTCCAGCTGAAGCCGGGGCTCGGCTATTGCTGAAACAGCGGCCTGCTGGCCGTCTACCTGGCGGCTGACCGCACTCGAGCGGCACTGGCGACGATCGATTAGGAGTGCAGACACGTGGCAAAAGCCCAGGGGGCCCTTCGTCGAGAGCCGCCCACCGACGACACCGCCAGCATTGGCATGAAGCTGCGGCTGAGGCGCACGATACGGTCGATGTCACTGCAAGAGGTCGCGACCACCGCAGATATCTCGATCGGGCTGCTGAGCGAGATTGAGCGTGGCATCGCCACGCCGACGCTCAAGGTCCTGCGCGGCATATGCCAGGCGCTCGATATGCCTATTGGCTGGCTCTTCAGTGAAGCCGAGACCGATGAGGCAGATCACGTCGTTGTCCGGCGCAATAGCCGGCGGCGGATGAATCTCGGCCCCAGCGGCATGCTTAAGGAGTTGATGACGCCGGACACAGTGCAAGACCTGCAGATGATGCGCATCGTAATCGAGCCTGAGGGTACTTCGGGCGAGAAGCCAACCACAGAGCAACCGGGTGCTAAGTGCGGTATGGTGGTTTCGGGGAAGCTAGGTCTGCGTGTTGATGGCCGGGAATGTACGCTTGAGGCCGGCGACAGCTTTGCCTTCAAAGCATCGGCGTCACTCCAGTTCTGGTGTGTCGGTGAGCGCCCGGTCGAGCTGATCTGGGTCGTCACGCCGGCAATGTATTGAGCTGTAGAAGCACAGACTTCATCTGACGGTCAGGCATCCCGCCGTGGTCGGTGTCGACGGGATGAACCGTCTGATTACGCGGCCTGCAACAACTTCTTTCGCGCCACGGGCAGCATGTCGACGGAGGTCTGCATCGGCGTCGTGCCGTAGCACCAGCGGCCCTGGTGGGTTCGCTCAGTGTTGTAGGGCCGCATCCGATGGCATCGGCAGGGGAACTGGGTGCGGTTCAGCAAGCCGCCGCTACGCTCGTTGCACTGCTTGCCGCAGGGCGGGCAGCGGAACCGGCTGTAGCCGTGGGCGGTACGCTCGGGCTGCTCCGAAACAGCGGCCGAGCCGCAGCCAACGCACCGCATCATCTCACCCGATTGGTTCCGATACGTCGGGCCAGTTTCGGTTTGTCCAGGCCCTGGCGCGAGCGCTGACGGAACCTGCTCGGTATGAGATATTATGGACCTGCGCCTCGTGGCACGCCGACTCACCACATGTGCGCGTTATGCGGCATCGGCCGGCGGGTCAGGCAGATCGCGGGGATCTTCGACCTTCCGCCATCGGCGCCATTTGAGGTTCAGTTCCGGCGCAAGCAGCCTCAGACCCGCCGGATGTTCCACATATAAGCCCCAAATCCCTCGATCTGGCCCTGGATGTTCTTTCGCCGGGCAGTCCGGATCTGGAACTGGCCGAGCGGCACGATGGGCACCTGGTCAAAGGCTCGCGCCTGTACGGCGTCGGCGGCCGACTGAGCCGTGGCCGCGTCCTGGGCGACCAGCCATTCCTGCACAAGCCGCTCGGTTTCCGCATCGCCATACCAACCGAACCAGCCGGATGGACCAAGACCACGGATGAAGAACTGTTCCACCGGCGTGGCCCCAATGTTGGACGGATACCAGGTGTGCACCACAGACCAGCCGCCCTTCTCGACCGGCTCCCTGCTGGCGCGGCGTTGCGTCACCGTGCCCCAGTCTGTGGAAACGAACTCTACGTTCATCCCGATCTTCGTCAGGATGTCATGGGTGACCTCGCCCAGCGGGCCGATGGTGGGAAAGTCGCTCGGGCTGATCACCACCACCTTCTCACCTTTGTAGCCGGCCGCCGCCAGCATCGCCCGTGCCTTGTCGATATTACCCTGCATGAGAGGCCCGCCGGTTTCGCGAGCGAACTTCGTGCCGCAGGGCAGCATGGAGAGGCAGGCCCGATAGGCCGTATGATCGTTGCCAGTGATGGCGGACATGTAGTCGTCCTGGCTCACCGCCATCATCACCGCGCGCCGGACGGCGACATTGTTGAACGGCGGATGCAGATGGTTGAAGCGCAGCACTGCGTTAAAGCCGGTCGGATTGGCGCTGCCAATCTCGATGCTTGGATTCTTGCGCAGCGGGGCAACAAGATCGGGATGGACCTGTTCGTACCAATCCACCTCGCCGTTCTGGATCGCCGCCGAGGCGGTGGCGGCATCGGGGATGACCTTCCACTCTACCCGGTCGAAATGCATCACCTTACCGCCTGAGGTCCAATCAGCCGGTTCGTTGCGTGGCACGTAGTCCTTGTTCTTCTCGTAGACCACCAGCGAACCCGGCACGAATTCCGATCTGACAAACTTCAGTGGTCCAGACCCTATGGTTTCGGTGTTCTGCTTGAATGGATCGGACTTTGCCACGTGTTCGGGCACCACGAAGGGCGTCGATGCACCGCCGGCGGCGAGCGCCGGAAGGAACATCGGCAATTTCTGCTTCAGGGTGATCTTAACGGTCTTGTCGTCCTGTACACCCCAGGTGTCGACGAAGCCGTTCAAGGTGACGCCAAGGCTGTCGCGCTTCGCCCAGCGCGCCAGACTCGGGGCCGCGTCCTGCGCCCGGACTGGCTCACCGTTGTGGAACTTCAGCCCGTCGCGCAGCTTGATGATGTAGGTCCGGCCGTCGTCCGAGATCGTATAGCCTTCAGCCATCTGCGGTCGCGGCTCGAACCGGGACGTAATGCCGAACAGCGTGTCGTAAATGGCCCAACCATGATTCACCGAAATAAGTGCAGTGGTAAAAATGGGATCGAGCAGGGAAAGGTTTGCATGCGGGATGACGCGCAGCACGCTGGTCTGCTGGCCAACGGCAAAGCGGGGCAGCGCGGCGGTCGCAGCGGCGGAACCCAGGAATGATCGGCGTCTCAATGTGGTGCCCTCCCCTTTATAATTGTACGGAGCATGGCGCGGTTTATCGTTGTGATGCAAACCTGACTGAATACACGCATGACGACGATCTCCGGTATTCGGTCGGCTATGACCCGCAGGACTAGCGCCCAACCGCGGCTACGCTAGTACGGCTGGTGATGAATTCCGAGTTGCGGCCTGCAGCAAGAGATTCTCAAGAACGGAATGATGTTATACCGTCTCGGTAGGCTGACGCTGTCCGTTCGGAGCTTTGAAATGCCAATTCGTCCTGAATTCCGGACGCTGTATCCGCCGAACTGGCAGGCGTTGAGCGACGAGATCCGCTTCATCGTGGCCGGTGGACGCTGCCAGCGCTGCGATCGTCCGCACGGCGCCACATTGAAGGTGTTGCGCGACGGCCGTTGGTTTGATCCTGACAAACGCACCTGGCGGAACGAGCGCGGCCGCGAAGCGCGTTGGCCTGACATTGAGGAGGCGATTGGCTGGCGGACGACAAAGGTCGTGTTGGCCACCGCACACTTGGACGGTAACCCGTCCAACAACAGCCGTCGTCGCAACTTGCGCGCGCTGTGTCAGCGGTGTCATCTGATCCACGACCGGCCACGTCATCTGCGCCAGCGCTGGATTACCTGCCGGCGCCGCTATGCGCTTGGTGATCTGTTCCTCGGACTTTATGGCGACCTTAGCCGCCTGCTTGCGCGAGGTTCAATCGGTGCCGTAGCAGCTATCGGCTGCCGGACCATAGCTGCGCCGCCGGAGTCGGCCGGACCTGGAGCACGATCAGACCGGCCTGCCAGCGGGGGCTCCGCATCCGACCGTTGCTCCAGCGTACAGCCAGAGCTTCGGCTGCTATTCGCCAAGTGACATGCTGCGACGCTCAGGTTGCTTCTGTCGCGCCTGCGCTCGTCGCAATTGAGCTCGCGACAACAACCAGTGCAGACGTAGTTGCTTCAGTTCGATACTAAATAATTCTATAGATTTCCATGTACATATGCATGATGTCGTAGACCATCGTTCGATGGACAATGTATTTTTGGAGGACGTATTGTTCCGCGCATGGTGCGGCGTGCCAGGTCGTGCCTGCCGTTCCTGAGTGCACCGTGAGAAGCGCAGGCGTAACAGGGCTGTAGGGCAACTGGTACCGGAATGGCCATCGGCAGCGTCATGGTGACTGCGTAGCCTGCAGCGGAGGAGGCGGCCCTTGCAGATCACGGTCAGGCGTCCCCTGGAGGCGCGCCGGATGCCGCAGCCGAAATTGGGGTCACCCTCGGCCGGACCGGCGTCGCCCACGTCGGATGTTGCAACCTCGCCATTCACCTCGGCCGCCTCACGCTATCGGCCAGCGAACGGCCCGAACCTGCCCACGAGTGCCGCCAGCCGCTTCGTACCGCGCGCGCCAGCAGTGCGGCAGGACCAGGCAGGCGTGACGCCAATGCGGCCCGGTGCACTGGCCACGACGATGGACGGCGTCACCAGCTTCTCACCCGCGGCAACAACGCATCCGGCTGCGCCGGAGATCGCCGCGCACGAGGCCGTCCACCGGGCGCAATTCTCTGCCGCGGCACCGGTCGGTTCGGAAGCAGAGCTTGAGGCTGATGCGCGACAAGGGGCGCAGGCATTACAGGCCGGCGGCGACTACACGCCGCGACTGCGCGCGCCGCAGGGCTTGGCGCTGGCCTGGGATCCAAACGATCCGGCGGCAGCGGCCCTGTGCCCCGCCGACGACGCAGCGCAAAGCGCGGAACCTGCATCCTGCAATGCCACGGACGAGATCTTCGGCACAGACGCCGGCCAGACCCAGAGTATTGACCCGAACTTCGCCGGTCCGCAGGCGGATCTGGGGCCGGTATTCGACAGTCC
>JAFEFW010000560.1 GCA_018240405.1 Pseudomonadota bacterium
ACCGCGGCGCAGGCGCTGGAACGCGCCAAGGCGTTCGCCGAGGAGTCCGGCGTCGGCGTCATCGGCCCGCTGGACCTGGAGCGGTTCGAGCAGGACCCTGACCGCACGCTGTATCTGCTGGATGTCCGCGATCCGCCGGAGTTCCGCGCCGGGCACCTGACCGGCAGCCGCAGTGCGCCCGGCGGGCAGTTGGTGCAGGCGACCGACACCTGGATCGGCGTGCGCAACGCCCGCATCGTGCTGGTGGACGACACCGGCGTGCGCGCCCGCATGTCCGCCGCCTGGCTGCGGCAGATGGGCCATCGTGACGTGTTCGTGCTGGAAGGCGCGGTGCTGACCTCCAAAGTGCCCGAGGTCGAGGTGCCCGAACTCAGCGCCGCCGTCGACACCATCGACGTCGCCGGCCTGCAGGCGCGGCTGGACGCCAGGGACGGCACCGTGGTGCTGGACCTTACGCGCAGTATCGACTTCCGCGACGGCCATGTCCCGGGCGCCATCTGGGGCGTGCGCACACGGCTGAAGCCCGGCGACATCCGCGGCAAGCGCGTGGTGATCACCTCGCCCGACGCAGTCGCCGCCCGGCTGGCGGTGCCCGAGGTCAAGGGACTTGGCGCCACGCAGGTTCAGGTGTTGCAGGGCGGCACGCAGGCCTGGGTGGCGGCGGGAAAGCCGGTGGAGAAGAACCGGCTGATCCCCTCCGACGACGAGTGCATCGATTTTTATCTTCGCGCCTACGACCGGAACTCTGGTATCGAGGAGGCAATGAAGGCTTACCTGTCGTGGGAGATCGACCTGGTGCACGAGATTGAACGGGACGGCACGGTCGCCTTCGGCATTCCCGGAGACGAGACCCACGCTGCGGCTTGAGGCGCATGTCAAGGCGGTCGGCATGGCGGTGCTGGACGCATTGCTGCCGCCAAGCTGCGTGCTATGTGGCGCCGAGGTTCAGGTACAGGGTGACCTTTGCCCGGCCTGCTTCGCCAGCGCCGGCTTCATCACCGATCCGCTCTGCGCCCGGTGCGGCGTGCCGTTCGAGTCAGCGCAGCAGGCGAACGCCGATGGTCTCTGCATAGCCTGCCAGGCGCACGGTTTTGCGTTCCGGCAGGCGCGGGCCGCGCTGCGCTACGACGGCTTTGCCCGCCGCGTCATCCTGCCATTCAAGCACGCCGACCGCACCGAGATGGTGCAGCTGTTGGCGCCGATGATGCTGCGCGCCGGCGCGCTTTTGCTGGCGCGCGCGGACATCCTCGTGCCGGTCCCGCTGCACCGGCGGCGCCTGTTCACCCGGCGCTATAACCAAGCGGCGATCCTGGCCCAACGGATTGGGCGTCGCGTCGGCAAGCCGGCGCTGCTCGATGCGCTGCAGCGGACACGGCAGACGGCCTCCCTGGATCACCGCTCCGCCGCGGAGCGGGCCGCCGAACTCGCCGG
>JAFEFW010000561.1 GCA_018240405.1 Pseudomonadota bacterium
CGCATTCCGCTGGCTGTCCGGCGCCGACAAGGTGGCGCGTTTCGATCTGCCGGCGGCGCGCAGCTTTTCGACATCGTTCTGCTGTCATTGCGGCTCACCGCTGCCGCACGCGACGCGCAGCGGGCGCGAGATCATCATTCCGGCCGGATCGCTTCGGACCGATCCGGGCGAGTTGCCGACAATGGAGGCGTGTTGGCAGTCGCGCGCTCCCTGGCTCTCCGACATCTCCGGCCTGCCGGCCGATGATCCGTGACCGCGCAACCGGACAGCTGCACGCAGTCATGTTTATGCCGGTTTTGCGGTCACCGCCGTGTCGCGCTGGTCACATCCACCCGATGCAGCACAATCAGCTTGGGCGTGTCGGGCACGCCGATCGGGATATAGGTTTCCAGGATTGGTAGCCAGGCGCGGCCATTGCCGTCCCGATACGGTGTCGCGGCGGCGGCGGGAAAGCGGGAGCTGAGCGCGAACTCGGGAGTCTTGTCGGCATTGGCGCGCCGCACGAAGCGGGACACCGGAAGCGGCGGGCCGAGGATCGCGCCCTTGCTCAGCGTTACCAGGTCAACGTCGAAGCCCCAGTGAGTACCATCGCCCACGCCGTAGAACACCGTTGCAAACGCCCGCTCCCCCTCCACGGTCAGCGCCGGCGCATAGGAGGACGTGTCGCCGCGCGTCGGGTCCGGCGCCAGCAAGGTGACGGGCTGCTGCCAGGACCCTTGCGGTGGCTGGTAAGTATAATACGCCATATCGTCACCGTAGATCCGGGTCTCGGCCGTGCCATGCCAGGTCAGGTAGGTGCCTCCCCCACTGTCCACCGCGACGCGCACCCAGTCGGCCAGCACGTCCTGCGCGCCTTTCGGCTCCTGCCATGGCGGGAAGGCTGCCAATGCATCCTGCGCATCCGTCCACCGTCCGTCCGGCATGCGGCGTGCCGTGCGCAACTGCCAATACCCGCCTGAGCCTTTCTTGCCCGACGTGTCCTTGACGTCCTGCACCACGAGGCTGAACGCAACCTGCACCCCACCGGCTGGCAGGGCGGCAATCGAAACGGTCTTGATCTTCTGCCGAGCCGGTATAGGGATCAGCTCCTGCCGCCAGGTCTGGCCGCCATCGGCGGAGAAGCCATAGAAACCGCTGGGCGTAACGATGTGCAGGCCGGCTGCATCCGTTACGATCGCCGGTCCGGAGTCGCGGCCTTCGCTCTTCACGCCGGTATCGCGGATCGGCCCCCAGACATAGCCGTCGGGCCCACTCACCAGCCGCCGGACGCGCGCTGTCCCACCGCCCTGCCAAAGCGCGATCACGCCGTCATTGGTCACTGCCAGGGCCGGATAGGCATTCCAGTCGGCTGGCGTCTTTTCGGCGAGCAAAATCGGCGGCGTCTCGAACTGTATCGCGCCGTCTGGCGCAACCACG
>JAFEFW010000562.1 GCA_018240405.1 Pseudomonadota bacterium
CGCCGGGATGTGCTCGCACGAGATCTGCCGGATCGGACTTTCGTCATGCGTCGCGTGATAAGCCAGCAGGTCGCGCATCACGCGCTTCCAGGGCTCCAGCCGCGCCTCATCCCACTCGGCCAGGTATTCGCCGGAGTTGGGCTTCACGAACGGATACTGGATACCACGGCCGAAGCGCCCGTCCGGATGCTTCGCCCACGTATTGACCGGATTGCCCGGCACGGCGGCCCGGGCATGGGCGTGATAGACGAGATTGCCGTCGATCCACCGCCTGGCAACGTTGCCGGGTCGCGACGGATCCAGGATCAGAGCACCGGACTCCAAATCCGCCTGCATATCCTGAACCTTCTGCTCCTCGGGGTTATCCATCTTGAAGATCACATGGCTGTGGTCCAGCGTCATGTAGAACGGCACGCCGCGCGCCCGGACGAGCGCCGCCACTTTCTCCACCCGTCCGAAATGTTCCGACCACATATTCACATGCACCTCGAAGCTCGGCACCACACCATGGCGCATGCCGAAATCGTGCGCGCGCATATAAAAGTCGGCGACCTCGTCATCCGACAGCACGTGCCCGTCGGCGTGATTGGTCAGCACCTGCACGTTATGAACGCGCGTGCCGAGCAGCCGGCCTTTGATGATGTTCTGCTCAAAGACACTTTCGTCGCGGCCGAGCGTGTAGAACCAGCCGCTGGCGTGGACCGGCAGGTCGTACTTCTCGGATGCGCGGAGCAGGTCACGGAACTCCTCGTCGGGCGGCGAGCGATCGAAGTAATCGAAGACGCCGGCGTCCTTCACCATCCGCACCTTGGTTTCAATGTCCGGGATGTTGGTGTCCTGGTGGGTGGTGCCGTTGGCCGTGCAGCCGATCAGCAGGTCGCCTTGTTGACGCATGTTTTGGTTTCCTCCCTGTCCCATCTGCTTTCCGCCCGTTTCTGTTACCGCAAGCCCGCAACCTCGGCGTAGGCCCGCAGCTCCCGTTCGACATCGTAACCGCTCGTCCCGAAGATGATACCCGTGGCGCCCCGGGCCTCGAGCTGGGCGAGACGGTCCCGCAATTCCGCCCGTGTGCCCGTGAAGGTCAGTCGTTTGGCATCCGATACATCGACGAGGTGGTCGTGGCCGTTCGAAACGTCAAGGTTATGACCGCGATGGACGGAGAGGTGGCGAACGGTCTCACCCACCCGTTCGACGCTTGCCAGCCACGCCGCGCCGTTCGGCAGTTCTTTCACGGTTTCCGGATCGTCCATGTAACGCTTGTGATAGCCCAGCGCGACGATCGGCCTGAGGGCCGTCGCGGCGCGCGGCGAGGTGACGTCCTCGCCGTCATCGAGCACCGTGCCGTTGGTCGACACCAGGCAGGTCGCGAACCCTTCCGCCGGGCCGCCAAGGGAGATCAGCCCGTCGGCAATCT
>JAFEFW010000563.1 GCA_018240405.1 Pseudomonadota bacterium
AGGACAAGGACGAAGGGACAACGGAGACGGACAAACAGGCAGCAGCCTGAAGGGAAAATCCGAAACAGGAGACAGAAGAACGACGGCGGAGAAAGAGCGGATGCCGCATCTCCGTCCGTCGCCGCAAGGGAACGGCCTCCGGCCGCGCGCAAGCGCGCCCTTGCCCCGCCGGGCCGGAATGCGCCGCGCGGAAAGGGTCTTCCCGAACAACGGAGAAGACAGAACCAAACCTCAAATCTCAGGAGAACACCATGTCCGAACTACGTACCGTCGATCCACGCAGCCTTCGTTTCAGTCCGAATAATCCACGCCGCACGCCGGCATCGCCTGCCATGGAGGCGCAGTTGCTCGCCTCGATCCGCGCGGTTGGAATCATACAGCCGCCACTCGTCACGCCGCACGAGGATGGCCTCATGATCGTCGCCGGCAACCGCCGGGTGCGCGCGGCGATCGAGGCCGATCTGCCGGTGATCGATGTGCTGGTGGGCGATGCGGACGAAGCCGCGGATGCGATGCGTGCCGTCGCCGAGAACATGGTCCGCGCCGCGATGTCGAGCGTCGATATCTGGCGCGCGATCGAACGCCTCGAGGGGCTGGGCTGGAATGAGCAGGCGGTCGCCGATGCGCTCGCGCTTCCACTCCGCACGGTGAAACGCCTGAAGCTGCTGGCGCATCTGCATCCCGCGATGCTGGATGTGATGGCGCTCGGCAGCATGCCGAACGACGAGCAGCTTCGCATCATCGCCATGGCCTCGCGCGAGGAGCAGGCGCAGGTGTGGAAGAAGCACCGGCCGAAGAAGGGCAAGCCCGATGTTTCCTGGTATGATGTCGCGCGCGCTCTTTCGAAACGGCACATGCCAGCGACGGCCGCGCAGTTCGATGACGAACTCGCGAAGGCGCACGGCGTCGAGTGGGAAGACGATCTGTTCGCACCAGGCGGCGAAGACAGCCGCTACACGACCAATGTCGAAGGCTTCTTCGGCGCGCAGCAGGAATGGCTGCGGAACAATCTGCCGGAGCGCGGGATCCTGCTGGCCCTCGATGAATACGGCCAGGCGCAACTGCCGAAAAAAGCCGAGCGTGTCTGGGGCAAGCCCGGCAAGAATGATTGCATCGGCTTCTACGTCGATCCGCGCACCGGCGAAGTCGAGAGCATGGCCTACCGCATGCCTGCCCCGAAATCCCGGGACGCGGCAGGCGGCGACACCGCGCCGAAGCCGCGGCCGGACGTCACGCAGAAAGGCATCGCCATGATCGGCGACCTTCGCACCGACGCCCTGCATCAGACGCTCGCCGAAGCGCCCATTGAGGATGATACGCTGCTGGCGCTGATGATCCTCGCCTTCGGATGCGCGAATGTTTCGGTCGACAGCGGCAGCGGATTGAGCGGCGACGAACGCGA
>JAFEFW010000564.1 GCA_018240405.1 Pseudomonadota bacterium
CGGCAAGCATCCGGAATGAGGTCTTGTGACAGGTCGAAGACGTTTCATGTTTGCGGCAGGCGCCATGGTTTGCGTCGCAGGACCCGCGTGGGCCGGTGACGACTCCCTGCCGAAGGCTGCGACCTTCATTCGCGAAACCGGGCAGCGGTTGGGTGCGCTCACCCAGGGCCAGCCCAGCGCGGCCGAGAAGCGGCGCCGGTTGGAGTCGTTCCTCGACGAGGTGGTCGATATCGATGGCGTCGCCCGATTCTGCCTCGGACGCTTCTGGGCCGCGGCTACGCCGCCGCAGCGGCAGGATTACCTGGCCGTGTTCCGGCAGGTGCTGGTGACCGCCGTGGCGGTCCGGGTTGGCGACTACCCGGCGGGGCAGTTCCGCGTGACCATCAACCCGCCGGTGCGGATGGGAACCGATATCCAGGTGCCGACCGAAGTCATCCGTGGCGACGCCACACCGCCCGCCCGCATCACCTGGACGCTGAGCGAGGAAACCGGAAAGCTGCGCATCGTCGACATCCTGGCCGAGGGCGTCAGCCTGCGGATCACCCAGCGCAGCGACTATGCTTCGTTCCTGCGGCAGAACAACAACGACATCGCCGCGCTGCTGCGCGCCCTGCACGATCAGGTGGCGGCGGGGTGATCGTCAGTCGTGTCACGGCGGATCGCGTCGATCAGGACGTTGCTGAACGGCGTGCCCTGCCAGCAGGGGCGAATCGACACGCTGAACCCCGCCGCCTCCAAGCGGTCCACGATGGCGCCGACAGGGCGCGGGTTCACATGGGCGCCGGCGTGCGGCCACACGCGGCGCACCATCCGCTCCAGCCCGCCGGTCAGCCGGCTGCGCCAGCCGCGGGCCGGATCGGCAGCGCGGATAATGATACGCCGCCGCGCCGCGGTCGTGGCTGCCTCCAGCACCGCCTGCTGGGTTGCGGCGTCCAACTGGTACAGCACATCGATCATGAAGATCGTATCGGCCGCGGGCAGCGCCGGCAGAGCCGTCAGATCGTAACGCTCCGTCCTGAGGTTGAGCCCGTCGCTCACCTGCCGGGCGTCGGCCAGCAGCGCTGCCTGGCCATCGACCGCCAGCACGGTGGTTGCGGCGCCGGCCTCCAGCAGCAGGATGTCAAGCTGGCCGCGCCCGCAACCAAGATCGATCACGGTGCCGAATCGCGGCGTCGGCAGCGCGAACAGCGCCTGATACAGCGGATCAAGCCGCAGCTTGCCGGCGACATAGAATCGGCCGAATCGGCTCGCCCCGCGATAGCGCCGGACGGTGCGGCTGATGGCGGCTGCCAGGGGCGGGGCAGGCGCGATCATGCCGCTTCCCCGTTATCTGGGACGGCGCAGCGGCGTCCATCCAGGACGGCCCCGGCAGAGGTCCCGCACGGCGCCGATGGC
>JAFEFW010000565.1 GCA_018240405.1 Pseudomonadota bacterium
ACGGATGTTCCGCCCGCTGGCCTTCACCAAGACCTTCGCCATGGGCGGCGGCGCCCTGCTGTCGGTCACGCTGGTGCCGGTGCTGATGCTGCTGTTCATCCGCGGCCGCATCCTTCCGGAGCGGCGGAACCCGGTGAACCGCGTGCTGATCTGGCTCTACCGGCCGGTCATCAATCTGGTGCTGCGGGCGAAGACGCTGACCATCCTGCTGGCTCTGGGCCTGCTGGCGGGCACCACGATCCCCCTGATGCGGTTGGGCAGCGAGTTCATGCCGACGCTGAACGAGGGCACGCTGCTGTTCATGCCGGTGACGCTGCCGGGGCTATCGGTCACGAAGGCGGCGCAGTTGCTGCAAACCCAGGACCGCATCATCCGCAGCTTCCCTGAGGTCGAGAGCGTCTACGGCAAGTCGGGCCGGGCCTCGACGGCGACCGATCCGGCGCCGATCGAAATGTTCGAGACGGTCATCAACCTCAAGCCGCAGAAGGATTGGCGGCGCGGCGCCACCATCGAGTCCCTGATCGCCGAAATGGACGCGGCCGTGCGCCTGCCTGGCGTCAGCAACGCCTGGACGATGCCGATCAAGGCGCGCATCGACATGCTGTCCACCGGCATCCGTACGCCCATCGGCATCAAGGTTTACGGGCCTGATCTGGACGGCATCGACACGCTGTCGCGGCAGGTCGAGGCGGCGGTACGGACCGTGCCGGGCACCACCAGCGCCTTCGCGGAGCGGGTGCAGGGCGGCTATTATTTGGAGCTGGAGCCCGACCGGCCGTCGCTGACCCGTTACGGCATCACGGTCGGTGACGTGCAGGAGGCCATCGCCACCGCCCTGGGCGGTGAGCCGGTCACGACCACCGTGGAAGGGCGCGCCCGCTACACCGTCAACGTGCGCTACCCGAGGGCTTTGCGGAGCGATCCGCAGGCCATTGCCTCCCAGGTACTGGTCCAGGCGCCGATGGGCCCAGCGGTGCCGCTCGGGCAACTTGCGTCGATTGCCGTCAAGCGCGGGCCACCGAGCATCCGCACCGAGAACGCGCAGTTGGTGAACTACATCTATGTCGACATGCATGGCCGCGACATTGGCGGCTATGTCGCGGATGCGGAACGGACCGTGGCGAAGCAGGTCGTGCTCCCGCCCGGCTACCACCTGGAATGGAGCGGGCAGTTCGAGGCGATGGAGCGCGCCAAAGGTCGGCTGACCATCGTGGTGCCGGTGACACTGCTGCTGATTTTTGTCCTGCTCTACCTGAATTTCGGGCGGCTGACCGAGACGCTGATTGTCATGCTGTCGGTGCCGTTCGCCCTGGTCGGCGGCATCTGGCTGATGCATTGGATGAACTTCAACATGAGCGTCGCGGTTGCCGTCGGCTTCATCGCGCTG
>JAFEFW010000566.1 GCA_018240405.1 Pseudomonadota bacterium
TGCCGCCGCCGCCGTGCCCTCGGCCTCGATCGGCCGGTGCGTCAGCGTCAGCGTGCACACGGCGCCCAGCACAGCCAGCACGCCGGCGACCACGAACGTTGCGCTGAATCCGCCCGTTGCCTGCACCACATAGCCGGTGACAATCGGCCCCAGAATACCGAAACAGTTGCCGCCAAGCACGGTGATGCTGGTGACCTTGCCGATATCGGCGGGGTTGCGGACAAGATCGGTGACCAGCGCGAAGTTCAGTGCGCTGGCGGTCCAACCCATCGAGGCGGCCACCGCCAGCACCGCAACGATCGCCCACAGATTGTCGATATGCGGGATCGCCAGCATCAGCGCCGGCCCCATCAGCATCACCGCAATCATGCCGCGGCGCTTGCCGGAATGGACATCCTCCTCGCTCAGCCGCAGATCGCCAATGCGGCCAAGAATGATGCTCATGATTGCCGCGGCGCCGAAGGGAATGGCCGAGACGAACCCGGCATTCATCAGGCTCAATCCCTTTGCCTGCTGCAGGTAGCTCGGCAGCCAGGTCAGCAGCATGTAGCCGCCATAGACCATGCAGCCCTGGGTCAGGAACAGTCCCCAGACAGAGCGCATCGCCAGCAGGCGCGGTAACGGCGTTGCCGGTTGCTCGACTGGGACGACCCTCCCATCCCGCTCCGCCAGGATGCGGGATCGTTCCGCCTGCGTCAGCCAACCAACCCGTTCCGGGCGGTTAAACACCGCCAGCCACAACACCAGCCAGATGAAGCCGATGGCACCCGCCGCGTAGAACCCCGCGCGCCAGCCGTAGAAGCCGACGATTGTGGTAACCGCCATCGCGCCGAAGGCCGGACCGGCCGCCGATCCCGCACCGAATACGGCATTGGCAAAGGCGCGCTCGCTGGCGGGAAACCACTCGCGGATAATCCGGTTCGACGCCGGCCAGCTTGTCGCCTCACCAGCCCCCATCAGCATTCGCGTCGCCGCCATGGACGCAAAGCCGGTCGACAGACCGGTGGCGACCGTCGCCGCCGACCACAGCGCAATGCCGCCCGCGTTCACCGCCTTGCCGCCGTAACGATCGACTAGTAGCCCGACCGGAATCAGGCACAGAATGTACATCCACAGGAATGAGGAGAAGAGGTAACCCATCTCCACCGGCGTCAGTCCGAACGCGACCGAGACCGGCTTCGCCGCGACCGACAGCGCCACGCGGTCCGTGTAGTTGATGGTGGTGAGCGTGAACAGGAACACGCAGACCCAAAGCCGGCGATTGTGCATGGCGACCCTCCCCGCGCGACGCCGCCGGCTTGCCCCAGGCCTGCTCGGCACCGTCAGGTGGAAAAGCGTCAGTGCCAGCCTGCAACTTGTCAAAGCCGA
>JAFEFW010000567.1 GCA_018240405.1 Pseudomonadota bacterium
CCCCGGAGGCGAAGGAGGCAATCGCGCTGTTCGTCCATCGCATTATCCGTGAAGTCGGTTCGATGGCCGCAGCAATGGGCGGCATTGATGGCTTGGTGTTCACCGCCGGCATTGGCGAGAACGACATCGCGACCCGGCTGGACGTCATGCGCGGCTGCGAATGGTTGGGTGTGGTGCCGGATGAGCCGCGCAACGCCAGCGGCAAGGGGCGCATAAGCGCCGACGAATCGAAGGTCGCTGCATGGGTCATTCCGACGGATGAGGAGCGAATGATCGCGCGCCATACACGTGCGACCCTCGAGTAACTACGAGCCTCGTCTCGTAAGGCCGAAACGATTGTCTACCGCCTAAGTGCATGACCTCTATGGCCTACACTAAGCATTATAATATCAAACCATTTAGTGCACCACGCTTGATGATGTTTTTTCCCCACAGGCTTTGACCCTCCTCAAAGATCGCGATCTGATGTCGAGCATAGGTTAATGTTGGGAACGGCTGGATCGGCGAGCTGCGAGAGCTACAAGGCTGGTCGGTCCAATTGGTATCAGACGCCCAATACGATCCGTTGACTTCATCACGGCAAGGCAACATCACATGAGGCGACTGACTGCACTCGCGACTATGGTGGTGATCCTCTCTGGGCCCGTCTTCGCGCAGACGGCGCCGCCAAAGCCGATCCCGGTTGGTGTTGTTACGGCTTCGATGCAGCCAGTCACGCGAGCGACCGAATATGCGGGACGGATCGAGGCGACTGAGCACGTCGATGTCCGAGCGCGCGTGACCGGGTTTCTGGACGAGGTCCTGTTCAAGGAAGGTGATACGGTGAAGGCCGGCGCGCCACTCTACCGCATCGAGAAGGGGCCTTTCGAAGCCGCCGTCTTGCAGGCCCGAGGGGCGCTGCTGCAGGGGCAGGCGACTTTTGCCAACGCGTCGCTACAGCGGCAGCGTGCGGATGAACTCGTCAAGACAAGCGCCATGTCGATCGCAAATCGCGACGAACGCGTGGCGACGGAGCAGAACGCGCAGGGGGCCGTCATCCGGGCGGAAGCTGATCTGCGTACTGCCACGATCAACCTGTCCTATACGGATATCACCGCTCCGATCAGCGGGCGGATCGGCCGCAGCGCGGTTACCAAAGGCAATGTCGTTGGCCCGGACTCTGGCGTACTCACGGTGATCCTGAGCGAGAACCCGATTTACACCGTTTTCCCGGTCAGCCAGCGGGAGTTCCTCGACCTGCAGAAGGCGGGAGCCAAGGTCGACGCCGCCGCGTTGGTGGTAAAGATTCGTTTCTCGGATGGCTCGCAGTATCCATTGGACGGCAAGATCAACTTTATCGACGTTAAGGTTGATCGCACGACC
>JAFEFW010000568.1 GCA_018240405.1 Pseudomonadota bacterium
AGCTGCCGGGGAGGATACCAATGCCAACCGCTCATCGCATCCGCCGACGCAGCCTGCTGGCGGGTGCAGCGACCCTCCCTTTGGTCCACACGGCTCGCGCACAGACCGCGAAACCTGTCGTCTTCGCCATGATCAGTCCGCTGTCCGGCCCATGGGCGCGCGAGGGCGAGTTGCAGCGGCAGGGTGCCGAGATGGCGATCGACGACATCAACAAGGCCGGCGGCATCAAGGCACTAGGCGGCGCGCCGGTCCGGCTGATACAGCTTGATGCCGGCGACAGTGCGGACAAGGCCAAGGACGCCGCGCAACGCCTGATCGCCCAGCAGCCCGACGTGTCCGGCGGGTTCGGCGCCTGGCTCTCCACCTTCACGCTGGCCGTCACCGAGGTGACCGAACGCGCCGGCATCCCCTGGTTCACCCAGTCCTACTCGGACCTGATCACCGGTCGCGGTTTCCGCTTCGTCTTCCAGTCCTCTCCCACCGCGGTGGATCAGGCGGAGAAGGCACTGCCGACGATCATGGCGCTGGCGGAGCACAGCACCGGCAGGCGACCGAAGAAGATCGGCATCATCGCGGACAACACAGCGTCCTCGGTCAGCTTCCTCAAGCCGATCCGCGACCACGTGCTGAAGGATCTTGGCGTGACGCCGGTGGTGGATGAGGTCTTCACCCCGCCTCTCGCCGACGCCACCACGCTGATCCAGCACGTGCGCTCCGGGCGGCCTGACCTGCTGCTGGCGCTGCCATCCAATGTCGGCGACGACAAGATGCTGCTCGACAAGCTGGCCGAGTTCGGGCTTGGCCGCGGCAAGCTGCCGGTGGTCGGCAATGGCGGCCATTGGGCGACGCCGGAACTGGCGCAGAACGCCGGCAAGGACCTCGTGCAGGGCCTCATGGTCATCACCGCCGCCGGGGCCGGGCGTGGTCTGGAGGATATCGAGAAGCGCTACATGGCTCGTACCGGAGAGCCGTGGATGCTACAGGAGCCAATCATGGCCTATGGCCACATCATGCTGCTGGCCGAGGCGGTGGAGCGGGCCCGGTCGCCCGAGCCGGCAAAAGTCGCTGACCAAATCAGGGCCTTCGACCTGCGTGACGGGCCGGCGAAGCTGTTTCCCGGCAATCACATCAAGTACGACGCCAACGGCCGGCGCGTTGATGCCGAACTGATGATCGTACAGTGGCAGGACGGCCGGGTCGTAACAACCTATCCGCCTGGGATGGCGGTCGCGCCGGCGATCAGGCCGAAGGCGTAACGGCCGACGCCGGATCGTCCCCGACCTATCCGTTTGCTGATTGACCGCTCTTGCGGGATGATATCGCGCAGCAGTAACAACATGGTCGGAACTGTAACGCTTGC
>JAFEFW010000569.1 GCA_018240405.1 Pseudomonadota bacterium
TTGGTGGACATCATCAGCACGCGGCCTTCGAGCTGCGCTTCCAGCGACAGCGGCACGTGCACCGCCATCTGGTCGCCGTCGAAGTCGGCGTTGAAGGCGGTGCAAACCAGCGGGTGAAGCTGGATCGCCTTGCCCTCGATCAGCACCGGCTCGAACGCCTGGATGCCAAGCCGGTGCAGCGTCGGCGCCCGGTTCAGCATGACCGGATGCTCGCGGATCACCTCTTCCAGGATGTCCCAGACTTCCGGCCGCTCCTTCTCGACCATCCGCTTGGCCGCCTTGATGGTCGTGGCGTGGCCATACTTCTCGAGCTTGGAGTAGATGAACGGCTTGAACAGCTCGAGCGCCATCTTCTTCGGCAGGCCGCACTGCTGCAGCTTCAGTTCGGGACCGACCACGATCACCGACCGGCCCGAATAGTCGACGCGCTTGCCGAGCAGGTTCTGGCGGAACCGGCCCTGCTTGCCCTTCAGCATGTCGGACAGCGACTTCAGCGGGCGCTTGTTGGCGCCCGTGATGGCGCGGCCGCGACGGCCGTTGTCGAACAGCGCGTCCACGCTCTCCTGCAGCATGCGCTTCTCGTTGCGCACGATGATGTCCGGCGCGCGCAGCTCGATCAGCCGCTTCAGGCGGTTGTTGCGGTTGATGACGCGGCGGTACAGGTCGTTCAGGTCGGAGGTGGCGAAGCGGCCGCCATCCAGCGGCACCAGCGGACGCAGTTCCGGCGGAATGACCGGGATCACGTCCATCACCATCCAGTCCGGCCGGCAGCCGGATTCGCCGAACGCCTCAATCAGCTTCAGGCGCTTCACCAGCTTCTTGCGCTTCGCCTCGGAGGACGTCTCCTTCAGCTCCGCCCGCAGCTTGACCTTTTCCGCATCCAGGTCGATGCGGGCCAGCACCTTCTTGATCGCTTCGGCGCCGATACCGGCTTCGAACTGGTCCTCACCGAACTCATCCTGCTTGGCAATCAGCTGATCTTCCGTCAGCAGCTGCAGCATCTTCATGTCGGTGGTGCCGGGCTCGAGAACCACATAGCTCTCGAAATACAGGATCTTCTCCAGCTCCTTCAGCGTCAGGTCGACCATCAGGCCGATCCGGCTCGGCAATGACTTCAGGAACCAGATATGCGCAACCGGCGAGGCCAGTTCGATGTGGCCCATCCGCTCACGCCGCACCTTCGCCAGGGTGACCTCGACGCCGCACTTCTCGCAGATGATGCCGCGAAACTTCATCCGCTTGTACTTGCCGCACAGGCACTCATAGTCCTTGATCGGGCCGAAGATACGGGCACAGAACAACCCGTCCCGCTCCGGCTTGAAGGTGCGGTAGTTGATCGTCTCGGGCTTCTT